>CAXSHP010000283.1:0-3534 GCA_964236935.1 uncultured Sphingomonadaceae bacterium
GCGACGCAATTGCTCAAGGTCGTCGGGCTGCTGCTCGCCGGCGGGCTCATGCTGATCTGGGTGTCGTGGAAGCTGTTCCGCGAGTTGCGCCATGCCGACCAGGCGCCCGGCGACGCCAGCGCGGAGGAGATTGCGGCGGCGGCGGCGAAGAAGCCCAAGACCTTCCGCCAGGCGGTGTTCCAGGTCGCGCTCGCCGATCTGTCGATGAGCCTCGACAATGTGCTCGCGGTGGCGGGCGCGGCGCGCGACCATCCGATGGTGTTGTTCTTCGGACTGGCGCTGTCGGTGACGCTGATGGGGGTCGCGGCGAACGGGATCGCCCGGCTGATCGAGCGCCACCGCTGGATCGCCTATATCGGCCTCGTGGTGATCGTCTATGTCGCGGGGACGATGATCTGGGAGGGGATCACCGATCCCGAGACCGGGGTGATGCGGCTGGTGGGGTGAACCCCATCGCCTTGCCGTCATCCCGGCGGAGGCCGGGATCCATGGACGGCGTCCGCTCTCATTAGAGCCTGATGACTTCAGCTTGCCTCGCCTGTTCCCCCGCGAAGGCGGGGGTCCAGGCCAGACCAAGACTCTTTGTTACGGGCTGGACCCCCGCCTTCGCGGGGGAACGCGTTCGCCGGGGCGGACGACGACGCCTCAATGGCGGAAGTGGCGCATTCCGGTGAACAGCATCGCCAGCCCCGCCGCGTCGGCGGCGGCGATGACCTCGTCGTCGCGGATCGAGCCGCCGGGTTGGATCACCGCGGTCGCACCCGCCTCTACCGCAGCCAATAAGCCATCGGCGAAGGGGAAGAAGGCGTCGGAAGCGACCGCCGCGCCGATCGTGCGCGGCTCCGCCCAACCGGCCTTGGCGGCGGCGTCCCTGGCCTTCCATGCGGCGATGCGCGCGGATTCGAGGCGATTCATCTGGCCCGCGCCGATGCCCGCGGTGGCGCCGTCCTTGGCATAGACGATCGCGTTCGATTTGACGTGCTTGGCGACGGTCCAGGCGAACAGGCAATCGTCGAGCTCGCGCGGTGTCGGGGCGCGCTGGGTGACCAGCTTCAGCGCGTCGCGCGTGATGCCGCCATTGTCACGATCCTGCACCAGCACGCCGCCGGCGATGAGCTTGACCTGCTGGCCGGCGCGCGCCGGATCGGGGAGATCGCCGGTCAGCAGCAGGCGCAGATTCTTCTTTTTGGCGAAGATCGCGCGAGCCTCGGCATCGGCGTCGGGCGCGGCGACGACCTCGGTGAAAATCTCCGCCATCGCCGCCGCGGTCGGACCGTCGAGCGGGCGGTTGACCGCGATGATCCCGCCGAACGCCGACACGCTGTCGCAGGCGAGTGCGGCGCGATAGGCCTCAAGCAGCGTTCCCGCGCTGGCGACGCCGCACGGATTGGCATGCTTGACGATCACCACCGTCGGGGGGCCCTCGCGGAATTCGCCGGCCAGCTCGAGCGCGGCGTCCGCGTCATTGTAATTGTTGTAGCTGAGCGCCTTGCCCTGGACCTGGACCGCCTGGGCGATGCCGGCCGCCGCCGGACCAAGCGGGAGATAGAGCGCGGCCGATTGATGTGGATTTTCGCCGTAGCGCAGCGTGGCGGCGAGGCGGCCCGCCATCGTGAGCGTATCGGGAAAATGCTGCTGCTGGTCGATGGGGGCGAACCAGGCGGCGATTGCGCTGTCATAGGCGGCGGTCGCGGCAAAGGCCTTGGCGGCGAGCGCGCGGCGGGTGGCGAGCGTGGTCGCGCCCGCGCCGGCCGCGAGCTCGGCGATCAAGGCGGGATAATCGGCCGGGTCGGTGACGATCGCCACGAACGCGTGGTTCTTCGCGGCCGAGCGGACCATCGACGGGCCGCCGATGTCGATATTCTCGATCACCTCGTCGCGCGCCGCGCCCTTCGCCACCGTCTGCGCGAACGGATAGAGATTGACCACGACGAGATCGATCGCGCCGATCGCATGCTCGGCCATCGCCGCCGCGTGCGCCGGATCGTCGCGCACCGCGAGGAGCCCGCCGTGGATCATCGGATGGAGCGTCTTGACGCGGCCGTCCATCATCTCGGGAAAGCCGGTGAGCTCGGACACGTCGCGCACCGCGAGGCCGGCATCGCGCAGGGCCTTGGCGGTGCCGCCGGTCGAGACGAGTTCGATCCCGTGGCCGACGAGCGCTTGGGCGAGATCCGTCAGGCCCGTCTTGTCGGACACCGAAAGGAGCGCGCGGGTGATCTTGATATCGGTCATGCCGCCCCTTTGCCGGGGAACGGCAAGGAGGCAAGTCCTATCCGACGCGCCTGAGCAGCCAGGCGACGCTCGCACCGCCGGCGGGCGCTTCGCCGAGCACGACGAGCTGACGGCCGGGATGCGCGCGGCCGAACCCGTCGATCGACAGGCTGTCGTCGATCGTCAGCGTCCCGCCGCGACAGCGGAATTGCCACAATGCGCCCTCGGCGATGCGTAGCAGCGCGCCGAGCCCGTCGGCGGTGGGGCTCGCATCGATCCCCGGCGCGAGATGGAAGCGGATCGCGAACGAAACCGCCAGCGGCGTGCGGCGCTGGCCGGCGGGGAGGAGGATATCCTCGCCACGCAGTTCGCGCCCGTCGCTGGCGAGCGTCAGCTGGCGCCGGTGGATGAAGCCGAAGCGGCGGACATAGCCGTCGTGGCTCGCCTCGATCCGGCTGGCGCGCTCGGGCTCACGCCGCTCGAGCGCGACCTCGCCGACGCCGCGGCCGAGCGAGCCGTCCGCATGGATCGCGGTCGAGTTCGAATCGGCGACGACCAAGGTGGAATGCGCCGCGGTGGTGCGCAGCGCGGCGGCGAGCCCGGGCGCGAGGCGCGTTCCGCCGCCGCAATTGACCACCAGCCGGTGCCGCCCGTCCGACAGCTCGAACGCCAGGGTCGAGGCGCAGCCGCCCCGGGCAAGCCGCGCGGCCGGCGGCGGCGCGCAATCGACGACAACGATCGTCGCGCCGCCGGCGAGGCGCTGATAACCCCATTCGCGGGCCTGGCGCAGCGGGCGGGAGCGGACGCCCGATGCCTCCACGGCGAGCGCGATCCGGCGCGCATCGAGCGGTCCGCCGCCTTGCCAGCTCGACAGGCAGACGTCGCCGAGGGTCGCCCCGAGCAGCGCCGGGACGCCGAGGTTGACCGCGGTGGCGGCGCAATCGGGCAATGCGCGGCGGCGCGCGTCATAGACCGCGCGCAGCTGGGCAACGAGTTCGACCAGCGCGACGAGCTCGGCCGGAGAGCGGCTCGCCATGCCGCCGTCGGCGTGGACCGCCAGGCCGAGCGCGCGGGCGAGCCCGGCCTCGCCGCGCAGCACGCGCGCGTCGCCATCGGGCATCAGCAGCCCCGCGGCGATCACGCCGGCCCAGGCCGCGACGCGCGGCAGGCCGGGCGCGGCTTTCTCGGCGCCACGATCGAGGTGGCGGGCGCCGCGCGCGAGGCTGTTGAGCACCGCCGAGCGATAGATCAGATCGGTCGACGAGAGGATCAGCGGCGCGTGCGCGGTCCAGTGGAGGATGCGGCGGCCCCACAGATCGG
>CAXSHP010000284.1:0-453 GCA_964236935.1 uncultured Sphingomonadaceae bacterium
GAGATCGTGATCCGCGCCGAAGGGCCGCGCCTCGTGCTCGATCCCGAGCTGCGCACCGCCTTGCTCGGCGAGCTCGACGCGGCGGCGATCACCCCGCGCGCGGCCCCGGCGTGGTTGGCGCACACCTTGGCCAAGGAGGCCGGCGGCGCGGTGATGGTGTCCGAGGTCGAGGACGGCGTGCTGATGCTCGGGGCCGACGTACCCCGGCGTTAAGGCCGCGGGTAAACTCCATCTTTACCATAGGAGGTCGATAGCGGACCGATCAATCCGATCGGACGATGTCGATGGACGAGCTTCTCGCTGAATTCATTGCGGAAACGCGCGAAACATTGGCGCCGCTCGCCGGCGAGGTGGTCGCGTGGGAAGCCGAACCGGCCGATCGTACCCGTCTCGATACGATCTTCCGCTTCGTCCACACCGTCAAGGGCAGCTGCGGCTTCCTCGATCTGCCGC
>CAXSHP010000284.1:463-1700 GCA_964236935.1 uncultured Sphingomonadaceae bacterium
AGCTGAGCCATGCCGCGGAAGGCGCGCTCGCCGAGGTCCGCGCCGAGACCCGGGTGCCCGATGCGGCGCTGGTCAGCGCGGTGCTGGCGATCATCGATCGCATCGGCGACATGGTCGAGGCGCTCGATGCGGGCGAAGTCTATCCCGACGACGGCGACGAGGCGCTGATCGCCGCGCTCGCGCCGTCGGCCGCGCCGGCCGCGACCACCGCCGCGGCCGCGCCGGCCGCCCAGGTCGCCGCCGCGGCGCGTGCGCCGATCCGCAGCATCCGCCTGTCGGTCGAGCTGCTCGACCGGATGATGAGCGGCGTCTCCGACATGGTGCTCGCCCGCAACGAGCTGTCGCACCGGCTGCGCGAGCGCGTGCCCGATCCGCTCGTCGATGCCGCGTTCGAGCGTCTGTCGACCTGCGTCGCCGAGACCCGCGACGCGATCACCCGGACGCGCATGCAGCGCATCGAAAATCTGTTCGCGCCGTTGCCGCGCATGGTCCGCGATCTGTCGGCGGAACTCGGCAAGAACGTCACGCTGATCGTCGAGGGCGCCGATGTCGAGCTCGACCGCGAGATGATCGAGATGATCCGCGATCCGCTGACCCACATGGTCCGCAATTCGATCGATCACGGCGTCGAATTGCCCGAGGAGCGCGCCGCCGCCGGCAAGCCGGCCAACGGCCTGCTGAACATCAGCGCGCGCCAGGCCGGCAACCAGATCCTGATCGAGATCAGCGACGACGGCCGCGGCATCGACGGCGACCGCCTCGTCGCCAAGGCGGTCTCGGTCGGCTTGATCACCGCCGAGGCCGGAGAGAGCCTGGCTCCGGCGCGCAAGCTCGCGCTCGTATTCGAGCCGGGACTCTCGACCGCCAAGGAAATCTCCTCGATCTCCGGCCGGGGTGTCGGGATGGACGTGGTCCGCGCCAATATCGATCGGATCGGCGGGGTGATCGACATCAACAGCCAGCTCGGCGCGGGCACGCGCTTCACGCTGCGGGTGCCGCTGACCCTGACGATCATTCCTGCGCTGACCGTGGTCGTCGGCGACCAGCAGTTCGCCATTCCGCGGGCCGCGATCGAAGAGATCGTCCGTTCCAACTCGAGCGAGGTGCGGATCGAGCAGATCGCCGGCGGCGCGACGATCGCGCGCATCCGCAACCGCCGCGTGCCGGTGGCGGATCTCGCCGCCGTGATCGGGGTCGAACGTCACAATCCGTCGCGCCCGCCCACGCTGGTGCTGCT
>CAXSHP010000284.1:1710-3492 GCA_964236935.1 uncultured Sphingomonadaceae bacterium
CTGCGACCCGCGGGGGGCGAGCCTTATGCCTTGGCCGTCGAGCTGGTCTGCGATCACGAGGAACTGGTGGTGAAGCCCGCCGCGCCGGCGGTCATGGCGACGGGCATCTATGCCGGCACCAGCCTGCCCGATACCGGCCGCCCGATGCTGCTGCTCGATCCCGCCGGCTTCGCCCAGGTTGCCGGGATCCTGTCCGATTCGGCGCCGGCGGCGGACCGCCGCAGCGAACCGCGCGAAGCCACGATCGATACGATCCCGACCTTGATGTTCCGCGCGGTCGACGGGAACGACCAGGCGATCCATCTGTCGGTGGTCGAGCGGATCGAGGATGTCGCCGCCGATACGATCCGGTTCGCCGCGGGCCAGTTGCGGCTGTCGCTCGACGGCCGCATCCTGCCACTGATCGGCTGCGCCGCGCCGCCCTCGCGCGGCCATATGCGGATCTTGCGGCTCAACGACGGCCAGACCGAGCTCGCTTATGCGATCGCCGAGGTGATCGACATCGTCGCGCTCTCGCCGCAGATCGCCCCCGCCGCCGTGCCCGGCCTGATCGGCGGTGTCGTGCTGATCGATGGACGCCAGGTCGAGCTGATCGATTCGCATTGGCTGTTCAATCTCGCCTCGGGTTTCGCGCCGTCGGTGAAGGCCCGGCCGCTGTGTCTGCTCGGCAATGCGACCGATCCCTGGACGCGCGAGGTGCTCCGTCCGCTGGTCGAAGCCGCCGGCTATCGCGTCGCGTTCACCGGCGAGGCGGGCGAGAGCGAGGCGGCCGTCGTCATCGACAGCGAAGGCCATGGCGACGTACCCGCGGTCGCCGGCGCCGAGGTGATTCGCCTGCGCGAAGTGCCCCAGGCGACCGCGCCCGACGACGCTACGATCTATCGCTACGATCGCGATCGCCTGTTCGCGGCGTTGCGTTCGCACAGCAAGAGAGGCTGACATGGAAGCCCTGTTTCTGATCGCGCGGATCGCCGGCCAGCGCATCGCGCTGCCCGCGGACGTGGTCCAGTCGGTCGTCGAGATCGATGCGGTCACGCCGGTGCCGCTCGCGCCGCCCCATATCTTCGGCCTGTCGGCGCTGCGCAGCCGCACGCTCACGATCATCGATCCGCTCGCCGTGCTCGGGCTCGAGCCCTGTCCGCGCTCGGCGATCCCCGCCGAAGCGGTGGTGGTGACGGTCGATGGCCACCTTTACGGCCTGCTGGTCGATCTGGTCGAAGACGTCGTCACCGTCGCCGAGGCGCCGCGACCGACCGGCACGCGCCTCAGCGACGGCTGGGCGCGCGTCGGGCGCGGCATGTTCGATCATGGCGGCGCGGCGGTGCTGCTGCTCGATCCCGCGGCGCTGATCGCCGGCCCGATCGCGGTCGACGCATGATCGCTCGTTAACGTCGAACTTACTTTGCGCCGCTAGATTTGGCTCGAATACACTGCACCGAGGTCGCCCTGATGAAAACCTGCCTTGTCGTCGACGATTCGAAAGTGATCCGCAAGGTCGCGCGACACATCCTTGAAACGCTCGACTTCGCGGTCGAGGAAGCCGGCGACGGCCGCGAGGCGCTGACGTTCTGCCAGGGCAGGGCGCCCGACGTGGTGCTGCTCGATTGGAACATGCCGGTGATGAGCGGGATGGAATTCCTGCGCGCGCTCGGCGAGGAGAATATGGCGGATCGGCCCAAGGTCGTCTTCTGCACCACCGAGAATGGCGACGCCCATATCCGCGCCGCGATCGAGGCCGGCGCCGACGAATATGTCATGAAGCCGTTCGACCGCGAGACTTTG
>CAXSHP010000285.1:0-3490 GCA_964236935.1 uncultured Sphingomonadaceae bacterium
TCACCGCCGGCAATGCCAGCCAGCTGTCCGACGGGGCGTCGGCCTGCGTGGTGATGGAGCGCAAGGCGGCCGAAGCCGAGGGCCTGCCGATCCTCGGCCTCTATCGCGGCTTCCAGGTGGCCGGCTGCGCGCCCGAGGAGATGGGCATCGGCCCGGTGTTCGCGGTGCCCAAACTGCTCGAACGGGCGGGGCTCACGGTCGACGATATCGATCTGTGGGAGATCAACGAGGCGTTCGCCAGCCAGGTGCTCTACTGCCGCGACAAGCTCGGCATCGATCCCGCGAAGTTCAATGTCGATGGCGGCGCGATCGCGGTCGGCCACCCGTTCGGGATGAGCGGCGCGCGCCTCATCGGCCATGCGCTGATCGAGGGCCGGCGGCGCGGCGCACGGCGGGTCGTGGTATCGATGTGCACCGCCGGCGGGATGGGCGCGGCCGGGCTGTTCGAGCTCGCCTGAGCGATCGATGCTTCGCATCGCCTGGATCAGGCCCTATCAGCGTCGAGCCTTGGCCCACCGAATCGGATGAGATCCCCGCGATGAGTTCAGCGAACGACGGCACTGCCGCCCATCAGCCTTATGTCGTCGCTCTGGGGGGAACGCTGCGGCCGAACTCGTCGACCGAGAAGGCGCTGCTCGTCGCGCTTGCCGGCGCCGAGGAAAATGGCGCGCGCACGCTGCTGATCGGCGGCCTGGCGCTCGAGATGCCGATGTACGCGCCCGAGCGGCCCGAGCGCACCGCCAACGCGGCCGCCTTGGTCGCGGAGCTGCGCCGCGCCGATGGCATCCTGCTCGGCTCGCCCGGCTATCACGGCGGGATTTCAGGGCTGGTCAAGAATGCGCTCGACTATGCCGAAGACATGCGCGGCGACGAGCGCCCCTATTTCGACGGCCGCCCGGTCGGCGCGGTCGCCACCGGCGCGGGCTGGCAGGGCGCGGTGACGACGCTGACCGCGCTGCGGGGCATCGTTCATGCGCTGCGCGGCTGGAACACGCCGCTGGGCGTCGCGATCAATACGATGGAGCCGGCGTTCACGCCCGAGGGCAAGTGCGTCGACCCCAAGGTCGAGGCGACGCTCAAGCTGCTCGGCAAGGAGATCGCCGACGCGGCCCGGCTGCGCACGCTGTCGCTTGGCGCGCGGGCCGCGGCGGGCGACTAGTCAGCCGCGCAGCACCTCGCTGTGGCGCTGGGCGGTGACCGGATAGCCGGCATCCGCGGGGATGCACAGCCACGCCTCGCCGTCGCGCTGCTCGATCCACGGCGTGATCGTCTCGACCGGATGGAGCGCGGCGTCGGCCGCCGCCGCCGCGAACGAGGCGAAGCCGGCCAGGCGTTCGAGGTTGCGGCGGGTCGGGAAGATGACCCGCGCATCGCTGGCGAGGATGTCCGCGGCGCTGCGCCAGAAAGCGGTGACGTTCTCGGTGCCATCCACGACCGGTTCGGCTTCGGCCATCGTCCGGGCGAGGTAGAAGCGCGTGTCGAACGTGCGCTTGAGATGGAAATCGGGCCGCCAGCGCGCGAACGCGACCAGCGCCGTCGGATCGGGCACGATTCCGGCCGTGCCGAGCAGGGCGCCGAAGTCCTCCCCCGCGGCGAGCGCCTGACGCAGCGCGGCGACGGCGGGCGCGTCGGGCGCGGGATCGAGCGCGACGGCGATGCCGGTTTCTTCGAGCGTCTCGCGGATCGCGGCGATGCGGGCGGCGGCGTCGTCCGCGTCGAGCGCGGGAAAGCGCGCGGCGAGGGCGCGGTCGCCGGGATCGACCCGTCCGCCGGGAAAGACCAGAGCGCCGCCGGCGAAGGCCATGATCGCCGCGCGCTCGACCATCAGCAGCTCGGGCGCGGCATGGTCGGGCTCGCGCAGCAGGACGAGCGTCGCCGCGGGAATGAAGCCGGTCATGGGCTATGATAAGACGCGCGGGGAGCGCGCCTCAAGCGATAAAAGAATGGCCCCCGGCGCGGGGGAGCAATGCGCCGGGGGCCGTTTCGCCAAGGAGGGACCAGTCCTTAGCGAAGCAGGTTGAGCACGTCCTTCTGGCTCTGGTTGGCCTGCGCCAGCATCGCCGTCGCCGCCTGGCTGAGGATCTGCGACTTGGCGAGATTGGTCGTCTCGACCGAGAAGTCGGCATCCTCGATGCGCGACCGCGCGTCGGTCAGGTTGTTGACGTTCGAGGTCAGGTTGTTGACGGTCGAGCTCAGGCGGCTCTGCGAGGCGCCGAGCGTCGAGCGGACGGTGGAGACCTGCGTCAGCGCATTGTCGAGCGTGGTGATCGCCGCCACCGCATTGGTCGCGGTGCTGATGTCGAGCGCGGTGGCCGCCGCCGCCGCCGTCACGCCGGTGGAGGCGGTGATCGCCGCGCCGCCAGTGACCAGACGAATCTTGTCGAGCTTGGCGGTGACGATGTCGACCTTGTTGGCGGCGAGCGAACCCGTCTGGATCGAGAACGTCGTGCCCGCATCGACGCTGTAGGTGAACAGCGCGTTGCCGTTGAAGGTGGAACCGGTGGCGATGTCGTTGATCTGTGCCGTCAGCTGCGTGACCTCCGCCTGGAGATTCGTGCGGTCGCTGTTCGAATAGGTGCCGCTCGCGCTCTGCACCGAGAGTTCACGGATGCGCTGGAGCATGCTGCTCACCTCGTCGAGCGATCCCTCGGCGGTCTGCGCCAGCGACATGCCGTCGTTGGCGTTGCGGATGCCCTGGGTCATGCTGCGGATCGACGCGGTCATCGTCGAGGCGATGGCGAGGCCGGCGGCGTCGTCCTTGGCGCTGTTGATGCGCTTGCCGGTCGACAGGCGCTCCGTCGCGGTGTCCATCATCTTGCCGGCCATCCGCGAGCCGTTCTGCGCGCGCAAAGCGCTCGAATTGGTGTTGATAACAGTCATCGAAATCCCTTTCCCGCTCAAAGAGGCGACCTGCTTTGATCAGGCGGCCACGAACCGGATAACGGCATCCCCGGCGCACGCTTTAATCGCGTTCGAAAATGATTAACGGCCGGATCGCCCCGGACAGGAAGAACGCGTGCCCGCGCCCACATGAACGACCGCCGGATTAACCATTTAATAGTTAATGGAAGATAGGCCCCTCGTCAGCAGCAGAGCGTCGGGGGACACCGAGAATGATTGGACTGAGCGACGCGCTCGCGCGGCAAATTCCGGCGATTGCTCCGTGGCTGAGGGGGGCGGGGCTGAACTGCTCTTCGATCGATCCGACCCAGCCGTCCGCTCGCGACAAAATCCGCATTTTACACATTTCCGAGATCGCGCACGCCACGCACCGCGATATCGTCGTCGACTGCGCCGAGGGCGCGCCCGCGCTCGTCCGCCGTGCCAACGGCCAGCCGGCGCGGCTCCGCTGCGGCGCGGACGACAGCGCTTTCGGCGTCGCGCTGATCGCCGAGCTCGCCCGCCCCGCGATCCGCCCGGCGTGCGGCGAGCCCGACAGCGCGATGTACCTCGCGCTCGCGCAGAAGGTCGCCGCGAGCGAGGCGACGGT
>CAXSHP010000286.1:0-3479 GCA_964236935.1 uncultured Sphingomonadaceae bacterium
GGACATTCCCGATGACCGAAGCGAACAACCGACGCGGCTGCCGCGGCACCGCGCGCGTGCTCATGGTCCTCATTCTTGCCACCGCGCTGTTCGGACTGGGCCTGTCGATCTACACCTTCGTCAACCGGCCGACGACGGGGACGCTCACGCCGGCCGGCGCCAACTACAACCCGGGGCAACCCGGCGCCGCGACATCGAGCGGGGCGCAGCAGAAGCGCTGACGCGAAGGCATCACGCGGTCAGATCGAGTTCGGTCAGAAGCTGCACCTGCGTCGCGGACACCACGGCGACTCCGCGAACGTCCAGCCGCAGCAGCGCCGCGACGTCGACGCCACCCGCCTGTCTGACGGTGACGCACAGGCGCCCGGCGCGACGCGCGTGGCCGGCGATGTTCGCTGCCCCGCCCAGCGCCGCCATCAGCGGCTCGTCGGCCGAAGTCGCCAGGCGCAACGCGTCGCGGATCTCGCCCGCGATCAGATCGGCGGCGGGGCCGAGCACGACCTGGACCGCCTTGCCGCCCGGTCTCACCACCCCGCGGGCGCCGAGCGCGGTGAGTTCCGCCTCGTCGATCGCCGCGGCGTCGACGAGCTCAAGCCTCAGCCGCGTCGTGCAGGCGTCGACCTTGGCCAGATTTTCGCGGCCGCCGAGCGCCGCGACGAAATGCCGGCCGCGGCTCGTGTCGTCCGCGCTGGTCCGCCGCACGGCGGCGTCGTCGCGTCCGGGGGTCTTGAGGTCGAACCGCACGATGCAATAGCGAAACGCCGCATAATAGACGGCGAAGTAGGCGCCGCCGACCGGCAGCAGCAGCAGCGGGCGGGTCGCGAGGCCGAAGTTGAGCAGATAATCGAACAGGCCGGCCGAGAAACCGAAGCCGAGGCGGACCCCGAGCGCGTCCATCAGCACCATCGCGATGCCGGTCAGCACCGCGTGGAGCACGAACAGGACCGGCGCGAGGAACATGAAGGTGAACTCGATCGGCTCGGTCACCCCGGTCAGGAACGAGGTCAGCGCCAGCGACAGCAGCATCCCGCCGACCGCGCGGCGGCGCTCGGGCGGGGCGGCGCGGTACATCGCCAGGCAGGCGGCGGGCAATCCGAACATCATCACCGGAAAGAAGCCGCTCATGAACGCGCCGGCGGTCGGATCGCCCTTGAAGAAACGGTTCAGATCGCCGGTGGCGCCGTGGAAGTCGCCGAGGATGAACCAGGCGAGATTGTTGAGGATGTGGTGCAGCCCGGTAACGATCAGCAAGCGGTTGAGCACGCCGTACACGAACAGCCCGAACCCGCCCGCATTGACCACCCAGCGGCTGAGCGTGTCGATCCCGGCCTCGAGCAGCGGAAAGCCGAGCCCGAAGATCAGCGCACCGACGATTCCCGCGCATCCCGCCGCGATCGGCACGAAGCGCCGACCGCCGAAGAAGGCGAGATATTCGGGGGTCGTGATGGTCGCGTAGCGGTTGTAGAGCCAGCCCGACACCAGCCCTGCCAGGATGCCGGCGGGAACGCTGAGCTTGGCGAGCTCCTTGGCCTTGTAAGCGGCCGACGCGAGATCGCGCGCCGCCTGGTCGGCGAAAGCGGCGAGCACGTCGGGGGGCACCGCGATCAGCGCCTTCGCCCCTTCGATCGCCACGAGATAGGCCACCGCGCCGGCAAGCCCCGCGGCGCCGTGATTCTCGCGCGCCAGCCCGACCGCGACGCCGATTGCGAACAGCAAACCCAGATTGGTGAAGATCGCCCCACCCGCTGCCGCGACGAAGGCGATGTCGAGCATGTCGGGCTGGCCGAGCCGCAGCAGCAGCCCGGCTATGGGCAGCACCGCGATCGGCAGCATGAGCGCGCGGCCGAGCGGCTGGAGGCGATCGAGCGACAAGCGCATCAGCCAAGATCCTTGAGCAGAGCGCGAACCTCTTCGGCGCTGCCGCACGCGAGCGCCCGGTCAGCCAGCGCACGGCAGGCCTCGCGATCAAGCCGGCGCACCGTCGCTTTCAGCGCGGGGATCGCCGCCGCGGTGGCGGAAAGCTCCGTCGCGCCGAGCCCGATCAATATCGCGGCCGCAAGCGGATCCGATGCAACGCCGCCGCAAATGCCCAGCCATCGGCCGTGGGTACGCGCTCCCTCGGCAGCGACCGCGATCAGCTTCAGCACGGCCGGATGAAGCGCGTCGATCTTGCCGGCGAGCGCCGGATTGCCGCGATCGGCCGCCAGCGCAGATTGGGTGAGGTCGTTGGTGCCGACCGAGAGGA
This sequence comes from uncultured Sphingomonadaceae bacterium, assembly GCA_964236935.1. Lineage (GTDB taxonomy): Bacteria > Pseudomonadota > Alphaproteobacteria > Sphingomonadales > Sphingomonadaceae > Solisphingomonas. Next base: position 2,246 of record CAXSHP010000286.1, read on the forward strand.
AATCGGCGTCGGCGGCGATGCTCTCCGCCAGCAGCGCGGCGGCAGGCGTCTCGATCATCACGCCCAGCGGGATCGGGGCGTCGACCCCGGTATCGCGCATGGCCGCGTCGAAGATCGATCGCACCGCGGCGAACTCGGTCCGATCGACGATCATCGGCACCATGATGCGGCACTGCGCGGCCGGAACGCCACGCAGGATGGCGCGAAACTGGATCGCGAGCAGATCGGGACGGGCGAGGCTGAGACGGACGCCGCGCGCGCCGAGCGCGGGATTGTCCTCATGCGGGAAAGGCAAATAAGGCACCGGCTTGTCGCCGCCGATATCGAGCGTGCGGACGATCAGCGGCCGCCCCCCGAGCGCGGCGGCGACCGCGGCATAGGCGGCGCGCTGCTCGTCCTCGTCCGGGGCGGCGGCGCGGTCGAGAAACAGGAATTCGGTGCGCAGCAGCCCGCACCCTTCCGCCCCCGCCGTCACCGCGCGCGCCGCCTCCGGCGCGGAAGCCAGGTTGGCGAAAATCTCGATCCGCACGCCATCGGCCATGGCGCAGGGTGCGGCGGCGTGCAGAGCGTCGGCGGTGCGGCGCCCGGCCGCGGCTTCGATCGCGCGGCGCGCGGCGGCGAGCGCCTCGGCCCCCGGTGCGCTGTCGAGCGTCCCGGCGGCGGCATCGAGGATCAACTGCTGCCCATCGGCGATGTCGAGCACGCCCGCGCCAGCGGCGACGAGCATGGGCACGCCGCAGGAAGCGGCGAGGATCGCGACATGCGATGTCGGGCCGCCGCGCGCGGTGCAGATGCCGGACAATTCCGCGACGTCGAGCGCGAGGAATTGCGACGGCAGCAGCTCGTCCGCGATCAGGATGCCGCCGCGGGGCAGCGGCGGGGCGGCAGCAGCCTCGCCCGACAGACACGCGATGACCTGTCGCTCCACATCGCGCAGATCGGCGATCCGCTCGATCAGCAGCGGGTTGCCGGTCGCCCGGATCGCATCGGCCTGCGCACGGGTGGCGCTCCGCCAGGCATGGCCGGCGCCGGCGCCGGTCGCGATCCCCGCGCGGGCGGCTTCGACCAGCTCGGGATCTTCGAGCAGCGCCCGATGCGCCGCCATGATGCTTGCGCCGGGGCCAGTGTCGCGCAGTGCCTGCCCAACGCTGGCCAAGGCCGCGTCGAGCGCGTCGCGCTCGTCCGCCGGTCCCGCTCCGGTCTCGACAACGGCAACGTCGCCGACGCGAAACTG
>CAXSHP010000287.1:0-3474 GCA_964236935.1 uncultured Sphingomonadaceae bacterium
TTCGACCGCCGGGAGATCGATCTGTGCATCATGGCCGCGCGGGCGGCGCAGCTGCCCGTCATCGTCCGCCCGCCGACGAGCGCCGCGGCGCATATCCTGAACGCGCTGGATTGCGGCGCCGACGGCGTGCTGCTGCCGCACATCCGCTCTGCGGCCGAGGCGACGGCGGCGGTGGCTACGGCGCATTACGGGCCCGGGGGAAGAGGCTATGCGGGATCGAGCCGGGCAGCGCGCTATGGACAATCCACGATTGCGGATCATCGCCGGCGCAGCGCGGCGACCAGCGTCGTCATCGCGCAGATCGAAGACCTCTCCGCGCTCGACGAGCTCGACGAAATCGCGGCGACGGCCGGGCTTGATGCGCTCTTCGTCGGTCGCGTGGACCTGGCGGTCGCGATGGACCTGGACGACACTTCGGACCCGCGCGTGATCGCGGCGGTGGATCGGATCGTCGCTGCGGGAGGTCGCGCGGGAATGCCGGTCGGGATGTTCGTGCCCAAGGATGCCGACGTCGCCGAATGGGTGGCCAAGGGCGCCACCCTGTTCCTGCAAGGCTCCGATCACGCGTTCCTGCGCGCAGGCGCGCGATCGGCGCGCGCGGCGGCGGGACTATGACTGCTTGACATGTTTCCCGCCGTCGCGGTGATGACGCGGCTGCGATCGCCAGGTAGCACTCGGGTTGCGGTCGAGCATTACGCGCCCCGCGTCGTGGACGAAGGTTCATCGTGATCCCCGACGCACGGCATAGCGAGACCCGGCCGCCGGTCGCGACGTTCACGCCATCGCGCTGCGCCCCATGCGGGCAGTTGCTCAGGCCGGAATCCGCCAACCTGGGGACAAGGGCTCGTAGGCAGGATCGCGCCGTTCCGAAAAGGCCTTGAGAGCTTCCTTGGAATCGGGATGGCCACTCATCCGGACGGTGAATTGCTGCTCGAACGCGTAGCCGGACTTGAGGTCCATGTCCTCGACGCGGTTCAGGATCTGCTTGGCGAGGCGAACCGCGGTCGGGCTGAACGAGGCGATCCGCCGCGCCAGGCCCATGGCGCGCTCCTTCAGTTCCGCGCGCGGACAGACGACGACGCTCCCCCCCGCATCGCGGAAGTCACCGGCCCGCATCGGCTCGCCGGTGAAGAACATCCGCCGGACGAGCGGTTCCGGCGCCATCCGTGCGAGATGGCGCGCCCCGCCCATGACCCCGACCGTAAGTTCCGGGAGGCCGAACTTCGCGTCGTCCGCCGCCACCACGATATCGCACGACGCCGCGATCGCGAGGCCGGTGCCCAGCGCCGCGCCATGCACCGCCCCAACGACCGGCACCGCGCAATCCTGGATCGCGAAAAATGCCTCGCGCACGCGCCACATGCGCTCCGTGCCGTTGTCGGGCGTCATCGTGGCGAATTCGTCCAGATCGTTGCCGGCGCAGAAATGCGGTCCCGCGCCGTCGAGGACGATGGCACGGACGCCGCCGCCGATCCGATCGGGATCGCCGAACAGCGCCGCCATCTCGATATACATGTCGCGATCGACCGCATTGGCGGGGGGGCGGTTCATCGTCACCGTCGCCACGCCGCCCGCCTCGACCGAGCAATTGAGGAACCGAAATTCCGGCATCATCGAAACCCCTATCTGTCGCGGATGGCGAAGCCGCCATCGACATTGATCGTCGCGCCGGTGACGAACGCCGCCTCCGGCGAGGCAAGATAAGCGACCATGGAGGCGATCTCGGACGGCAGGCCCAGACGCCCGATCGGCTGCATCGCGCCCAGCCGCGCCGCTGCCGCGTCGCCGCCGCCCAGCAAGATCCGCGTCTCGTCGAGGATCGGCGTGTCGACGATGCCGGGGCAGACGGCGTTGCAGCGGATCGCGATCCCATGCTCGCCGCAATGGAGCGCCACGCTGCGCGTCAGCGACAGGATCGCCGCCTTGGACGCGCAATAGGCGATCTGCCCCGAGGATGCCCGCTGCCCGCGCGCGGAGGCGATGTTGACGATCGTACCGCCGGTTTCCCGCATCGCCAGAACGCCGGCCTGACAACCCAAAAAGGTGCCGGTGGCGTTGACCGCCATGGTTCGCGACCAATCGGCCTCCGCCGTGTCGGCGACCGATCCCGCTGTGCTGATCCCGGCGTTGTTGACCAGGCACGAAAGATCGCCGAACCGCTCGCGAATATGCGAAAGCAGCGCGGCCCAATCTTCGGCGCGGGTGACGTCGAGCTGCCGGAAAGCGCAGCTGTCGCCGAGCGTTGCCGCGAGCGCGGCACCGGCAGGGGCATCGAGGTCGGCGATCATGACACGGGCGCCGTCGGCAACGAATCGCTCGACGATGGCCCGGCCGATGCCGCTGGCACCGCCCGTCACCGCCGCGACGATTCCGGTGAGATCGGTCATCCGACAAATCCCCGCTCGTCGAGCCAGCCCGTCATCACCCTGGCAGCCTCGTCGAGGTGCGCGCGCGAGTCGGGGCCGCTGAAATAGTGATTGGCGCCTTCGATCGTGATCTGCCGCTTGTCGGTGGCGGCGAGCGCCTCGAACATCGCCTTCGTATGGCTCGGCGGGCACGCGTCGTCCGCGCTGGCCGTGACGATCAGGCTGGGCACGTTGATCCGCGCGCCCGCTTCGACGGAATCGACCTGCGCGTCGTCGAAGCTCCATTGGGACAGCCAGCTGCGCAGGCAGGTGTAGCGCCCGAGCGCGACCGGACTGTCGTTCACGATCCGCGGATCGCCCAAGTACGTCCAGCCGGAGCGACGGTCGTTGGGATCGATCGCGGGATCGAGCCAGCGCGGATCGGCCATCGTGCCCTGGACGACGAAGCAATGCTCCTCATCCGCGCGGCTCGTCTGCGTGAGTGCCGCCAGCCGTTCCTTGGCCCAGGCGGTGATCCGGCGATTGCGTGCAAGCTGCGCGGCGCGATAGCGTCCGATGAATTCCGCATCATAGGGCGGCTGCGCCGAATTGTTCGGATCGTATAGGTTCAGCGCCGGATCGCGCCGGTCGGGCGCGGCCTCGTCGGCGATCGAGGCATCGAGCTGCCCGGTAAGCAGATGATGGCGGCTGCGGTGCGACGCGACCAGCATCAGCGCATCGGCCGCAACCAACGGCGTGTCGGCCAGCGGCGTCTCCTCGCCCGCCGCGGTGCGCGTGATGCGACGCGCTTCCGCCTCCGCCTGGAAGCCCGCCATGATCGATCCGCCGCCGCTCCAGCCGAGCAGCACGATCTTCTCATAGCCTTGCTTCTCACGCGCATCGCGCACCACCGCCGCCAGATCGAGCAGCACATTCTCCATCTGCAACGCGGCGTCGCCGTTCCAATAGCGCGACGCGCAGGCGAGGATATGGTGCCCGGCGCGCGCCATCTGCGCGAAGATCGGGAGATAGGCCGGAGCGCCCACCGGATGCATCACCACGAGCGCGGTGCGGGACGGCCGTTCGCCGCGCATGATCTGTCCTTGCAGGACGATCATGTCGTCGATCG
>CAXSHP010000288.1:0-3394 GCA_964236935.1 uncultured Sphingomonadaceae bacterium
GTCGTGAGCCCCGCCGCCTCGATCGCCGCGCGCAGGAAGGCGCAGGTCGAGCCCTTGCCGTTGGTGCCCGCAACGTGGAGCACGGGAGGCAGCGCCTCTTCGGGATTGCCGAGCCGGTCGAGCAATTGCCGGATGCGTTCGAGCCCGAGGATGTCGCGCCCAGGCGACAGCGTGGCGAGCCGGTCGAGCTGCCGCTGGACCGCGGGATCGGACGAGAATGCGTGATCGGCCATGGCGGGACCTTACACCATTTCGTTCCCCGGCGAAGGCCGGGGCCCAGCCCAACGTAATCGTGCGCGATAGCGCAACGCGCCGCGCGGATCGGTATGGGACTGCTCCGCGGCCTTCGCCGAGGAACAGGATATTATCCGGCGTCGACTTTACACAGATAGCCGATCAGCCGCGCCAGCGTCGTGCGCAGCTTGTGGCGGTGAACCACCATGTCGAGCATGCCGTGATCGAGCAGATATTCGGCGCGCTGGAAGCCCTCGGGCAGTTTCTCGCGGATCGTGCTCTCGATCACCCGCTGGCCGGCGAAGCCGATCAGCGCGCCCGGCTCGGCCAGCTGGACGTCGCCGAGCATCGCGTACGAGGCGGTGACGCCGCCGGTAGTCGGATCGGTCATCACCACGATATAGGGCAGGCCCGCCTCGCGCAGCTGCTGGATCGCCACGGTCGTGCGCGGCATCTGCATCAGCGAGAGGATGCCTTCCTGCATCCGCGCGCCGCCCGCCGCGGTGAAGATGATGTAGGGCGCCCGGTCGGCGATCGCCGCCTGCACCCCGGCGACGAACGCCGCGCCGACGCCGAGCCCCATCGATCCGCCCATGAAGGCGAAGTCCTGCACCGCGACGACCGCCTTGAGCCCCTCGATCCGCCCGCGCCCGGTCACCAGCGCGTCCTGCTCGCCGGTCTTGGCGCGCGCTTCCTTGAGCCGCGCGGCATAGCTCTTCTGGTCGCGGAACTTGAGCGGGTCCTCGCGCACCTGCGGGCGGGGCAGCAAGGTGTAGGTCGCGCCGTCGAAGATCTGGGCGAAGCGGGTCGCCGGGCCGATCCGCCCGTGATGCTCGCACTTCGGGCAGACCCGCTGATTCTCCTCAAATTCCTTGACGAACACCATCGCGCCGCACTGGCCGCACTTGTGCCAGAGATTGTCGGGCGTCTCGCGCTTGGCGATGAACGGGATGCTCTGCCTTACCCTGGTCAGCCAGCTCATGCCGCTTGCTCCCGTCGTGCGCCGCGCACCGCCGCGGCCAGCTCACCGACGAAGCCGCGCACCGCCGCGGCGGGATCGTCGCCCTTCGCCGCGGCCGCCGCCACCGTCTCGACGATCGCCGAGCCGACCACCACGCCGTCGGCCACCCGCGCGACGTTCGCCGCCTGCGCCGGCGTGCGCACGCCGAACCCGACGGCGACGGGCAGCTCGGTGGCGGCCTTGAGCCGCGCCACCGCGCTGGCGATGCTCGCCTGTTCCGCCTGCTGGAGCCCGGTGATCCCGGCGACCGAGACGTAATAGAGAAATCCCGACGCACCCTCGAGCACCGCGGGCAGCCGCGCGACGTCGGTGGTCGGCGTGGCCAGGCGGATCACGTCGACTCCGGCCTCGCGCAGCGGTGGGAACAAGGCGTCGTCCTCCTCGGCGGGAATGTCGACGCAGATCACCCCGTCGACGCCCGCCTCGCTGCACCGCTCGGCAAACCAGCGCGGCCCGCGCCGTACCATCGGATTGGCATAGCCCATCAGCACGAGCGGCACCGTGGCATGGCGCGCGCGGAATTCCCTGACCATCGTGAACAGGTTGGCGGTCGTCGTTCCCGCGCCGAGCGAGCGCAGATTGCCGAGCTGGATCGCCGGCCCGTCGGCCATCGGATCGGTGAACGGCATGCCGAGCTCGATCACGTCCGCACCGCCCTCGACCAGCGCATCGAGGATTGCCGGGGTGAGCGCGGGGGAGGGGTCGCCACCGGTGACAAACGCGACGAGGGCTGCGCGGCCGGCGTCGGCGCAGGCGGCGAAGGTGGCGGTGAGGCGGCCGCTCATCTCCCTCTCCCCTTGAGGGAGAGGGTTGCGCAGACTTGGCGGCTTCGCCGCCTAGTCGAAGCTGGGTGAGGGGTGTGCGATTGCACGGCAATCGCGCGGCGCCCCGCGCCGCTCACCCTCATCCAACTGCGACTAGGCCGCTGTGCGGCCAAGTCTTCGTATCCTTCTCCCCTCGAGGGAGAAGGGCAGGTGCCGCTCATATCTCCACCCCGAGTGCATCCGCCACGGTGAAGATGTCCTTGTCCCCCCGTCCGCACAGGTTCGCGACGATGATCTGGTCCTCGCGCATCTCCCGTGCCTTGCGCGCCACCGCCGCCAGCGCGTGCGAAGGCTCGAGCGCGGGGATGATCCCCTCGGTGCGGCACAGCAATTGGAACGCGTCGAGCGCTTCCTGGTCGGTCGCGCTCTCGTAACGGACCCGGCCGATCTCGTGCAGCCAGCTGTGCTCGGGGCCGATCCCGGGATAGTCGAGCCCGGCCGAGATGCTGTGCGCCTCGGTGATCTGGCCGTCGTCGTCCTGGAGCAGGAAAGTGCGGTTGCCGTGGAGCACGCCGGGATCGCCGCCGGCGAGGCTCGCGGCATGCTTGTCGGTGTCGAGCCCGAGCCCCGCCGCCTCGATCCCGAGCATCGCCACGTCGGCGTCGTCGAGGAACGGGTGGAACAGCCCGATCGCGTTCGATCCGCCGCCGATCGCCGCGACCAGCAGGTCGGGCAGGCGCCCCTCCGCGGCCATGATCTGCGCGCGCGTTTCCTTGCCGATCACCGACTGGAAATCGCGCACCAGCTCGGGATAGGGGTGCGGCCCCGCCGCGGTGCCGATGATGTAGAAGGTGTCGTGGACGTTGGCGACCCAGTCGCGCAGCGCCTCGTTCATCGCATCCTTGAGCGTCTGCGATCCGCTCGACACCGAACGGACCTCGGCGCCGAGCAGCTTCATCCGGAACACGTTGGGCTGCTGGCGGACCGTATCGCGCGCGCCCATGAAGATCGTGCACGGCAGGCCGAAGCGTGCGGCGACGGTGGCGGTGGCGACGCCGTGCTGCCCCGCGCCGGTCTCGGCGATGATCCGGGTCTTGCCCATGCGGACGGCGAGGAGGATCTGGCCGATGCAATTGTTGATCTTGTGCGCGCCGGTATGGTTGAGCTCGTCGCGCTTGAGGTAGATTTTCGCGCCCATGCCGTCGGGGGCGCTCTCACGCAAAGTCCTGGTCAGCCGCTCGGCGTAATAAAGCGGGCTCGGCCGGCCGACATAATGCGTCATCAGCCAGTCGAGCTCGACGGCGAACGCCGGATCCTGCTGCGCCGCGCGATATTCGCGCTCGAGCTCGAGGATCAGCGGCATCAGCGTCTCGGC
>CAXSHP010000289.1:0-3392 GCA_964236935.1 uncultured Sphingomonadaceae bacterium
GTCCAGATCGCGCCATGGTAGCTCGGATCGGGCGTGTTGAGCAGCGGCTGGCGCTGGGGCCAGGCCGACCAGTCGAAGTTGCCGCCGTCGACGATCATGCCGCCGATCGAGGTGCCGTGGCCGCCGATATATTTGGTCGTCGAATAGACGACGATCGCGGCGCCGTGATCGAGCGGACGGGCGATGAGCGGGGCGGCGGTGTTGTCGACGATCAGCGGAATGCCGATGGTGCGACCGGCCGCCGCGATCTCGGCGATCGGGCAGACGACCAGCTTCGGATTCGGCAGCGTCTCGACATAGAAGGCACGCGTCCGCTCGTCGCTCGCGCGCTCGAAGGCGGCAGGATCGGCCGGATCGACGAAGCGGACCTCGATCCCCATGTCGCGCAGCGTGTTGGCGAAGAGATTGTAGGTGCCGCCGTACAGGTCGGTGCCGCTGACGATATTGTCGCCGACCCGCGCGAGGTTCTGGACCGCATAGGCGGAAGCCGCTTGCCCCGAGGCGACCGCCAGCGCCGCGGCGCCGCCCTCGAGCGCGGCGACGCGCTGCTCGAGGATGTCCGTCGTCGGATTGCCGATCCGGGTATAGATGTTGCCGAGCTCCTGCAGCGCGAACAGGCTGGCCGCATGTTCGGTATCGCGGAACTGGTAGGAGGTCGTCTGATAGATCGGCGGCGCTACCGCACCGGTCGCCGGATCGGACCGCCAGCCCGCGTGGAGCGCCAGGGTCTCGGGACGATAGCCTGCGGTGGTCACTCGAAGCCTCCCTGAAGTGCCGGTCGATCACGACGATTATGACGCCCATCCGCGGGGCAGGCGAGCGGAAAAGCCGAGCTGGACCGGTTCAGGCGAGCGGGCTCATCGTTGACGGCGAAGGTCGCGGACGCGATCCGATTTTCCGATCGATCGCGGCAGCGCTCCGGTCTCGCGAAGGCGGGTCACCACGGTGATGCCGACTCGATCCTTGATGTATCCCTCGAGCAATCCGGCCTCGTGGAGCGCGACGGCCTCCTCGGCACCATCCCGCCGCTCCACGTCGATGCTCACCAGATCGAGGCGATCCGGGCGGACGATCTCCATGATGAAGTGCGGCGCCAGCGCATCGCATTTCAGGAGTTGCTCCTCGATCTGGGTCGGGAAGACGTTGACGCCGCGGATGATCAGCATGTCGTCGCTGCGTCCGGTGATCTTGGCGATGCGGCGCATCGGCGTGTCGACGCCGGGCAGCAGCCGCGTGAGATCGCGCGTGCGATAGCGGATGACCGGGAATGCCTGCTTGGTGAGCGAGGTGAAGACGAGTTCGCCCTCCTCGCCGTCGGGCAGCACCGCACCCGTCGCGGGATCGACGATCTCGGGGAGGAAATGATCCTCCCAGATGGTCGGGCCGCGCGCGCCGCCGACGATCTCCTGCGCCACGCCCGGTCCCATCACCTCCGACAGGCCGTAGATGTCGGTCGCCGCGATGCCGAACGCCTGCTCGATCTCCGCGCGCATGGCCTCGGTCCATGGCTCGGCGCCGAAGATGCCGTAGCGCAGCGAGGAGCTGCGGGGATCGACCCCCTGCCGCCGGAACTCGTCGAGGATCGCCAGCATGTAGCTCGGCGTCCCCATGATCACCTCGGGCGCGAAGTCGCCGATGAGCTGGACCTGCCGCTCGGTCTGGCCGCCCGACATCGGGATGACGGCGCAGCCGAGCGCCTCGGCGCCGTAATGCGCGCCAAGGCCGCCGGTGAACAGGCCGTAGCCGTAGGCGATGTGGACCTTCATGCCGGGGCGACCGCCGCCGGCGTGGATCGAGCGCGCGACCAGCTTCCCCCAGGTCGCGATGTCCTCGGCCGTGTAGCCGACGACGGTCGGCTGGCCGGTGGTGCCGGACGAGGCGTGGATCCGCGCCACCCGGTCCATCGGCACTGCGAACATGCCGAACGGATAGTTGGCGCGCAGATCGGCCTTGGTGGTGAACGGGAAGCGGGCGATGTCGTCGAGCGAGCGGAGGTCTTCCGAAACGACACCGGCCGCCGCGAACGCCTGTGCATAATGCGGCACATTGGCGTGAGCGTGCGCCAGCGTGGCCTGGAGGCGAGCCCGCTGCAGCGCCCGCAGCGCCTGCGCGTCGGCAGGACCATAATCGATTTCGCGCATGACGGCCGCTTGCCTGCCCCCGATCAGATCGCGACCATGGTCAGCAGGTCGTAGGTCGCCACGGTCTCGTCGCTGCCGTCGGTCACCACCGCGGCCCAGCGCACCTCGCCATAGTCGTCGTTCCGCTTTGTCTTGGCCTTGACGGTGAGCGCCACCTGCATGGCCTCGCCGGGCGACAGCGGCTTGACGAAGCGGAGGCTGTCGAGCCCCGTGTTGGCGAGCACCGGCCCCGGCGCGGGATCGACGAACAGTCCGGCGGCGAACGACAGGATCAGATAGCCGTGCGCCACGCGTCCCGGGAAGAACGGATTCGCGGCGGCCGCCTCCTCGTCCATGTGCGCGTAGAACAGGTCGCCGGTGAAACGCGCGAACTTCTCGATATCCTCCAGCGTGACGACGCGCGAAGCGGTCCTGAGGGTATAGCCGATCTCGAGCTCGTCGAAGCGCTTGCGGAACGGGTGGACGTCGCCCTCGTGCCGGGGGCCGCCGGGGAGCCACCGGCCGATCACTGTCGCGAGCTGGCGCGGGCTGCCCTGCAACGCCGAGCGCTGCATGTGGTGCCTGACGCCGCGGATGCCGCCCATCTCCTCGCCGCCGCCGGCGCGTCCGGGGCCGCCGTGGATCAGGTTGGGGAGCGGCGAGCCATGGCCGGTCGATTCGCGCGCGCTGTCGCGGTCGATGATGACGATGCGGCCGTGATAGGCGGCGGCGCCGAGCACGAACGCGCGCGAGATCGCCGGATCATAAGTGAAGAACGACAGCGCCAGCGAGCCCATGCCGCGGTTGGCGAGCGCGATCGCGTCGTCGAGATCGCGATACGGCATCAGCGTCGAGACCGGGCCGAACGGCTCCATGTCGTGGATCAGCTTCGCGCTCCAGGGATCGTCCGAGCGGAACAGGAGCGGCGAGATGAAGGCGCCCGTGCCGGGCTCGACGCCCCTGGCGTCGATCGCGTCGATGCTGCCGAACGCGAGCTTCGCCTCGCCGGCCAGTTCGCGCGCCTTGGCGCGGACGTCGTCGAGCTGCGCGAGGTTGGCGAGCGGTCCCATCGTCACGCCCTCGACCTGCGGATCGCCGACGACGACCTTGCCGAGCCGCTCCGCCAGCGCCGCCTCGGCCGCGTCGAGAAAGGCGGCGGGGACGAAGGCGCGGCGGATGGCGGTGCACTTCTGCCCGCACTTGGCCGTCATTTCCTTGCGTACTTCCTTGATAAACAAGTCGAACTCCGGCGTGCCGGGCCGGGCGTCGGGG
>CAXSHP010000290.1:0-3369 GCA_964236935.1 uncultured Sphingomonadaceae bacterium
ATGCGGCCTGGCTGCGGCCCGACAACGCCCAGATCTTTGTCGTCGCCGATCGCCCACTCGCCGAGATCAAGCCGCTGCTCGAGCGCAGCTTCGGCGCGTGGCGCGCGCCGGCGACCGCCAAGGGGGTCAAGGCATTCCCGGCGACGCTGCCGAACGTCACCCCGCGGATCGTGTTGATCGATCGGCCCGGCTCGCCGCAGTCGTTCATTCTCGCGGGCGCGCTGCTGCCGCTCAAGGGGCGCGATGACCTGGTCGACCTGCTCGCGGCGAACGACGTGCTCGGCGGCGATTTCCTGTCGCGGCTCAACCTCGACCTGCGCGAGACCAAGAGCTGGTCCTACGGCGTCAACGCTTCGCCCAAGCGGCTGCTCGAGAGCGTGCCCTATCTCGTCACCGCGCCGGTCCAGTCGGACAAGACCGGGCCGGCGATCACGGCCCTGCTCGGCGACATGCGCAACTTCCTGACCGCGCAGGGCGTCTCGCCGGCCGAGCTCGAACGCACCGTCAACGGCAGCATCCGCGAGCTGCCGGGAAGCTTCGAGGGCGGCGACGACGTCCTCGCGGGCATGCAGCAGAACGTGTTGCTTGGCCGCCCCGACGACTTCTACGAGACCCTCCCGGCGCGCTACCGCGCGATGACCGCCGGCGAGCTCGATATGGTCGCGCGCAATACGATCGATCCGGCGCGGCTGGTGTGGGTGGTGGTCGGCGACGCCGCGTCGGTGCGGCCGCAGCTTGACGCGGTCGGCTTGCCGGTGGAGGTGTCGCGCGCCCCCTGACGGATAGGCCGGGCGTTGACGGAGAAGATCATGGCGAAAGTGGATGGCGCGTGGAACTGCACGGTGAGCTCGCCGATGGGCCCGCAGGCCTCGGTGATGACGCTCAAGAGCGACGGCAAGCGCTTCACCGGCACCAATTCGGGTCCGCTCGGCTCGATCGACGTGGAGAACGGCGTGATCGACGGTGACGCGATCAGCTTCAAGATGGCGCTCAAGATCCCGATGCCGATGGAGCTCGACTGCAAGGCCGTGATCAGCGGCGACGCGCTCGAGGGGACGGTGACCGCCGGTGTGTTCGGCAGCTGGCCGCTGAAGGGCGCACGGGCCTGAGCTCGCCCCGTCATCCCGGCGAAAGCCGGGATCCACGGATACGGAGCGCTTCAAATCTGTCCGGACGCCATCCATGGATCCCGACGTCCACGAGGATGACGGTGAGCGGTACGGCTACCGCGTCACCCGCGTGACGTGCCCCATCTTGCGCCCCGGCCGTGGCTCGGCCTTGCCATAGAGGTGGAGCCGGGCGGCCGGATCGGCGAGGATCGCAGCCCAGCCGTCGGCCTCCGTACCGATCAGGTTGCGCATCTCGATCCGCGCGCCGGTCTGCACGGTCGATCCGAGCGGCAGGCCACACACCGCGCGGATATGGTTCTCGAACTGGCTGGTGACCGCGCCCTCGATCGTCCAATGCCCCGAATTGTGGACGCGCGGCGCCATCTCGTTGAACAATGGCCCCTCGGCGGTGGCGAAGAATTCGAGCGCGAGCACGCCGACATGGTCGAGCGCCTCGGCCACGCGCGCGGCGAGCGCCGCCGCCTCCGCCGCCTGCGCCTCGACCAGCGGCCCCGCCGGCACCGACGAAGTGGCGAGGATGCCGTCGACATGGACGTTGGCGGGCGCCGGCCAGCGCACCGTCTCGCCATCGGCGCCGCGGCACGTCAGGATCGAGAATTCGGCCGCGAAATCGGCCATGCCTTCGAGAATCGCGGGCCGTGCGCCGATCGCCGCCCAGGCAGCGCCGGCGTCGGCGGGCGCAGCAAGGCGCGCCTGGCCCTTGCCGTCGTAACCGAACCGGCGCGTCTTGAGGATCGCCGGTGCGCCGAGCGCGGCGACCGCGGCGTCGAGCCCGGCGGCATCGTCGACCGCGCGCCATGGCACGGTCCGCGCGCCCCGCCCCGCGACGAACTCCTTCTCGGTCACCCGATCCTGCGCGATCGCCAGCGCGCGCGGGTTCGGCCGCACCAGCACCTGCGCGGCGAGCGCCTCGAGCGCCGCGACCGCGACATTCTCGAATTCGTAGGTGACGACCGCGACCTCGCGCGCGAACCGGGCGAGCGCCGCCGCATCGTCATAGTCGCCGCACGTCCATCGGGCCGAGACATCGGCGGCGGGGCCGCTCGGCTCGGGGGCATAGATATGGCAGCGATAGCCGAGCTGTGCCGCCGCGATGGCGAGCATCCGGCCGAGCTGGCCGCCGCCCAATATGCCGATGGTCGATCCGGGAGGAACGATCATTCCGGCGCTTCGGCGACGTCCGCGGTCTGCCGTTCGCGCCACGCGTCGAGGCGCGCGCCGAGCGCGTCGTCGTGCGTCGCGAGGATCGCGGCGGCGAGCAGCGCGGCGTTGATCGCTCCCGCCTTGCCGATCGCCAGCGTCCCGACCGGAATCCCGGCGGGCATCTGGACGATCGACAGCAGGCTGTCGAGCCCGCTCAGCGCGCTCGATTCGATCGGCACGCCGAGCACCGGCAGCCGCGTCATCGCCGCGGTCATGCCGGGAAGATGCGCCGCGCCGCCCGCCCCGGCGACGATCGCCGTGAGCCCGCGCCCAGCCGCCGAACGCGCATAATCATAGAGGCGCTCGGGGGTCCGGTGCGCCGAGACGACCCTGGTTTCGTAAGCCACATCCAGCGCGTCGAGCGTCTCGGCGGCGTGGCGCATCGTCGCCCAGTCGGATTTGCTGCCCATGATGATGCCGACGAGGGGGGAGCTTGCTGCCATGCGCGGTCCTGACCCGGCCAAAAAGAGGGGTTAGCGACGCAAGGCCGGCGAGGCAATGTCTTGGGTCGGCGAAGCATCGTCCTGGCCGTATCGACCTTCAATTCCCCTCCCTGAAAGGGAGGGGATCGAGGGGTGGGTCCGGCGCTGGAGGGGGCTCGATGCCCCCTTCGGCGCCTCGTGCGCGCCGCTGGAGAGTCTTTTGGCGCGCAGACGCGCGCACCTACCCCCAACCCCTCCCTAAAAGGGAGGGGAGTCCGAAGGCCGATCATCCTATCTTTCGGACAGATAATAGCGGTCGACCGCCTGCAACTCGTCGTCGAGCTCGTAGACGATCGGCTGCCCGGTCGGAATCTCGAGCGCGGTGATCTCCGCGTCGGGGATATTCGAGAGATGCTTGACCAACGCGCGCAGCGAATTGCCGTGCGCCGAAATCACCACGCGCTTGCCCACCTTGAGCTCGGGCGCGATGCGGCTGTCCCAATAGGGCAGCACGCGCGCGATCGTATCCTTGAGGCTTTCGGTCGCGGGGATCTTGATCCCCGCATAGCGGCGGTCCTGCGCCAGATCCCACTCGCTGCCCGCCGCGAGCGCCG
>CAXSHP010000291.1:0-3353 GCA_964236935.1 uncultured Sphingomonadaceae bacterium
CCTCGCGGCTGACCGCCGACACCGCGATCATCGAGCAGATCGTCGGCACCACCGTATCGGTCGCGCTGCGCAACGTCTTCACCGGGCTCGGGGGGCTGGTCTATCTGTTCGCGCTGTCACCCAAGCTCGCCGCGATGCTGCTGCTCGGCATCCCGCTGGTGGTCGGCCCAATCATCGTGCTCGGCCGGCGCGTGCGCACGTTCAGCCGCACCTCGCAGGATCGCGTCGCCGATGTCGGCGCGCTCGCGGTCGAGACGCTCGCCGCGATGAAGATCGTCCGCGCGGCCGCCGAGCATGTCTTCGTCGCGGGGCGCCGGCGGATCAGGGTGCGCGCGCTGATGACCGGCATCGTCATCGCCTTGATCTTCGGATCGATCACGTTCGTGCTGTGGGAAGGGACGATCGACGTCGCGCGGGGGCGGATGAGCGGCGGCTCGATCGCGGCGTTCGTGCTGACCGGCGGCTTCGTCGCCGGCGCGTTCGGCGCGCTGACGGAGGTATACGGCGATCTGCTGCGCGGCGCGGGCGCCGCCGGGCGGCTCGGCGAGCTGCTGAGCGAAGTCGCCGAGATCCGCGCGCCCGCTCGTCCGCGGCCGCTGCCCGCGCCGGCGCGCGGCCGGCTGGCGTTCGATCATGTCACGTTCCGCTATCCGACGCGGCCCGAGGTCGCCGCGCTCGACGATGTCTCGCTGACGATCGCGCCGGGCGAGACGGTCGCCGTGGTCGGCCCGTCAGGCGCGGGCAAATCGACCCTGCTCCAGCTCGCCCAGCGCTTCTACGATCCCCAGAGCGGCACCGTCAGCCTCGACGGCGTGCCCGTGAACGAAGCCGATCCGGCGGCGGTGCGCGCCCGGATCGCGATGGTCCCGCAGGAGACGGTGATGTTCGCCGCGAGCGCGCGTGACAATCTGCGCTACGGCCATTGGTCCGCCGACGATGCTGCGCTGTGGGCGGCGGCCGAGGCGGCGAACGCGGCCGATTTCCTGCGCGCGCTGCCCGCCGGGCTCGACACCTTCCTCGGCGAGGGCGGGGCGCGTCTGTCGGGCGGTCAGCGCCAGCGGCTCGCGATCGCGCGGGCGCTGCTGCGCGATGCGCCCCTGCTCCTGCTCGACGAGGCGACCTCCGCGCTCGATGCCGAAAGCGAGCGGCTCGTCCAGGATGCACTCGAGCGGCTCATGGCCGGGCGCACGACGATGGTCATCGCCCACCGCCTCGCCACCGTCCGCGCCGCCGACCGGATCGTCGTGATGGACGCGGGCCGCGTCGTCGAGCAGGGCGATCACGCCAGCCTGTCGAGCCGGAACGGTCTCTACGCCCGGCTCGCGCGGCTCCAGTTCGAGGCATAGACGCGAATCCGCAATACGATCGCGATACGCCAGCGGCACGCCGGCCCGATCACGCCGCCAGTCGAGCCCGGCGCACTTTCCCCGCGGCAAGCAACCTGCCATGCTGCACCGCGAAGGAATTTGACATGCCCGAATCCGACGACCGCCAGGATCCGGGGCGCAAGGCGAGGCGGCGGACCCTGCTGTTCGTGGTGCTCGCCACGGCCTTGCTGACGCTCACGGTGGCGATCTACACGTTGGTCGATCGCCCGGTGACGAATCGTCTGACCCCCGGCGGCGTCAATTACAATCCCGGCCAGCCGGGCTCGACGACCGGCGATTCCGTCGAGCATTGAGCCGGCTTGCATTGCGGCGCGGGATCGCGCGCTGTAGTCGGTCCGCCAATGCGCGCGGCGTCCTACCAGCATTCGTCGTACACGCAGCGCGCCTCGCTCCGCCGTCGCGGCATTGCCTTCGTGCTGGCGCTCGCGGCCAATATCCTGCTGCTGACGATGCTGCTCAGGCTGGGACCCGCGCTGCTCCCCCGGCCCGCCGTACGCCCCGAGCCGATCCTGCTGCGCTTGGTGGAGCCACGCGTGGCAGGCGCGAGGAAGGTCGCCAGGATCAAGCCCGCCGGCGGCCGCACTGCGCGCGTACCGCTCCCCAAGCCGGCGGCGAGCGCGGCGACCGCTCCGTTGAGCATGATCACGCTCAGCCGGGATGAATATGCCGCGTCGGATATCTCGAAGCTGTCGCCGCACCTGGCCGAGCCCGGCGGGGCCGGGGCCGGGGCCGCCGCCGGCGCCAGCCGCGGGGTGAGCGAGGGCCCCGGCGGCGAGCAGCTCTACGACGCCCAATGGTATCGCGAGCCGAGCCATGCGGAGCTGGCCACCTATCTGCCCGCCGGCGGCGCCCCGCAGGGCAGCTGGGGGATGATCGCGTGCCAGACGGTGGAGAAGTATCACGTCGACAATTGCCGCGAACTCGGCGATTCGCCGCCCGGGTCGGGGCTGGCCCGCGCCATCCGCCAGGCGGCGTGGCAGTTCCTCGTCCTGCCGCCGCGGATCGGCGGACGCTCGATCGTCGGCGCATGGGTGCGCATCCGGGTGGACTTCACGGAACTTGGGACGAAGTGATCGGCGAACAGCGGCGCGACACCGGCGGCCTACGCGGGTGTGCAGAATGCGCTTCCGTCCCAGCGCAGGCCAAGCCTGGAGCCGGATGACTTCAGCTTGCCTCGCTTGTTCCCCCGCGAAGGCGGGGGCCAGATCGGACAAGACTGTTTGTTAGGGCTAGACCCCCGCCTTCGCGGGGGAACGACAAGCTGGTGTCATCCCGTTCTGGAGTTTGCTTCATTCCGATCGGGCCATCCGGTTCCCCGGCGAAGGCCGGGGTCCAGTGGGGAAGGCCGTGGTGGAGGTTCGGGACCCGCCGATCAAGTCTCCCAGCCGGGCTCCGGCCTGCGCCGGGGAACTGGGTGGTCCGATCCGAGTGAATTCGGCTCAGAAGAGTGATGAGTTGCGATATCTCGCCTCGTTCCCCCGCGAAGGCGGGGGCCCAGCCCCAAGCAGAGAATCTCCGCCCGGTCTGAACCTCCGCCTTCGCGGGGGAAAGGACCAAGCCGACGTATCCCGCCCCTGGTTTCAGACGCTCCGTGTCCGGGGACGGCAGCAATGCGATCAAAAAAAGGGGCGAGCCCCGCGGCCCGCCCTCGTTCATCGCCTGTGCTGCGCGTCAGAAGCTCGCATAGGCCTCGTTGCCGACGAAACCCATCTTCTCGACCTGCGCCTTCTTGGTCACCGCGAGCACCCGGTCGACGATGTCGTACGGGGTGTTCGGGTTCGGCTGGAGGTGCAGCTCGGGCTCGGGAACCTGGTTCTTGGTCAAATCGAGATATTGGCGCAGCGTCACCAGATCGACCGGGGTGCCGTTCCAGTAGACCGTGCTCGCGTCGTCGATGGTGATCTTGTTCTTGACCGGATCGATCGGCGGCGGCGGCTGGTTCCGCTGGTCCGACGGCAGATCGAG
>CAXSHP010000292.1:0-3347 GCA_964236935.1 uncultured Sphingomonadaceae bacterium
CAAGCTCGTCCACGGCGGCGAGGTCAAGGTGCATCTGAAGGACGAGGCGCTCGCGTTCGAGATCACTCCGGCCGCGCCGAAGCGTCCCAAGAAGCGCGGCAGGGCCGGGACCGAGGTCAAGGCCTGAACGATTTCCCCTCTCCCGGTCGCGGGGGAGGGGAAACCTCCTTCTCTCCTCGCGCGCGATGCGGCAGACTGCCGCCGCGAGAGGAACCAGACATGACCGATCCCGATCTGCGCCGGCGTGCAATCGCGCTCTACGATCGCTTCACCCACGAGCATCATGACCGGCGCGCGTTCATGGCCGATCTCGTCAAACTCGCCGGCAGCGCCGCGGCCGCGCAGGCGCTGCTGCTCGGCATCGCCGCCGACCCCGCCACGGCCGCGATCGTCGCGCCTGACGACAAGCGCGTGCGCACCACGACCATCCGCTGGACGACCGCCCCGGGGCGGACGCTGACCGGTTATCGCGCGGTGCCGGCGGCGGCGAACGGCGGCCGGCTGCCCGCGGTGCTCGTCATCCATGAAAATCGCGGGCTCAACGACCATATCCGTGATGTCGCGCGGCGGATCGCGCTCGCTGGATTTCGCGCGGTCGCGCCCGATTTCCTCAGCCCGTCCGGCGGCACCCCCGCCGACGAAGACAAAGCGCGCGCGATGATCGCCGCGCTCGATCTCGCGCAGACGACCGCCGATGCGGTGGCAAGCGTGCGGATGCTCGCGGCCGATCCGCGTGCGACGGGCAAGGTCGGCGCGGTCGGCTTCTGCTGGGGCGGCGCGCTGACCAACCGCCTGGCGGTCGCGGCCGGGGCCGCGCTCGCCGCGGCGGTGCCCTATTACGGCCCCGCCCCCGATCCGTCCGAGGCGGCCAAGGTGCACGCGGCGATGCTGCTCCACTATGGCGGGCTCGACGAACGCGTCAACGCGACCGGGCGGCCGTGGCTCGCCGCGCTGCAGGCGGCCAAGGTGCCGGTCCATGCTTATTTCTATGCGGGCGCGAACCACGCGTTCAACAACGATACCGCGCCCGATCGCTACGATGCGGCGGCCGCCAAATTGGCGTGGGACCGGACGATCGCCTTCCTCAAGGAGCATCTCGCATGAGCGACGAACTCGTTTTCTATACCAGCCCGATGTCGCGCGGACGCATAGTCCGCTGGATGCTTGAGGAAATCGGCCAGCCCTATCGCACCGAGATCGTCGACATGAAAACCCGGAACGCGGACCTGCTCGCGATCAACCCGATAGGCAAGGTGCCGGCGATCACGCACCGTGGCGTCGTCGTGACGGAGACAGCGGCGATCTGTGCCTATCTCGCCGATGCATTCCCCGACGCCGGGCTCGCGCCTCCGCCGGCCGATCCCGCGCGCGGAGCCTATTACCGCTGGCTGTTCTTCGCCGCCGGTCCAATCGAAGCGGGCGTCACGGACAAGTCGCTCGGTGTCGTCGTGCCGCCGGACAGGCAGGGGATGGTCGGATATGGCAGCTTCGCGAAGCTGATGGATGGGCTCGAGCAGGCGGTTTCGTCCGGCGACTATCTCGCCGGTGGCCGCTTCTCGGCAGCGGATATCTATGTCGGATCGCAAATCGGCTTCGGGCTGCAGTTCGGCTCGATCGAGCAGCGCCCGGCGTTCGAGCGCTATTACGCCCGCCTCGCCGATCGCCCCGCGCTCAAGCGCGCCAACGAGATCGACGATGGCCTGATGGCGGCCGGCTAGCCTCATTTGCAAACAGGTTGAAGCACCTACCGTCATTC
The DNA here is from genome assembly GCA_964236935.1 of uncultured Sphingomonadaceae bacterium. Lineage (GTDB taxonomy): Bacteria > Pseudomonadota > Alphaproteobacteria > Sphingomonadales > Sphingomonadaceae > Solisphingomonas. The sequence goes on from CAXSHP010000292.1 coordinate 1,757, forward strand.
CGGCGAGCCGGAATCCATGGACGGCGTCCGCTGTCGGCTCCAGTCGCCCCGCATCCGCGGATCCCGGCTTTCGCCGGGATGACGACGATTTAGAGCCTGGTGACTTCAGCTTGCCTCACTTCGTTCCCCCGCGGAGGCGGGGGTCCAGACCAGACCAAGACGGTTTGTCGGGGGCTGGACCCCCGCCTTCGCGGGGGAACGATTCAAGCTGCTGTCATCTCGCTCTAATCGAGTAAGCCGCGTTGAGGGCTGAAGACGAAAAGGCCCGGCGGATCGCTCCCCCGGGCCTCTGTGCTTACGCTCGCGGGCGATGCCTTAGCGGCGGTCGCCCATGAACTGGAGCAGGAAGGTGAACATGTTGACGAAATCGAGGTAGAGCGTCAGCGCGCCCATCACCACCGACTTGCCGACGAAGTCCGTCCCCTGGACGTGGAAGTAGATGCTCTTGATCTTCTGCGTGTCGTAGGCGGTCAGCCCCGCGAAGATCAGCACGCCGAGCCCGCTGATGATCAGCGCGAGCGGCCCCGACTGCAGGAACATGTTGACGACCATTGCAACCAGCAGCCCGACCACGCCCATGATCAGGAAGGTGCCGAAGCCCGACAGATCCTTCTTGGTGGTGTAGCCGAACAGGCTGAGCCCGGCAAAGGCGGCGGCGGTCGCGAAGAAGGTCTCTGCGATCGACGTGCCCGTATAGACCAAGAAGATCGACGACAGCGACAGCCCCATCGCCACCGCGAACGCCCAGAACAGGCCTTGCGCGGCACCGGTCGACAGGCGGTTGATGCCGAAGCTGAGCACCATCACGAACGCCAGCGGGGCGAAGATGATCAGGTAGCGCAGGGGCGTGACGAGCACCTGCTCGGCCATGCCGGAACGCGCGAACAGCATCGCGACGATGCCGGTGAGCAGCACCCCCGACGCCATATAGTTGTAGACCGACAGCATGTAGGACCTGAGGCCCGCATCATATGCGGCCTGGCTCCCGACGCCGATCGTACGCGGCGCGGCGGTCGAGCGTGGGTCGGACCAGTTTGCCATTTCGAAAAACTCTCCAAGGGCGCGGCGAAGCTGCCGCACGCCGACAATATCGGATCAAACACGCCCGCTTTCAAGCGAAAGCGGACGTGCCTGCGGAAGCGGGCTCAGCGCGCGCCGAACTTGGATACCGCGCCGCGATGTGCGCCGACCGGTCCGCGCGGACGAAAATGGCGCTTGGGCGCGCCGCCGGGCGCGGCGTCGTCACGCGGACGCTCGGTCCGCGGACCATCGTGGCGCGGCGCATCATGGCGTGGCGCTGTACCGCGCTCGTGGCGCTGACCGCCACCACGGCCGAAGTCCCGCCGACCGCCACCGAAGCCGCGCTCCTCGTCGCGCGCGCCGGCCGCGGGCTTGGGCAGCTTGGCCTTCTCGGCGTTGAAGTTCTCGGGCAGCGGCACCGGGATCAGCTGGACGCGGGTGAGCCGCTCGACGTCGCGGATCGAGACTTTCTCCTCGGGCGCGACGAACGCATGGGCGATGCCGGTGGCACCGGCGCGCGCGGTGCGGCCGATGCGGTGGACATATTGCTCGGCGACGTCGGGGATGTCGA
>CAXSHP010000293.1:0-3343 GCA_964236935.1 uncultured Sphingomonadaceae bacterium
GGCAAGAAGGTCCGCGTGGCCGTGAAGTCCGGGGAGACGATCAGTGGCTGATGGCACCAAGCCGCGCCTGCGGCAGCAGTATGAGGACCGCATCGTCGCGGCGATGACGGAGAAGTTCGGCTACAAGAATGCGATGCAGGTGCCGAGGCTCGACAAGATCGTGCTCAACATGGGCGTGGGCGAAGCGACGCAGGACAAGAAGCACGTCACCAATGCCGCCGCCGAGATGGAGCTCATCGCCGGCCAGAAGCCGGTGGTGACCAAGGCGAAGAAGTCGATCGCGCAGTTCAAGCTGCGCGAGGGCATGCCGATCGGCGTCAAGGTGACGCTGCGCCGCGAGCGGATGTACGAGTTCCTCGACCGCTTCGTGACGATCGCGCTCCCTCGGGTGCGCGATTTCCGCGGGCTCAACCCGAAGTCGTTCGACGGGCGCGGCAATTATGCGTGCGGCCTCAAGGAGCAATTGATCTTCCCGGAGATCAGCTACGACAAGGTCGACAAGACGCGCGGGATGGACGTGATCATCACGACCACCGCGACCAACGACGACGAGGCGCGCGAGCTGCTGCGCCTGTTCGGCTTCCCCTTCCCCAAGGAAGAAGAAGCCGAGGAGAAGAAGGCGGCTTGAAGCGGACTGTGCCCCCGCGGAGGCGGGGGCCCAGACCTATTGCTAACTGGACCACCGCCTTCGCGGGGGCACAAGGAAGAACTTAAGTCATGGCGAAACTGAGTTCGATCAACAAGAACGAGAAGCGCAAGAAGCTGGTCAAGCAATATGCCGGCAAATATGCGCGTCTCAAGGCGATCGCGAACGACGAGTCGAAGGACGAGAGCGAGCGCTGGGAAGCGCGGCTGAAGATGGCCGAGATCCCCGCGAACGCCAATCCGACGCGCGTGCGCAACCGCTGCGAGATGACCGGGCGCTCGCGCGCTTATTATCGCAAGTTCCGGCTGTCGCGCATCATGCTGCGCGATCTGGCGAACAAGGGGATGATCCCCGGCGTCACCAAGTCGAGCTGGTAAGGAACGACGATGTCGATCAACGATCCGCTGGGTGACATGCTCACCCGCATCCGCAACGGTCAGCGCGCGAAGAAGGATTCGGTCCTGACGCCGGCGTCGAAGCTGCGCGCCCGCGTGCTCGACGTGCTTCAGCGCGAAGGCTATATCCGCGGCTATGCCGACGAGGCGCTCGGCGCGCATCCGGGCATCCGCATCGAGCTGAAATATTTCGAGGGGCAGCCCGCGATCCAGCATGTCGCGCGCGTCTCGAAGCCGGGCCGCCGCGTCTATTCGGGCTCGCAGGATCTGCCGCGCGTGCGCAACGGCCTCGGCATTACCATCGTCTCGACACCGCGCGGCGTGCTGTCCGACGCCGAAGCGCGCGACCAGAACGTCGGCGGCGAAGTCCTCGCGGAGGTGTTCTGATGAGCCGCATCGGCAAGAAACCGGTCGCCATCCCGAGCGGGGTGACGGCGACGATCGAGGGCGGCCAGCTCTCGGTCAAGGGGCCGAAGGGCACGCTCTCGCTGAGCCTGGTGGACGACGTCCGTTATGCGCTCGAGGACGGGTCGATCTCGGTCACGCCGGCGAACGACACCAAGCGGGCGCGCTCGTTCTGGGGGATGCAGCGCACGTTGGTGCAGAACCTCGTGCAGGGCGTGACCGAGGGCTTCACCAAGACGCTCGAGATCACCGGCGTCGGCTATCGCGCGAACAGCCAGGGCAAGAACCTCAAGCTCCAGCTCGGCTACAGCCACGACGTCGACTATGCGATTCCCGAGGGGATCACGATCGCGACTCCCGATCAGACGACGGTCAACATCAGCGGCATCGACAAGCAGAAGGTCGGCCAGGTCGCCGCCGAGATCCGCCGCTGGCGCAAGCCCGAGCCGTACAAGGGCAAGGGCATCAAGTATCGCGGCGAGTATATTTTCCGCAAGGAAGGCAAGAAGAAGTAAGATGGCCAAGCAGCTCTCGCTCTTCGCGCGGCGTCGTCGCCGCGTCCGCACCACGCTCCGTTCGACCGGGGGCCTGCGTCCGCGCCTGTCGGTGCATCGCTCGGGCCGGCATATCTATGCGCAGGTGATCGACGATGCGGCGGGGCGCACCGTCGCCTCGGCTTCGACGCTCGACAAGGAAGTGCGCGGCCAGGCCGGCGCGACCGCCGAGGGTGCGACCCTGGTCGGCCAGCGGCTGGCCGAGCGCGCCAAGGCCGCCGGCATCACCCGCGTCGTGTTCGATCGCGGCGGTTTCCTGTTCCACGGGCGCGTCAAGGCGCTCGCCGATGCCGCCCGTGAAGGCGGATTGGAGTTTTAAATGGCTGACGAGATCCAGAACGACGCCCCGCCGGTCGAAGGCGCGGCACCCGACGCTCCGCCGCAGCGCGAGGGCCGCGGGCCCCGTGGCGGCCGTGGGCGCGGCCCCGGCGGCGATAATCGCGGGCGTGGCGGGCGCGACGGCAATCGCGGCCGGCGCGACAACAATCGCGGCGGCGAGGACGGCGGCGAGGAGCTGGTCGAGAAGCTCGTCCACATCAATCGCGTGTCGAAGACGGTGAAGGGCGGCAAGCGCTTCGGCTTCGCGGCCTTGGTCGTGGTGGGCGACGGCGCGGGCCGCGTCGGCTTCGGCCACGGCAAGGCGCGCGAGGTGCCCGAGGCGATCTCCAAGGCGACCGCGGCGGCCAAGAAGGCGATGGTCCGCGTTCCCTTACGCGAGGGCCGCACGCTCCATCACGACGGCCGCGGCCATTTCGGCGCGGGCATGGTCTATCTGCGCGCGGCCCCGGCCGGCACCGGGATCATCGCCGGCGGCCCGATGCGCGCCGTCTTCGAGAGCCTCGGCGTCCATGACGTCGTGACCAAGTCCGTCGGCACCAACAATCCCTACAACATGATCCGCGCGACCTTCGCCGCTTTGGTCGAGCAAACCAGCCCGAAATCGGTCGCGCAGCGCCGCGGCAAGAAGATCGCCGACCTGCTGTCGCGCAGCGGCATCGCCACCAAGGCCGAGACTGCGGCCGAAGCCGAGGCGGTCACGGAGTAATACGCATGGCCAAAATCAAGATCACCCAGACCGGATCGCCGATCCGCCGCACCCAGGATCAGCGCGCGACGCTGATCGGGCTTGGGCTCAACAAGATGCGCAGCACGCGCGAGCTCGAGGACAGCCCCGAGGTGCGCGGCATGATCCGCAAGGTGCAGCATATGGTGTCGGTCGAAAGCTGATCCGTCCAACGCGCGACAAAAGCGAAAGCGAGTGCAGGCAATGAAACTCAACGACATCCGCGACAATCCCGGCGCGCGCAAATCGCGCGTCCGCGTCGGCCGGGGCATCGGCTCGG
>CAXSHP010000294.1:0-3337 GCA_964236935.1 uncultured Sphingomonadaceae bacterium
CCGATATCGGGATGCTTCATCTCGCAGGCCTTGGGCCAGACGTCGTAGATCGGATGCTCGACGACGTTGAGCGACGGCGATTCCTTGAACAACCAGCCCGAGAAGATCCGCCGCCACTGTCCCTCGCGCGACCGCACGTCGGTCTGGATGAACGCGCCGGTGAGCTGCTGCGGTTCCCACGGCGCGGTCGTCTCGCAGGCGCGCAGGCGGATGACGACGTCGCCGCTGCGAATCACCTCGCCGGGATGCATCCTGAAATCGCGCGAAATGCCGTTGCGCTTGTTGAGCAGCCCGATCGTGGCGACGCGCTGCGCCATCGGCGTTTCGATGCGGTTGAGCGGCGGCGGAGCGGGCTTCGCCGGAGCCGGGGCGGCCTCGGCCGACGCTTCGGCCGCGCTGTCCGGCTCGGTGGTCGGCGGCGGCGTGAGCGCTTCGGTCTCGGCCTGGCGCAATGCAAGCGCTCCGCCGGCGATACCGATCAGGGCCGCGAGCGCGAGCCCGGCGGCGGCGCGTTTCACGGCTTGGCGGCGCTCGGCGCGGCAGCGCTCTCGCTGTCCTTGGCGCTGCTGCCCGATTTGTTGATGAACTGGCCGACGAGGCCCATCAGGTCCATCGCGCCCTGCGTATCGACGATCGTGTCGCCATCCTTGAGCGGCGTCGGATCGCCGCCCGGCATCAGCGCGATATAGGTCCCGCCGAGCAGGCCTTCCGACGAGATCGCGGCGCTGCTGTCCGCCGGCACCTTGGTCTTCGGATCGAGCGAAAGCGTGACCTCCGCCTGATAGCTTTGCGGATCGAGCCGCTGTTTGGATACCGTTCCGACCTTGAGGCCGGCGATGCGCACGTCGGTGCCGACGGCGACCCCGCTGGCGTTGGGAAACAGCGCGGTGACATGCAGCGCACCCGCCGAACCTCCGCCGCCGGTGCGCTGCCAGGCGAACAGCACGAAGAATATCGCGATCAGCACGACGAACAGGCCGATCAGCGCCTCGACAATATTTTCCTTGAGCAAACCGTTCATCTCACTGGGGGCTCCACGCCTCGTAATCGCCGGTCGCCGCGGCGCGCACGCCGCCGGCCTCGAGCGCGCCCGACGGCCGATAGGCTTCGCGGGTTCCGGTCAAATTGGGCAGCGGCGCGCTTTCCCAGGCGCGCGGCGGCGGCAATCCTTCCGCCGGCGGCAGATCGACCGTATGGTGCAGCCAGCCATGCCATTCCGGCGGCACCCGGCTGGCATCGTTCGCGCCGTGATAGATCACCCAGCGCCGCAGCGTGCCCGTGGCACGCTTCGTCTCGAAATAGACGTTGCCGACGCCATCGACGCCGATTTGGCGGCCGTGGCGGCGGCTGAACAGGCTCGTGCCGATCGTGGCGCCGTTCCACCAGGTGAAGATGTTGCCGAGGAAACCCATGGCCCGCGCTTAGCGCCGATCGCCGGGGCGGCGCAACCGCCCGCTCAGCGTCGTGCCCAGTCGACACGGTCGCCCGCGGCGATTCCCCGCGCCTTGGCGCCGCCGCCGGCGATCTCGAGCACCGCCGCGACCGGTTCGCCCGAGCGATTGCGGCGCGGTATTCTCCGCGATCCGCGCGATCGTGCCATCCGGCCGGATGAAGATCATGTCGAGCGGGATCAGCGTATTCTTCATCCAGAAGGTTGCGAGCCGCGGCGGCACCATCGGAAAGATCATCCCGCCCTGCGCCGCCAGCGACGTGCGGAACATCAGGCCGCGCGCCTGCTCCTCCTCGGTCCGGGCGACCTCGACCCGGAATCTCTGCCGGCCGTGCGCGGTCCTGATCGTCAGCGGGGTCGTGATCGGCACGGACGCGGCCGGACGCGCGTCCGCCGGCGGGGCGAGCGGTGCCAAAGCGAGCAATGCGAGCCATGCGTACAGCTTCATTCCGTCATACTCCTTGCTTCCCGCCTATCACCGCGCACGCGCCGTCGCCAGCAAGGCTCAGGCATCGTCATCCGCAATTGTCTCGCCCGGCGCGGCAGCGACGATCCGCCGCGCCAGCGCGAACGGATGGCCGGCGCGGACCAATGCCGCGATTCCCCGCCGCTGGCCATCGCGATCGGCGCGATCGGCCGCAAACGGCCCGATCCGTCGCCGCCGCGCGAACGCCAGCGCCGCCTCGAGCGCGCCCGCCGTAGCCTGTTCGTGCGCGGGCGCCGCATCCTCCCCGCCGACGCCCGCCGCGTGCAATGCCTGCGCCACCCGCCGCGCGCCATAGCCGCGCTTCCCCAGCGCCCGGCCCCGCGCCTCGGCAAAAGCGCGATCGTCGACATAGCCGAGCTCGGCCATGCGCCGGACCAGCGGCTCGACCGGCGGCGGCCCCTCCCCCGTCCAGCCGCGCAGGTTCAGCTTGCGCAGCAGATAGGCGCGCAGCTTCGCCTGCGTCGTGGCGTAGCGGCCCGCGTAGAACAAGGCGAGGCGATCGAGCGCCGCGGCATCGAGGGGAAGCGGGGGATTTGCAGGCATTCTGGGCACGCGCCACGATTGTGCCACAGTCGGGCCGGATTTTGAACGCTGGTTGACCGCTAGGCATCTAGGCTGGAAAGACGCTTCCCGTCGGCTAGCGCCCGCCGGCGGCATCAAGGAGCGGCCGATAGTGCTGAGCGAAATCGAGCGCAGTCCGGCCGCGAGGGCCAAGCAGGCGACGCCGATCGTGCCGACGCCGACCGACTGCCGCCTGCCCCGGCGCTATTCGGACTTCGCGACGCTTGGCGATGCGCTCGATTATGCGGCGCAAGGCGGGCGCGGACTCAATTTCCACGACGCACGCGGTCAGCTTATCCGTCCTTACGCTTTCGCCGAGCTGCAACGCGACGCGATCGCCGCGGCACGGCGCCTGATCGCGCATGGCGTCCGCCCGGCCGATCGCGTCGCGGTGATCGCCGAGACGGGGCCGGAATTCGCCGCCTTGTTCTTCGGTGCGATCTACGCCGGCGCCTGGCCGGTGCCGCTGCCGCTGCCGACCTCGTTCGGTGGGCGCGATTCCTATATCGACCAGCTTCAGGCCCAGCTCGCCAGCTCGGATCCCGCGATCCTGTTCTATCCGCGGGAGCTCGCGCCGATGGCCGGCGTGGCCGCCGCGGCGGCGGCGGTCGAGGGAGTCGCGTGGGAGGATTTCGCGCTCAGCCCGGCACCGTCGGCGTCCCTCCCCGCGGCCACGCCCGACGATATCGCCTATCTGCAATATTCGAGCGGCTCGACCCGCTTTCCCCACGGCGTCGCGATCAGCCATCGCGCTCTGCTCAACAATCTCGCGGCACATTCGATCGGCATGCACGTCACCGAGGGCGATCGCTGTGTTTCCTGGCTGCCATGGTATCACG
>CAXSHP010000295.1:0-3336 GCA_964236935.1 uncultured Sphingomonadaceae bacterium
TAAGCCGAGACGTCGCCCGCCTGCGTCTCGATGATCGGCAAAGCGGTGAGCGAGCCCGCGCCATTGTCCTCGTTGAGCTTGGCCGCGCGCTCGAGCAGGCGCGAGTGGAGATAGAAGACGTCGCCCGGATAGGCCTCGCGGCCCGGCGGGCGGCGCAACAGCAGCGACATCTGGCGATAGGCGACCGCCTGCTTGGAGAGATCGTCATAGACGATGACGGCATGCATGCCGTTGTCGCGGAAATATTCGCCCATCGTGCAGCCGGTGTAGGGCGCGAGGAACTGCAAGGGAGCGGGCTCGGAGGCGGTCGCGGCGACGACGATGGAATATTCCATCGCGCCATTCTCCTCGAGCGCGCGGACGATCTGGGCGACGGTCGAGCGCTTCTGCCCGATCGCGACATAGATGCAGTAGAGCTTCTGGCTCTCGTCGTCGCCGGCATTGGCCTCCTTCTGGTTGATGAAGGTATCGAGCGCGACGGCAGACTTGCCGGTCTGGCGATCGCCGATGATCAACTCGCGCTGGCCGCGGCCGACCGGAACAAGCGCGTCGAGCGCCTTCAATCCGGTCTGCACCGGCTCGTGGACCGACTTGCGCGGGATGATGCCGGGCGCCTTGACCTCGACGCGCATACGCTTCTCGGCGACGATCGGGCCCTTGCCGTCGATCGGATTGCCCAGGCCGTCGACGACGCGCCCGAGCAGGCCCTTGCCGACGGGGACGTCGACAATCGTGCCGGTGCGCTTGACGATATCGCCCTCGCCGATCTCGGAGTCCGAGCCGAAGATCACCGCGCCGACATTGTCGGCCTCGAGGTTGAGCGCCATGCCCTTCACGCCGTTGGCGAACTCGATCATTTCGCCCGCCTGGACGTTGTCGAGCCCGTGGATGCGGGCGATGCCGTCGCCGACCGACAGCACGGTGCCGACCTCGGAGACCTCCGCCTCGGTGCCGAATCCGGCGATCTGATCGCGGATGACCTTGGAGATTTCAGCGGCGCGGATATCCATGTTCAGCCTTTCATCGCAGTCGCGAGCGTGTTCAATTTGGTGCGGATCGATCCATCGATCAGCGTCGAGCCGAGCTTGACGAGCAGCCCGCCCAGGATCGCCGGATCGACCGTGAGATCGACCGCGACCTCGCTGCCGACGCGCGACTTGAGCTTGGCCTTGAGCGCCGCGACCTGATTATCGTCGAGCTTATGCGCCGAGGTCACTTCGGCGGCGACCTCGCCGCGATGCGCGGCGGCAAGCGCGGTGAACGCGCGGATCACGGCGCCGAGCTGGGTCAGGCGGCCGTTCCGGGCGAGCACGCCGAGGAATTTGGTCGTCAGCGGATCGAGCTGGAGCGATTCGGCGGTTGCGGCGGCGGCCTTGGCCGCATCCCCCCGGCCGATCAGCGGGCTGGTGGTGACCCGCCGGAATCGGTGGATTCGGTCAGCGCCTGCTTGAGCGTCACGAGGCTCGCCGACACCGCGTCGAGCGTTTTCGCGTCACGCGCCAGCTCGAACAAAGCGATCGCATAACGCCCGCTCAGGCTCGCCTGAATGCCGCCGGAATTCTCCACGCGTCTCGAATCCCCAGATGGATGTGGCCCCATGCGAAAAGGGGAGCGCCTGCACGCCCCCCGATGGGTCGCCGGCCGGTTAGCAAAGCCGATGCCGCGATGCAAGGTAAAGGCTTTTGAACGCAAGCCGCGGGATGCATGCCGCGGCGCGTTGCCGCATGGTCGAGGCATGAACACGAGCGATTCGCCTCTGTCGGACGAGGATGCCTGGGCTGCCGTCATGCGCCGCGATCGGGCGTTCGACGGGCGTTTCGTCACTGGCGTGCTGACGACCGGCATCTATTGCCGGCCATCGTGCCCGGCGCGCCATCCGACGCGCGCCAACGTCCGATTCCTCGCCGACGGCGCGGCGGCGCGAGCGGCGGGGCTGCGGCCGTGCCGGCGCTGCCGCCCCGACGAGACGGCGCGCGACGCGGACGGCGTGTCGCGCGCGATCGCCTTGATCGAGGCGAGCGAGCAGGTGCCGTCCCTCGACCGGATGGCGGCGGCGGCCGGCTATGCGCCGCATCATTTCCATCGGCTGTTCAAGCGCGCGACCGGCATCACTCCCGCCGCGTACGGGCGTGGCGTGCGCTCACGTCGTGCCGCCGATAAACTGCACGGAGCGAACAGCGTGACCGAAGCGATCTACGACGCCGGCTTCTCGACCCCGAGCCGCTTCTATGCCGAGGCCGGCGACCGGCTGGGGATGGCGCCCTCGGCCTGGCGCGAGGGCGGGCGCGGCGAGACGATTCGCTGGGCGATCGCCCCCACCACGCTGGGGCCGATGCTCGTTGCCGCCACGGCCCGCGGCGTCTGCCGGCTCGCGTTCGGCGAGGACGAGAGAGATGTGATCGAACGCTTTCCCCAGGCGGATGTCGTCGCCGGGGGGGCAGCGATGGCGGCATTGCTCGCCGACGCAGTCGCGGCCGTCGAGACGCCGGGTCGCGGCCACGGTCTTGCGCTCGACGTTCGGGGCACCGCGTTTCAGGAGGCGGTCTGGCGCGAGTTGCGCCGAATTCCGCCCGGTGAGGTAATGAGCTACGCCGCGCTCGCGACGCGTGCCGGAAGGCCCGGCGCGGCGCGGGCGGCGGGATCGGCATGCGGCGCCAATCCCGTCGCGGTGATCGTCCCGTGCCATCGTGCCCAACGCGGCGACGGCTCGCTCGGGGGTTATGCGTACGGGCTGGCGATCAAGCGAGCGCTGCTGGCGCGGGAGCGACGCGGCTAGCGCGCTCCCGCCCAGATCACTACATTTTCTTGTGCATCTTCTTGTGCATTTTCATCGTGCCCTTGCCGCCCTGCACGCACTTGTCGGTCACGGTGCGCGAACACATCGGATAGTCGCCTGCCGGGGCGGTGCTGGCGGTCGACATGCCCTTATTGTCGCTCGGGGCGGCGTTATCCGGCGCGGTCATCGGCATCGCGCTGTCGGTCGTCGGCGCGGCGGTGTCGGCCGGAGTTCCGGCATCGGTCGGCGTCGCCATCGGTGCGGTGGCGTCCGCCGGCGCGGTCGTGGCGTCGCCGGTGGTGGTGCCGCTGCCCGCGGGCGGCGTCATTTCCTGGGCCATGGCCGTGCCGCCGAACGCAATCGCGGCTGCAAATAAAAGCGCTTTCATGATGATCTCCCTCGCAACAGACCGAATGTCCTGCGTCAACCCTAACGCTGTCTCGACGCCGCCGTTCCACATGAATCGTTTCGGTGCCGAACGTTTCGCCGCTCGCTCGGCTCGGCAGGGCAATTCGATCAGAGAAAGTTGTAGGGATCGACGTCGACCGCGACTCTCGCAC
>CAXSHP010000296.1:0-3306 GCA_964236935.1 uncultured Sphingomonadaceae bacterium
GCGAAAGATCAGCGTAGCTCCAGGTTGCGCCGGTCAGCCACGGGCCCTGCCGTGCGAGGACGCGTTCGAAATAGAGGAGGTATTTGGGAATGCGATTGTCGCGGAAACCCTGGGCGGCACGGAGCGCCTCCGCTTTCTGGTCTTCATAATAAGCATTATTGTCGACCGGGTGATGGACGTCGTGGGCCTCGGTCACGACATCGGCAATGGTCAGCTGCAGCTGGTTGACGAAGCGCCGCTCCGCCGGATCGGCCGGCGCGAGGCCATGCTCGTCGCCGAGGAACAGCAGGATGTTGGCAACCTGCGCGATCGTCTCGTCGCCGGCGACGAGATAGGGCGGCGGGAACGGCAGCGGACCGCCGCGCCCGGCCATGTCCTTCATCAGCGCCTCGGCGCCCTCCTCGCGCGCCCGATCACGATACGCAATCGCGCCGGCCTCGAGCGCGAGCCGAACGAATTCTCCGCGTCCGGGGAAATCGGGCCAATACCACAGATCGTAGCTCATGCGCCTTCCTCCGGCGAGCGGGCCTTGATCACCAGCGCGTGGACCCGCTCGCGCAGCAGCTCGGCGAGCGCGGCATTGACCGCGCGCTGACGCGCGACGCGGCTCTGGCCGGAGAAAGACGCGGCGACGATCTCGACGGTGAAATGACTCTCGCCGCGCGCATCGTGGCCGGCGTGGCCGCGATGCTGGTCGCTGTCGTCGGTCACGATCAGCCGGTCGGGCGACAAGGCGGCGCGCAGGCGCTGCTCGATTTCGGCGGCCACGGGGCCTTTAAGCTGCTGTGTCATCGCGCCTATATAGCAGCGAAACCAAGTTCGAGGAGCCGTTTTGGCGCGCGACGATTATCCCGACGGCCCGCCCCGCTTTCGCCCGCGCACGCGCTTCCACGGTCGCGTCGCGCGCGAGGAGCAGCCCTGCGCCCATGCCGGCTGCGCCGAGCCGGGCGAGTTTCGCGCGCCGGCCGGCCATGGTCCGCGCCCGGGCTGCAACGGCCCCGGCGAGTGGCGCTGGCTGTGCCTCGACCATGTCCGCGAGTTCAACGCGCGCTACAATTATTTCAACGGGATGAGCCCCGACGAGATCGAGGCCGAGCAGCGCCCGTTCGCGGGATGGGAGCGCGAGACGCGCGCCTTCGCCACCAATGGCGCCGATCGCCCGCCGCGCTGGGCCGATTTCCACGATCCGCTCGACGCGATCGGCGCGCGCTTCCGGACGGCGGAGCGGCCCCGCGCCGACGGCCGTGGATTGAGCGAGGCCAACCGGCGCGCGCTGCGCGTGCTCGGCCTCGGGACCGATATCGACCGCCGCGCGCTCAGACGGCGCTATGCCGAGCTGCTGCGCCGCTACCATCCCGACCGCAACGGCGGCGACCGCAGCCACGAGCAGGCGCTGCAGGACGTGATCGCGGCTTATACCCAGCTCAAATCCGCGCCGGCCTTTGCGTAAAGACTACAATCGGATGTTCATCCTGAGTAGAGGCTGAGCGGATTTAGGATAAGAGATCGCGCATGACCGACATTCCCAACGTCCAGCCCGATTCGCGCACCGAAACCGTGCTCGCCGCGCCCGACCGGATGGTGAAGGTGCGCGAGCTGTTCGGCATCGACAGCGACATGGAGGTGCCGGCGTTCAGCGAGGCCGACGAGCGCGTGCCCGATCTCGATCCGGCCTATGTGTTCGATCCCGACACCACGCTCGCGATCGCGGCGGGCTTCGCCCACAACCGGCGGGTGATGATCCAAGGCTATCACGGCACGGGCAAGTCGACCCATATCGAGCAGGTCGCGGCGCGCCTCAAATGGCCGTGCGTACGGATCAACCTCGACAGCCACATCAGCCGGATCGATCTGGTCGGGCGCGACGCGATCGTGCTGCGCGAGGGGCAGCAGGTCACCGAATTCCGCGAAGGGCTGCTGCCGTGGGCACTGCAGACGCCGACTGCCTTGGTGTTCGACGAATATGACGCGGGGCGGCCCGACGTGATGTTCGTGATCCAGCGCGTGCTCGAGGTCGAGGGCAAATTGACCCTGCTCGACCAGAACCGCGTGATCCGCCCCAACCCCTGGTTCCGCTTGTTCGCGACGACCAACACCGTCGGGCTCGGCGACACCACCGGCCTCTATCACGGCACCCAGCAGATCAACCAGGGGCAGATGGATCGCTGGAACGTGGTCGTCACGCTCAATTATCTGCCGGCCGCGGTCGAGGCGCGGATCGTGCTGGCGAAGTCGGGCGAGTACGACCAGCCCGACGGCAAAAAGACCGTCGACCAGATGGTCAAGGTCGCCGATCTCACCCGCCAGGGCTTCATCGCCGGGGACATCTCGACGGTGATGAGCCCGCGCACGGTGATCAGCTGGGCGCAGAACGCCTTGATCTTCGGCGACGTCGGCTTCGCCTTCCGGATGAGCTTCCTCAACAAATGCGACGAGGCCGAACGCACGCTGGTCGCGGAATATTATCAGCGCGTGTTCGGGAAGGACTTGCCCGAGAGCGTGGTGGGGAAGAGCGCATAGATGAGTCAGGGGATTGGTCGGCGACAACTCCAAAACTTGGCGGAAGCAAAGTTATGGGATGCGCTTCTGTTATTCGACCATGGGCGCTGGGCAAACGCCTACTATCTCGCAGGTTATGCAGTCGAATTTGCACTGAAGGCGTGCGCTGCCCGGCAATTTACAGCTGAAGCAATTCCCGACCGGAAGTTTGTTATGTCACTCCATACACACCAGATTTCTGAGTTGGTAGGCTTGGCAGGCCTGAGATCCGATCTGCGCACGAAACAGGATCAAGATAGCACTTTCGCTGCGAACTAGGGTATAGCCGCTGAATGGAGTCCGGACTCTCGTTATGACACTACCGATAAATCGTCAGCACATTATCTGATCCACGCGATTTCGGAACCGCACCATGGAGTTCTCGGATGGATACGGACGTTTTGGTAAAGGAAGGTCAGAATCTCGTCCGACGACTCGACGAGGGCAAGATTAAGCCTAAAGGCGCGGTCTGGGTTTATAGCTCAGACACCGATAGTTGGCGGCTGTGGATCATTCCTTCGTCCGCCATAACCGATAAGACGGAATTCTACCGATTGGTTTCGGAGGCCATCTCTCACCATCGTGACGAGATGCTCGGGCTCGACGTGAGCCTTGTAGAATTAAAGAGCGCAGATCATCCCGTTGTGGAAGGGCTTGGGCATTTCCTGCGAATGGAAGGTTTGGGCGCTGCGACCATTACAAACAACCGGTTTAATGGCTTCTATCTACCTGATGGCGTTGTTCTGAGGATGGCAGTTTGATCGGAAG
>CAXSHP010000297.1:0-219 GCA_964236935.1 uncultured Sphingomonadaceae bacterium
AGATGTCGCGGCCGGCGAGCACCGGCGGGATCGCCTGGAGCTGGATCGGCGTGGGCGTATCGTAACCGGTTTGGGTAAGCGCCTGCACGATCGGCGCAGCGAGGCCGAGTTCTGAGAATTTGGTCAAGGGGACACTTTCAAATGGGCACGCGCAAGCGCCGGAAATGGCGCGCACGGATGCGGGGTCTTGATGACGACCCGCGTGAAATGGGTTGCCTG
>CAXSHP010000297.1:234-3259 GCA_964236935.1 uncultured Sphingomonadaceae bacterium
AAGCCCGAAAACCGGGCGTCGACGCTGGGGAGCCAATGCCGCGACGCAGCGAAAAAGTCAAGGCTGATCGAGATCATCTGAGATGAGAAGCTTCGCCACCGTCGCGATGTCGTCATCGCCGCTCTTCGCGGACATCCAACGACGCTGTGCTCGTCGCAGGCCCTTGATCCGCGGCCCCTTTCGTCCCAAGTGCGGAGGATGCTGATAGAAACCGAACCCACGCCCAACCCGGCGACGCTCAAGTTCCTCCCCGGCCGTGCGGTAATGCCCGCGGGCACGCGCGATTTCGCCGATCCCGAGGAAGCGGAGGCGTCGCCTCTGGCCGAGGCGTTGTTCGATCTCGGCGACGTCGTCGGCGTGTTCTTCGGACGCGATTTCGTTTCGGTCACCGCGGCGCCGAGCGTCGAGTGGCGCGATCTCAAGCCGCAGGTGCTCGGCGTGCTGCTCGATCATTTCGCCGCCGACGCGCCGCTGTTCCGCGCCGGCGACGCATCCGAAATCCGTATCTCGGAGCAGATCGCGACCGACGATCCCGCCGACGCCGACGTCGTCGAGCAGATCAAGGATCTGATCGACACGCGCGTGCGCCCGGCGGTGGCGCGCGACGGCGGCGACATCGTCTATCGCGGCTTCCAGAAAGGGACCGTCTATCTGGCGATGCACGGCGCCTGTTCGGGCTGCCCGTCATCGACGGCGACGCTCAAACAAGGCATCGAGCAGCTGCTCAAGCACTATGTTCCCGAAGTCAGTGAGGTCCGCGCGATCTGATGGCCAGGCCCCTTTCCGACGAGGCGCTCGATACGCTGTTCCGCACTGCGCGGACCTACAACGGCTATACCGACGAACCCGTCGACGAAACGGAGCTCCGCGCGATCTGGGAGCTGGTCAAGCTGGGGCCGACCTCGGCCAACATGCTCCCGGCGCGGATCGTGTGGTGCGTGAGCCGGGAAGCGAAGGACAAGCTCGCCGCCTTGGCGAGCGGCACCAATGGCCCGAAGATCCGCGCTGCGCCGGTCACCGCGATCGTCGGCATGGATATGGAATTCTACGAACAGCTGCCCAAGCTGTTTCCGCCCGCCGACGCGCGCAGCTGGTTCGTCGGCAACCAGGCGCTGATCGACAGCGGGGCATTCCGCAACAGCTCCCTGCAGGGCGCGTATCTGATCCTCGCCGCGCGCGCCTTGGGGCTCGACACCGGGCCGATGTCGGGCTTCGACAACGCTGCGGTCGACGCGGCGTTCTTCGCCGGCACGACGGTCAAGTCGAATTTCATCTGCACGATCGGCCACGGCGATCCGTCGACGATCTTCGAACGGCTTCCGCGCCTGACGTTCGACGAGGTCAGCCAGCTCGTCTGAGACGATGCGACTGGTCATCGAGACGGCGACCGCCGCATGCTCGGTTGCCCTGGTCGATGACGGCAGGGTCGTCGCCCAGCGCCATGCGATCGTCGGACGCGGTCATGCCGAGCAACTCGTGCCGATGATCGCGGAGCTGCCCGGAAACGGCCGCGCCGGAACGATCCTCGTCGACTGCGGACCGGGCAGCTTCACCGGCGTCCGAGTGGGGGTCGCGGCGGCGCGCGCGCTCGGCTTCGCCTGGGGCGCGCCGGTCGCAGGGTTCTCGTCGCTCGCGCTGCTGGCGGCAGCCGCGCTCGACGGGCCCGACGCGCCGGACACCGTCGCGGTGGCGATCGCCGGCGGGCATGGCGAGCTGTTCGTCCAGCGCTTCGCCCGCGCGCCGCTGCGCGCGCTCGGGCCGCTCGCCGCGCTCGCTCCGGCAGCGGCGGCACTGACGATCGGCGAGGCGTGGGTGGTCGGCCCGGCGGCCGCCTCGCTCGTCGCCGCGCGCGGCACCGGCGAAGCCCATGACGCCTGGCCGTGCGCGGCCGATGCCCGCTTGCTCCCCGCCGCGCTCATCCTGTCGTCGCCGTCGCCCGTCTACGGCCGCCCGCCCGATGCGAAGCTGCCCGTCCGGTGAGTGCATCCCTCACTTTGCATCCCGGCGCTGCCGCCGACCTGCCCGAAGTCATGACGACGATGGTCGAAGCCTTCGATCGCCGGTTCGGCGAGGCGTGGACCGAAGGACAATGCTCCGGCATCCTCCTGCTGACGGGCGTCTGGCTGACCCTGGCGCGGGTGGAGGGGCGGCCGGCGGGGTTCGCGCTCAACCGGATCGTCCTCGACGAGGCCGAATTGCTTCTGCTCGCGGTTCGCCCCGCCTGCCGGCGGTCGGGCGTCGGACGTGCGCTGCTGGCCGACTCGATCGCGGCATCGCTGGATCGCGGCGCGGTCCGCATTCATCTCGAAATGCGCGACGGCAATCCCGCACTCGGCTTGTACAATCGCGCCGGCTTCATCCAGTCGGGCCGTAGAAGGCAATATTACTTCGGTGCCGGCGGACGCCCGTTCGATGCATTAACCCTATCGAAAGACTTGCAGGAACTGAGTAACCAATGAAATCTCGCTGATATGGTTGCAATTTGATTTGAAATCGGACATGCGGCGGATCAATCCGGCCAAGACTTGCCGGCTAACCCGAACAGGCAAGGAACTGCTGCAATGGCCGATGAAAACGAAATGACGGAAACCCTTATCGCGCTGACGGCGGATATTGTGTCGGCGCATGTGAGCAACAACAGCGTTGCGGTTTCCGATCTGTCGAGCCTCATCCAGAACGTCCACAACGCGCTTTCGGGCCTTGGCGAGGCGGCTCCCGTGCCCGAGGCCAAGCAAGAACCCGCGGTCTCGGTGCGTTCTTCGATCAAGCCGGACTATATCGTCTGTCTCGAGGACGGCAAAAAGCTGAAGATGCTCAAGCGCCACCTGATGACTCATTATCAGATGACTCCGGAGCAGTATCGCGCCAAGTGGAATCTCGCCGCCGACTATCCGATGGTCGCGCCGAACTATGCGGAACAGCGCCGCACGCTCGCCAAGAAGATCGGTCTCGGCACCAAGCGTCGCAAGCGCTAGGGCATTTCTCACGTGGGTTGCACATAGCCTGAGTTCCTAAGGTAGTTTGT
>CAXSHP010000298.1:0-2505 GCA_964236935.1 uncultured Sphingomonadaceae bacterium
CGTGGAGCTGGGCGAAGGCGACGAGATCGTCCATCCGCGCCATCGTGCCGTCGTCCTTCATGATCTCGCAGATCACGCCCGAGGGATTGAGCCCGGCCAGCCGCGAAACGTCGACCGCCGCCTCGGTGTGCCCGGTGCGGACCAGCACGCCGCCGGACTTGGCGACGAGCGGAAAGACGTGGCCGGGCGAGACGATGTCGGCAGCGCCTTTCGAGCCGTCGATCGCGACCGCGATGGTGCGCGCCCGATCCGCCGCCGAAATGCCGGTGGTGACGCCGTTCTTGGCCTCGATCGAGACGGTGAAGGCGGTCTCGTAGCGCGTCCCGTTGGATTGGCTCATCGGCGGCAAGCCGAGCTGGTCGACCCGTTCCTGCGCCAGCGCCAGGCAGATCAGCCCGCGGCCATGGCGCGCCATGAAGTTGATCGCGTCGGGCGTCGCCATCTGCGCGGGGATGACGAGATCGCCCTCGTTCTCGCGGTCCTCGTCGTCGACCAGCACGAACATGCGCCCATTGCGCGCCTCGTCGATGATCTCTTCGGTGGTGGAGAGGAACGCATGCCTCATGCCGCGCGCGCCGCCTCCATCCGGCCGAGGTAGCGCGCCAGCACGTCGATCTCGATGTTCAGCGCGCGGCCGGGCTCGGCCCCGGCAAGGGTGGTCGCGGCGGCGGTGTGGGGGATGATATTGACTCCGATGGAGACGCGGCCGGGCTCGTCGGCGACGTCGTTGATGGTGAGCGAGACGCCGTCGAGCGCGACCGATCCCTTGGGCGCGAGGAACGGCGCGAGCGCACGGTCCGCCGCGATCGTCAGCCGCAGCGACGCACCCTCGGGCCGGACCGAGGCGATCTCGCCGATCCCGTCGACATGGCCGGTGACGATGTGCCCGCCGAGCTCGTCGCCGACGCGCAGCGCGCGCTCGAGATTGAGCCGCCGTCCCGCCGCCCACTGTCCCGGTGCGGTGCGCGAGACCGTCTCGCCCGAGACGTCGACGGCGAACCAGCCCGGGCCCTTGTCGACCACCGTCAGGCACACGCCCGAGCAGGCGATCGACGCGCCCAGATCGACGCTCGCCAGGTCATAGCCGGTTTCGATCAGCGCGCGCAGATCGCCGCGCTGCTCGATCGCCGTGATCGTGCCGACATCCGTGATGATTCCGGTGAACATATCGATCAGCTCCGACGGCGCTCGTAGACTTCGAGCCGGTCGCTGCCAAGCATCCGCGCATCGGCCGCGCGCCAGCGCCCATGCGCGCCGGCCAGATCGCGCAGACCGATGTCGCCGATGCCGACCCCGGCGCCGATCAGGATCGGCGCGCGATAGATCAGCAGGCGGTCGACGAGGTCGTCGGACAGGAACGCCGCCGCCGTCGCGCCGCCGCCTTCGATCAGGACATGGTCGACGCCGTCGAGACCGGCGATCTCGCCCGGCGCGCCGAGAGCGAGCCAGCCTGGCGGCGCGGTTCCGCCGGTCAGCAGCGCTCGTCGCGGATTGCGCCCGGCGAGTCCTGGCAGGCGCACGTCGAGGATCGGATCGTCCGCCGCGAGCGTGCCGCTGCCGACCACGATCAGCTCGGCGCGAGACCGTTCGAGATGGGCGTGCGCGCGCGCCGCCGCTCCGGTGATCCACTTGCTCGACCCGTCGGCGAGCGCGATACGTCCATCGAGCGACATCGCCAGCTTGAGCGTGACATGCGGACGGCCACGCTCGCGGCGCGTGAGAAAGCCCGCCATCGACGCCTCCGCCTGCGCGGCGGCCGTCCCCTCGATCGTCGCGATCCCCGCCGCGCGCAACCGCCCGAAGCCCTTGCCGTCGGTGCGCGGATCGGGATCGCGCAGCGCCACGACCACCCGCGCGAGCCCGGCCTCGACGAGCAGCTCCGCGCACGCCGGGCCGCGTTCGCTGACATGCGCGCAGGGTTCGAGCGTGACGAATGCGTCCGCGCCCGCGGCGGCGGCGCCGGCCTGCGCGAGCGCCATCGCCTCGGCATGCGGTCGCCCGTCCGGCTGGGTCCAGCCGCGGCCGACGACGCGGCCGGCGGTGACGATCAGGCAGCCGACATTGGGGTTGGGCGCACCGCGTCCGCGCCCGCGCGCGGCGAGCGCGAGCGCGGCGCCCATCCAGCGGGCATCCTGCGTCGCGTCATTCAATGCCGAGCTGCTTCTGCAGCCGCTGATATTGCGCGCGCCGCTCGGCCTGCGCCTTCTCCTTGGCGACCTGGTCGATCTTCTGCTGGGCGATGATCTCGGCGTCGCTGCGGCTGGCCGGCCAGCTCGGGAGGAACATCATCTCCGGCGGCGGCGGATCGACATGCGAATCCTTGAGGAAGCCCAAAGTGATCAGCACCGGCATCGCCACCGCGAGCGCGGCGAAGCCGAGCTGGTGGCGTTCGCGCGTCGCCAGGAAGGCGCGCAGATCGCGCCACGCCGCGGCGGGAGACGAAGGGCGGGGAAAGAAGGCCATGCCGCGAAGATAGGATGCGGCGGCGCTACACGCCAGCCTGCA
>CAXSHP010000298.1:2515-3248 GCA_964236935.1 uncultured Sphingomonadaceae bacterium
GCCCGATCAACGGCAGCAACGCGGCCATCTCCGGGCCATGGTCGCGGCCGGTGAGCGCGCGGCGCAGCGGCAGGAATAAGGCGCGGCCCTTGCGGCCGGTCTCTTCGGCGAGCGCGGACGTGAGCGCGCGCCAGCCGGCTTCGTCCCACGCGATCCCGGCCGCGATCTCGGCGGCGCGGTCGAGGAACGCGCGGTCTGCTTCCTCGACCGGCGCCTCGATTGGGTCCTCCACGACGCGCCACCAGTCGGCCGCTTCCGCCAGTGTCGAGATATTCGGCCGGATCGCCCGCCACGCCGCGTCATCGACGCCGACCGGCAGCCGCGCCGCGACCGTTTCGTAAGGCAGGAGATGCAGCGTGCGGGCATTGAGCGCAGTGAGCTCGGCGAGATCGAAGCGGGCGGGCGCGCGGCCGAAATGCGCGAAGTCGAACCCCGCGATCAGCGGCGCGAAATCGGGAACGGGCTCGACCGGGTCGCTGGTGCCGATCCGCGCGAGCAGCGCGGCGAGCGCGAGCGGCTCGATCCCCTGCGCCCGCAACGCATCGGCATCGAGCGAGCCGAGCCGCTTCGACAATTTGCCCTCGCTGCCGACCAGCAGCGCTTCGTGCGCGAACTGCGGCGGCGTCGCGCTGAGCGCGGCGAACATCTGGAGCTGGAGCCCGGTGTTGGTGACATGATCCTCGCCGCGCACGACATGGCTGATCGCGCAGTCGATGACGTCGATCACGCTCGG
>CAXSHP010000299.1:0-3229 GCA_964236935.1 uncultured Sphingomonadaceae bacterium
CTCACGATTGCCGCCCGCAGAGCCGCGCTCGCCGCGCCGATCGAGAGTGTCACGATCGAGGTGCGGGAGCCGGCCAAGGCGGCGCAATCGATGACCCGCGCCCGCGATTTCGGCTTTTCCGGCAAGCTTTGCATCCATCCGGACCAGGTCCGGCCGATCCATGCGGCGTTGTGCCCGAGCCCGGACGAGGTGACGCGGGCCCGGCGCGTCGTCGCGGCGGACGAGGCGTCGCACGGTGCCGCGGTCGTCCTCGATGGTCAGATGATCGACCGGCCGATCGTCCTGCGGGCCTATGCCCTGCTCGCTCATGCGGCGGCGTCCGAATGAGCGGCGATGCGCAGCCCGCGGGCGCAGGCTGGCTCGACTGGCTCGGGCGGAGCGAGCTCCGCCACGACCTGGTTTCCCCGGTCGCCGTTCGCGCGCTCGAGGCGACGCTCGGCTCCGGTATCGTCCAAGCCGCTCCCGGCGATGCCGCGCCGCTCCTGTCGCATTGGTTGCATTTCCTCGACGCGGTCCCGCTCGCCGAGGTGGGTGCGGACGGCCATCCCCGCCGCGGCGGCTTTCTTCCGCCCGTCACGCTCCCGCGCCGGATGTGGGCCGGCAGCCGGATCGACTTCAAGCGGCCGCTGCGGATCGGCGCCGCGGTGACGCGTCGCTCGACGATCTCCAATCTGTCGGAAAAGGAGGGGAAGAGCGGCCGCCTGCTGTTCGTGACGGTCGAGCACGAAATCAGCGACGACACCGGCGTCGTCCTCGACGAGGTGCAGGACATCGTCTACCGCGAGGCACAGCGGCCGGGCGCGGCGCCCGCGCCCGACGCTCGCGCGCCCGAGAACCCGCAATGGCGGTGGCGGATCGATCCGGACCCCGTGCTGCTCTTTCG
Organism: uncultured Sphingomonadaceae bacterium; assembly: GCA_964236935.1. Taxonomy (GTDB): domain Bacteria; phylum Pseudomonadota; class Alphaproteobacteria; order Sphingomonadales; family Sphingomonadaceae; genus Solisphingomonas. The sequence continues at coordinate 884 of CAXSHP010000299.1, forward strand.
CTATTCGGCGCTGACGTTCAACGGCCATCGCATCCATTACGATCGCCCTTATGCGACGCAGGTGGAAGGCTATCCCGGCCTCGTCGTGCACGGGCCGCTGATCGCGACGCTGCTGCTCCACAGCCTGCGTTCCCGCCATCCCGGCGCGACCGTGAAGTCGTTCGCGTTCCGTGCGGTCAAACCGATCATCGATGGCGCGCCGTTCGATGTCTGCGGCACGCTTGCCGACGACGGCAGCGCCACCCTCTTCGCCGCCGACCATGCCGGCGCGCTGTGCATGGACGCTGCCGCGACGCTGGGTTGAACTATCAAGGAACCACGATGCCCCTCCCCGAGACCGACGACAGCTATCAGTATATCCGCGAGCCGGTGCGCGCGCTCTGCTCCGCGTTTCCCGACGAATACCATCGCCGGATCGATCGGGACCGTGCGTACCCCGAAGAGTTCGTCGATGCGCTCACCAAGGCGGGCTGGCTCGCCGCGCTCATCCCGGAAAGCTATGGCGGCGCCGGTCTGGGGCTCGCCGAAGCGTCGGTGATCATGGAGGAGATCAATCGCTCCGGCGGCAATTCGGGCGCCTGTCACGGCCAGATGTACAATATGGGCACGCTGCTGCGGCATGGCTTGGAGGAGCAGAAGCGTCTCTATCTTCCCCGGATCGCCAGCGGCGAGCTGCGCCTGCAGGCGATGGCGGTCACCGAGCCGACGACCGGAACCGACACCACCCGGCTCAAGACCCGTGCGGTGAAGACGGGCGATCGCTACATCGTCTCGGGCCAGAAGGTCTGGATCAGCCGCATCCAGCATTCGGATCTGATGATCCTGCTCGCGCGCACGACTCCCCTCGATCAGGTGACGAAGCGCGCCGACGGGCTTTCGATCTTCCTCGTCGACGTCCACGCGGCGCTGGCCAAGGGGATGGACATCCGCCCGATCGAAAACATGGTCAACCACGAGACCAACGAAGTCTTTTTCGATGAGCTCGAAGTCCCGGCGGAGAATTTGATCGGCGAGGAGGGCAAGGGGTTCCGATATATCCTCGACGGGCTCAATGCCGAGCGCACGCTGATCGCCGCGGAATGCATCGGCGACGGCTACTGGTTCATCGATCGCGCCACCCGCTACGCCTCCGAGCGGATCGTGTTCGACCGTCCGATCGGCAAGAACCAGGGCGTCCAGTTCCCGATCGCGAAAAGCTATATCGACATCAAGGCGGCCGATCTGATGCGGTTTCGCGCCGCGCAGCTGTTCGACGAGCGCAAGCCCTGCGGCGCGGAAGCCAATATGGCGAAATATCTGGCCGCGCAGGCATCCTGGGATGCAGCGAACGCCTGCATCCAGACCTATGGCGGCTTCGGCTTCGCGCACGAATATGATGTGGAGCGGAAGTTCCGCGAGACCCGGCTCTACCAGGTGGCACCGATCAGCACGAACCTGATCCTGTCCTATATCGCCGAGCATGTGCTTGGCCTGCCGCGGTCGTTCTAGATGGGCGCGCTCAGCGGAATCCTGGTCGTCAGCCTCGAACATGCGATCGCCGCCCCCTTTGCGACGCGCCAGCTGGCCGATCTCGGCGCGCGGGTGATCAAGGTCGAGCGACCCGATGGCGGCGACTTCGCGCGCGGCTACGACGAGCGCGTCCGCGGCCTGGCCTCGCACTTCGTGTGGTGCAACCGCTCCAAGGAAAGCCTCGCGATCGACCTCAAGAGCGCCGAGGGTCGCGAGGCGATGCGCCGGCTCGTCGCCAAGGCCGACGTCCTCGTCCAGAACCTGGCACCGGGAGCCAGCGCGCGGATGGGCTTCGATCATGCCTCGCTCGAGAAAGAGCATCCGGGGCTGATCGTCTGCGATATCTCCGGCTACGGCCAGGATGGCCCGGACAGCGATCGCAAGGCCTATGATCTGCTCATCCAGAGCGAAAGCGGCTTCCTGTCGGTGACGGGAACCCCGGACGATCCCTCCAAGGCAGGCTGCTCGATCGCCGACATCGCGGCCGGCATGTACGCTTATACCAACATCCTTGCCGCCTTGATCGAGCGCGGCAGGACGGGCCGGGGCCGCCGCATCGACATCTCGATGCTCGAGGCGATGGCCGAGTGGATGAGCTATCCGATGTATTATGCTTTTGATGGCGCGGCGCCGCCGGCACGTGTCGGTGCGAGCCATGCCAGCATCTATCCCTACGGACCATTTCCGGCGTCCGACGGCAGCGTCATGCTCGGCATCCAGAACGAGCGGGAATGGGCCGCCTTTTGCACGCTCGTGCTGGGCGATAGCGCGCTGGCCGAGGCCGAGCGCTTCTCCTCCAACAGCCGGCGCAGCACCAACCGCATCGCGCTGAACGCG
>CAXSHP010000300.1:0-3224 GCA_964236935.1 uncultured Sphingomonadaceae bacterium
GGGCAGGCCGAGCGCGGCCATCTGCGTCGGATTTGGCGTGCGATAGGCGGAAAAGGTCTGGAGCACGGTCAACACGTCTTCGTAGCGAGTGACCACCCAGGTGTGCATGAACGGATCCCAGTGGACCGGGGACTCCTCGCGCAAGCGACGATAGAAGGGATAGGGATCGGCGTGGACCGTCGGATCGAGCAGCTGGAACAGGCTTAGGCCCGGATCCTGCGACAGATCCGGCAGGCTTGGGGACGTCGCCATCGCTATCTTCCTATTCCGCCGCGCGCAGCCGCGCCTCGTCGTCGCTCATCGCTTCGATCATGCGCATCACCAGACCCTCGATCAGCACGGCGAGCTGGCGCACGGTCGGCGCCTGGAACAGGTGACGCAGGGTAAGGTCGACGCCGAACGCCTCGCTCGCGCGCAGCACGACCTGGGTGCCGAGCAGCGAATGGCCGCCGAGCAGAAAGAAATTGTCGTCGATCCCGACCGGACCGCGGCCCATCACTTCGGCGAGGATTTCGGCAAGCCGCTCCTCGGCCGGCGTGGTCGGCGCGGCGAAGCCGGCATCGCCCAGCGCATTGCTGGCGTCGGGCGCGGGCAGCGCCGGTTTGTCGAGCTTGCCGTTGGCCGTGAACGGCAGCGCGTCGAGCCGGACGAACGCGCCGGGGATCATATATTCTGGAAGATGCCCGGCGAGGAAGTTGCGGACTTCCTCGCCGGTGGCGGGCAGATCGGCGGTGGGGACGATGTAGGCAACCAGCTGCGCCTCGCCCCGCTCGTCGGTACGCGCGACGACGGCACCGGCGGACACGGCGGCGTGGCGCAGCAGCAGGCTGGTGACCTCGCCCGGCTCGATGCGGTGGCCGCGGATCTTGACCTGATCGTCGATGCGGCCGTGGAACATGATCTGCCCGTCATCGCGCAGGCTGGCGAGATCGCCGGTGCGATAGAGATGGGCGCCCGGCTCGCCCGAGAAGCGATCCGCGACGAAGCGCTCGGCGGTGAGATCGGGGCGGCCGCGATAGCCACGTCCGACGCTGTCGCCGCCGATGAACATCTCGCCGGTCTCCCCGGCCGGAACCGATGCGCCGCTTTCGTCCAGGATATGGATCCGGGTGTTGGCGATAGGACGGCCGATCGGTGGAATGCCGGTTTCCGACGGCTGCACGACGGCGGACGTCGCCACCACCGTGCACTCGGTCGGGCCGTAATTGTTGACCAGCGCGAACGGCAGGCCGGGCCGCGGATGCAGGTGGAGCAGATCGGCGCCGGTGAGGACGAAACGCAGCGGGCTGTCGCCGGGCCAATCGCAGGCGACCAGCTGCTCGGCCAGCGCGGTCGGCGCGAAGGCGATGGTAGTGCGCTGCTCGATCAGCCAATCGCGCAGCAGCGGCCCCGCCGTGCGTACGGCATCGGGGGCGAGCGCCACCGACGCGCCGGCGGCGAGATAAGGCCAGATCTCCCACACCGCGGCGTCGAATCCGAGCCCGGCGAGATGCGACGCGCGATCGGCGGCGGTCACGGCGAACGCTTCACGATGCCATTCGACCAGGTTGGCGAGATTGCCGTGTGTGATCTCGACGCCCTTGGGCGCGCCGGTGGAGCCCGAGGTGTAGATGACATACGCGAGCCGATCGAGCGCTGGCGGGGCGGTCGCGATATCGGCCGAACGGTCGATCGCGTCGCCATCGCGGTCGAGCAGGACCAGCGGCAGCTCGCTCGGGCCGCAGCGGTCGGCATGCTCGCGGTTCGACACGAGCACGGCGCATTGCGCGCTGTCGATCAGCGCGCGCAGCCGGGCGTCGGGCCAGGCCGGATCGAGCGGCAGATAAGCGGCGCCGGCCTTCCACGCGGCGAGCACCGCGACGATCTGGTCGAACGAGCGCTCAAGGCAGATGCCGACCAATGTTTCCGGCCCCGCGCCGACGCCGCGCAGATAGGCCGAGAGCCGTGCCGCGCGGCGATCGAGCTCGGCATAGGACATCGTGCCGCAGGGCGCGCTCAGTGCCGTCGCGGCGGGAGATTGCCGGGCGAGGCGCGCGACCTGCTCGGGCACGGCGACGGATCCGGGCGCAGCGGGACCGGCGGACGGATCGGCATCGCGGCCGACCCACGCATGATGGGGCATAGGCATGGCGCGGATAAAGCCAGAAAGAGGTTTGAGAATCTTTAACCGCGGACGCCTTTATCCGAGACGGCGACGCGCTTTCAGCCCGATCAGCGGACGCAGCGGGCCGGCACGGCTGCCCGCCAGATAGAACAGCCAGCACGACAGCGTCGTCCCGATCAGCAATATTGCCGCCTCCGCGACGGCGCCGAAACCGAGCGGGGTGAGCCACCAGGCGATCAGCACGATCGCGGTCTGATGGAGAATATAGACCGGGAATACCGCCTCGCACAAAGTCGCGCGCCAGCGGTGATCGCGGTTGAGCCAGCGCTGCGCGACGTGGAGCATTACCAGCAGCATTCCCCAGATCATCGTCAGCTTGGCCGCGTTAAGCGCTATCCACGGCAGTTCCGGCGGCAGCGTGTCGCCCGGAAAACTGCGCTCGATCGCGAAGATCACCGCCAATCCCGCCACCGCCAACGCCGTCGCGAAATAGCGGACCCGCGTCGCCGACGCCCATAACGGATCGTGGGTGGCAAGCGCGAAGCCGAACAGGAAAATCGGGAAATAAGCGACATGCTCGGGCCAGTCGCCGAGCATCCCCTGGCTGCCGTGAAGCACGGGCGACAAACCGAAGCGCAACGCCAGTAACGCCACCAGCGGCATCCATAGCAGACGCCGACCGGGCCCGAGCGACCCCACCCAGGCCGTCATGCGCTCGCGCCCGGCGAACGCCAGGAGCAGGCACAGCAGCATGCTGTAACTCCAGATATAGCCGACGAACCAGAGGTGCTCGGTCGCCGGCAGGTAGAGCCCGTCGAGCGGACCGAAACGGAAATAATCGGAGAGCCAGAAATGCGCGTAGCCGTGCGGATAGCCGAACATCGCGCGCAGGCGCACCCAGCTTTGCGGCGGCACGATCACCGCGACCCCGAACGCCAGCGGCGGCAGCAGCCGGGCGCTGCGCTCTCGCGCCAGGCTGAGGATCGTGCGGGAGCGAGCGAGAATCGCGCGCGTCGCATAGCCCGACACCATGAACAGCAGCGGGATCCGCCACGGGTTCAACGCCAGCATCGGAAAAGCAAGCGCCTCGGCGCGGTGGCTGCTCTTCACCACCCAGTGC
>CAXSHP010000301.1:0-1959 GCA_964236935.1 uncultured Sphingomonadaceae bacterium
CGCTCTGCCCCTGCTGCAGCCGGCGGATGTAATTGGTGTAGGCGTGGGTCGCGTCCGGATCGAACCCGGCCGGCGTGCTGCCCGAGCGCAGCGCGTCCTTGACCTCCTCGCCGGTCAGCGGACGCGGCGCGGGCGGGAATGCGCCGACCGTATCGGGCGCGACCAAACTGCCGTCGGCTGCGATATAATGGCCGGCGCGCGACGGATCGGGCACCGGAATCTCGCAGTTGAGCACCGATCCCGCGGTCTGGGCGAGCGCCGGACGGATCGTGACCACCGCGGACGCCGCGACGCCGCCGACCAGCAGCAGCCGGCGGCGCGTGGTGGCGGTGCTCCCGCTCGACTGTTCCGGCTCGTCGCTCATCATCCGCCTTTATCCGGCCCGCGGCGTTACATAGTCGTAAAGACCAGGCATGGCGAGCCGGCGAACCGATTCATCGGGATGACGTCCCAAGATGAAACGAGCTAAGGACGCGCGCGATGACCTCGCTGACCCTCTCCCGCGCCGCGCTCGCGCTGCTCATCGCCGGCGCTGCGGTGCTGATCGGTGCGATCTTCGAGGGCGCCCCCGCCAGCGCGGCGATCGGGGTGATCGCCGGCGCCGGTGCGCTCGTCGCGCTGTTCGCGGGCACGAGGGCGCTGCCCGCGGAGCCGGTCGAGACGGGCCCCCCGCCCCGTCCCGCGCTCGACGAGCTGATCGCCGCGCTCGGCGATCCCGTGCTCGTGCTCGAGGGCCAGCTCGTGCGGCGCGCCAATCGCGCGGCCGAGACGCTGCTCGGCTACCACGTCGTCGATCAGGACGTGCGTCTCGCGATCCGCCATCCCGTCGCCGCCGCGGCGTTGACCGGGCCGTTGGACACCGGCGTGACGGTCGAGCTCAACGACCTCGGCGGGCGCGATCGCCGGTGGGAGATGATCGTCCAGCCGCTCGGGCCCGGCGCGCGGCTGGTCCGCCTGGTCGATCGCTCGGCCGGCCACGCGGCGGAAAAGATGCGGGTCGATTTCGTCGCCAACGCCAGCCACGAGCTGCGTACCCCGCTGGCGACCCTGCTCGGCTTCATCGAGACGCTGGGCGACGCGTCGGCTGTCGAGGATCCGGCGACACGCAATCGTTTCCTCGCGATCATGGCGGGCGAGGCGCGGCGGATGCAGCGGCTGATCGACGATCTCATCTCGCTGTCGCGGATCGAGGCGGAACGCCACAGCGCACCGAAGGACGCCGTCGATCTTGCGCCCCTGATCGCCGAGACGGCCGCCAGCTTCGTCGATGCCGACATCCGGATCGAGGACGCCGGCGTTTCCGCGGTGATCGGCGACCGCCCGCAATTGTCGCAGGTGCTCCACAATCTGATCGGCAATGCGACCAAATATGGCCGGGCCGGCACGCCGGTGCGGGTGACGCTCGATCGCACCGACAATATGGTGCGCCTCCAGGTGATCGATCAGGGGGACGGCGTCGCGCCCGAGCATCTGCCGCGGCTGACCGAGCGTTTCTATCGCGCCGACGCGAGCCGCAGCCGCGCGCTCGGCGGTACGGGGCTCGGTCTCGCGATCGTCAAGCATATCGTCGAGCGCCATCGCGGCCGCCTCGCGATCGCCAGCGAGATCGGCACGGGCACAACCGTGACCATATTATTGCCGCCGGCTGTCACGAAAGAGTCACGTTAGTGTCACACAGCTTCGGTCGAACCGACGCGGCGGAGTCATCGAGCCCGCCTAGCGGGTGAGGAGATGCCGATGATCCGCCAATCGTTGTTGCTGCTCGGTGCCACCGGGCTGATGCTGTCCGCCTGCCAGAATCAAGCCGCGAACGGCGGCGGCACGGCACGCCAGCAGATCCGCATCGTCGGCTCGTCGACGGTCTATCCGTTCACCACCGCGGTGGCCGAGCAATGGGCGCGCAAGAACGCCGGCTTCCAGGCGCCGATCGTCGAATCGACCGGCACCGGCGCGGGGATG
>CAXSHP010000301.1:1969-3200 GCA_964236935.1 uncultured Sphingomonadaceae bacterium
ACCGTGCCGGCGTCGGCGGGCAGCATCCCGACGTCGAGGACGCATCGCGGCGGATCAAGCCCTCCGAGCTCGCGGATTGCGCCAAGAACGGCGTCAAGCAGATCGTCGAGATCCAGATCGGCATCGACGGCATCGCCTTCGCCGAGAGCACCGCCGGCCCGGCGATGAAGCTCACGCCCGCGCAAATCTACCAGGCGCTCGCCGCCACGCCGTTCGGCAAGCCCAATGGCGCCAAGACGTGGAAGGACGTCGATCCGACGCTTCCCGCGACCCCGATCCAGGTCTACGGCCCGCCGCCGACCAGCGGCACGCGCGACGCGCTCGCCGACCTGATCCTCGAGAAAGGCTGCGACACCGATCCGGCGATGACGGAGCTCAAGGATAGCGACGGCGACAAGCACAAGGCGATCTGCACCAAGGTCCGCGAGGACGGCGCTTACGTCGAATCGGGCGAGAACGATAACCTGATCGTCCAGAAGCTCGGCGCCAATCCCGATGCGGTCGGGATCTTCGGTTTTTCGTTCCTCGCGGAGAACAAGGATCGCCTGCGCGGGATCGCGCTGTCGGGCGTCGCCCCCACCTACGATACGATCGCGAGCTACGCCTATCCCGGTGCGCGACCACTCTACATCTATGTCAAGCGCGCGCATCTCGACGCGATTCCCGGCCTGCGCTCGTTCGTCGCCGAATATGCCGCGGCGTGGAATCCGGGCGGCTACCTTACCCGACGTGGGTTGATCGCGGCGCCCGATGCGCTCCGTGCCGCCAGCCTCGCGATCGCGCAGCAGCTCACCCCGCTCGATCCCACCACGGTGCAATAGCCGATGTCCGCGACCTTCCTGCTCCTGCTGATCCTCGGCCTCGGCGTCGCCGCCTGGATCGCCGCGCGCGCGCGGGCGGCCGCGTTTCGCGCCGGCAAGGTGCGGCCGCATTCGCTGCCCGCCTATCACGGCTGGTACGTCGCCTTGTGGGCGGTGGTTCCCGCTTTGGCCTTCCTGCTCGCGTGGAGCGCGATCAGCCCCGGCCTGGTCACGACCGCGATGCTCGACAGCCCGGCCGCGGCAAGCCTCCCGGCCAGTCCGATGGAGCGCGGCGCGATTCTCGCCGAGGTCGCCGGCCTCGCCGACGGCAGCGTCGCCGGCGCGTTCAATCCGCAATCCGACGCGCTGCTGCCGGTCTACCAGGCGGCGCAGTCGCGCTACCGGCTGATCGGCGCGGTCGCCGCGATCCT
>CAXSHP010000302.1:0-3164 GCA_964236935.1 uncultured Sphingomonadaceae bacterium
CGATCGCGAGCGTGCCGACGGGGACGCCGGCGGGCATCTGGACGATCGACAGCAGGCTGTCGAGCCCGCTCAGCGCGCGCGATTCGATCGGCACGCCGAGCACCGGCAGCCGCGTCAGCGCCGCGGTCATCCCCGGCAGATGCGCCGCCCCGCCGGCGCCGGCGACGATCGCCTTGAGCCCGCGGCCCGCCGCCGCGCGGGCATAGTCGTACAATCGTTCGGGCGTGCGGTGCGCCGAGACGACCTTGGTCTCGTGGGGCACGCCGAGCGCGGCGAGCGTGTCGGCGGCGTGGCGCATCGTCGCCCAGTCGGATCGGCTGCCCATGATGATGCCGACGAGGGGTGGGCTGTCTGCCATGCGCGGTCCTGACCCGGCCAAAAAGAGGGATTAGCGAGGCCGGCCGGGCGCGGCAATAAGCTTACCGCTCGGACAGATAATAGCGGTCGGTCGCCTCGAGCCGGTCGTCGAGCTGATAGACGATCGGCTGGCCGGTCGGGATCTCGAGCGCGGTGATCTCGGCGTCGGGAATGTTCGAGAGATGCTTGACCAAGGCGCGCAGCGAATTGCCGTGCGCCGAGATCACCACGCGCTTGCCCGCCATGAGCTCGGGGGCGATGCGGCCGTTCCAATAAGGCAGCACGCGCGCGATCGTGTCCTTGAGGCTCTCGGTGTCCGGGATCGCGATCCCGGCATAGCGGCGGTCCTTGGCCAGGTCCCACGCGCTGCCGGGCTCGAGCACCGGCGGCGGCACGTCGAACGAGCGGCGCCAGATGCGGACCTGCTCCTCGCCGGCCTGCTGCATCATCTCCGCCTTGTCGAGCCCGGTCAGCCCGCCGTAGTGGCGCTCGTTCAGGCGCCAGTCCTTCTCGACCGGCAGCCACAGCCGGCCCATCGCCTCGAGCGCGATATGGAGCGTCTTGATCGCGCGCGTCTGGAAGCTGGTGAAGCATTGGTCGAAATCGAGGCCCTTGGCGGCGATCAGCTCGCCCGCCGCCTGGGCCTCGGCCTCGCCCTTGGCGGTGAGCTCGACATCCCACCAGCCGGTGAAGCGATTCTCGAGATTCCATGCCGATTGGCCGTGGCGGATGAGGACGAGGGTCGGCATAAACGCTCCTGGCTGCGGGTCGCCTGCCTCATAGCGGCCACGGACACTTTCTCAATAAGGAGCGCGGGCATGGCACTGGCGAAACGTTACGTGGACTATGACGGGCCGGGCGGGCCATTCGAGGGCTGCCTCGTGTGGGACGATGCGGCCGGCGCGCCGCGGCCGGGCGTGCTCGTCTTTCCCAACGTCATGGGACCCAAGGCGTTCGACGAGGAAAAGGCCGAAGCGCTCGTCGCGCTCGGTTACGTCGGGTTCGTCGCCGACGTCTACGGCAAGGGCAAGCGCCCGACCGAGCGTGAGGCGGCGGGCGCGCTGATGGCCGAGGCCGGCGGCGACCGCAAGGTGCTGCAGGGCCGGATCCTCGCCACGCTGGCGACGCTCGGCGCGCAGGCGGAAGCGGACGCGGCCCGGATTGCGGCGATCGGCTTCTGCTTCGGCGGCAAATGCGTGCTCGATCTCGCGCGATCGGGCGCCCCGGCGCGGGGGGTGGCGAGCTTCCATGGCGTCTACGACGCGCCGCCGTTCGCCAATGCCAAGATCACGGCGAAGGCGCTCGTGCTGCACGGGTTCGACGACCCGCTGGCGCCGCCCGCTGCGATGGTCGCGCTCGGCCGCGAGCTGACCGAGGGCGGGGCCGATTGGCAGATCCACGCTTATGGCCACACCGGCCATGCATTCACCGGTCTGCCGCCCGGCGGCGGCGGATCGTTTCCGCCGGGCTTCGGCTACCAGCCCGACGCCGACCGCCGCTCGTGGCAAGCGCTGCGCAATTTCCTCGCGGAGCTGTTCGGCTAGCGCAACTCGCCGACGATCTCGAGCAAGGCATCGAGGCAGGCCGCGCCGAGCTTTTTCGAGCGTTCGGGTGACCAGCCGAATTCGGGATCGGGCAGATCGTCATTGTCCTTGAACGGCATCTCGAGCGTCATCGCGACGCAGCCGAAGCGCTCGGCGAGCTGGTTGGTCGACATCGACAGGTTGGCCGTGCCCGGCTTGGCCGCAGGATAGCCCTTGGCGACCTGGAAGTCGGGCGAGCGGCGGACGAGCGCCGCCGCATAGCGCCGATAGAGCTCACCCTGCCGATCGGTCCACGACGGGATGCCGTCGAAGCCGGCGAGGAACACCTGCGGGATCGCCTCGTCGCCGTGGACGTCCATCGCGAAATCGACGCCGGTCTCGTCCATCTTCGCGCGGACATGGCATACCTCGGGGCTGTGTTCGAGGCTCGGCGCATGCCATTCGCGGTTGAGGTTGATCCCCGCCGCGTTGGTGCGCAGATGGCCGCGGCGCGAGCCGTCGGGATTCATATTGGGCACGACGTGGAAGGTCGCCCGCCGCCGCAGCAGGCGCGCGACCGGTTCGTGCGGATCGGTCAGCGCCTCGAGCGCCCCCTCCATCCACCATTCGGCCATCGTCTCGCCGGGGTGCTGGCGCGCATAGAGCCACACCTGCCGCGCCCCCTCGCCGAGACGGAGATAATCCATTTCCTGACCGTCGAGCGTGCGCCCGAGCGACGCGGCCGACACGCCGGGCCGCGCCGCGATCCGCGCGACCAGATCGTGATGCCGCTCCATCGAATAAGGCGCGAAATAAGCGAACCAGCAGCTGCCCGTCGCCGGCCGGTGGCGAAAGCGCAGCACCCCGTCGGCATATTCGGTCTCGGCCTGACGCCAGCTCAGCCGATCGTCCGACCAGCGGGCGCGATAGCCGGGCCAGCCGAACGGATAGGCGGAGCCGCCGGCGTTGACGATCTCGAACGTCAGATCGCGCCCCGCCCCGCCGAGCAGCTGGAAGTGAAACCACTGGTAGAAGTCCGATTGGTGATCGCGGGCGATCTCGAACCGGATGCGATCATCGTCGATCGACACCAGCCGGATATTGCCGCTGTCGAACGCGCTGGAGATGTGGAGGCTCATTTGACGAGGATAGTGCGCCCCGACTCGCCTGGAAAGCCCGCGAACAGCGCCCGCGCCAGGCGCGCGACCGACGCCTGCGGATCGGCCGCCGGGGTGTCGCCCCGCGCCTCCGCGCTGGCCCGGCCTTCCCAGATGACGGAACCGT
>CAXSHP010000303.1:0-3155 GCA_964236935.1 uncultured Sphingomonadaceae bacterium
ATCGCGGGCGGCGTCATTCCTGCGCAGGATTACCAGGCCTTGCGCGACGCCGGGTTCGGCGACGTGCGCGAGGCCGGCGGCGACGGCGCGGCGCTGCTCGCGCTGGTCGAGCGCGACCGGCCGGGGCGCGTCTTGCATTTGGTCGGGCGCGAGCATGTCGCGCGCGACAGCCCCACCGTCGCGATCGTCCGGCGGGTGGTCTATGCCGCCGAGGCGATCGATGCGCTGCCCGACGACGCGATTGCGGCGCTCGAGCGGAGTGCGGTCGCCTTGCTCCATTCGCCGCGGGCGGCCGTGCTGTTCGGGGAACTGGTCGACGCGGCCGGGCTGTCGCGCGCGCGCATCGCCGCGGCGGCGATCAGCGCGGCCGCGACGGGCTCCGGCTGGGGCGCGCAGGCGATCGCGGTGCGGCCCGACGACGACGCGCTGCTGGCGGCGGCGGCCGAGCTGTGCGACAGCTGAGCGCTATGGAACGCGACTACGACCGCGAGATCGAGCCCGTGGCGCCGCGGATCTGGCTGCGCATCCTGATCCTGCTGCTCGTCGCCTTCGTCGCGGGGGCGATCGCGATGGGCTGGATGCTGACCCATTGGGGCGCGGCGCAACGCTATCTCCGCCAGGCCGATCCGGTCGCGCCGATTCCGCTGGTGATGCCGCGTCCGCTTGCGCCGCCGCCGCTGCCGGCGGTGCGCCCGCCGGCGCCCGCCGCGCTCGACGATCGGTTGCAGCTGATCGAGACGCGCGTCGAGCAGATCGACCGGCGGGCACGCGCCGCGACGGGCAATGCCGACCGCGCCGAAGGGCTGCTCGTCGCGTTCGCCGCGCGCCGCGCGCTCGATCGCGGAGTCGACCTCGGCTATATCGAGGGGCTGCTGCGCGAGCGGTTCGGGCGGGGCCAGCCGCAGGCGGTCGCGACGATCATCAGCGCGGCGCATCTGCCGGTGACGATCGAGGAGCTGCAGAGCGGTCTCGACGAGGTCGCCCCGAGCTTGATCGGGGAAGGCCCGCGGGAAAATTGGTGGGATGCGTTCCGCCGCGAGATGAGCGGGCTCATCGTGGTGCGGCGCGCGGGCACGGTCTCGACCGCCCCGCCCGATCGGGTCGAGCGGGCGCAGCGCGCGCTCGAGATCGGACGGGTCGACCTCGCGCTGGCGGAGGTATCGCGTTTGCCCGGGCGCGCCGCTGCCGCGTCCTGGATCGTCAACGCGCGCCGCTACACCGCCTCGCGCGCCGCGCTCGACCAGATCGAAACCGCGGCGCTGCTCGATCCCGAAGCGAGCCCGCAGGCGACGGGGGCGTGGGCGGAATAAGCGCGCCTTAGAGTCTGATGGCTTTAGGCTGCCTGCTTGTTCCCTTCGAGAAGGCGGGGGGTCCAGACCAGACCAAGGCTGTTTTTAGGGGCTGGACCCCCGCCTTCGCGGCGGAACGATTCAAGCTGGCGTCATCCCGCTCTAAACCGCCCGTCCAGCTCGGCACGAACAGAACGAGGAGCAGATTACTCCGCCGAGCCGGGCTCCGCCTGCTTACGATGCTGCTCGGCGAGGATCGGCGCGGGGGTGACGTTGGCCATCACCGTGGTCGCCTTGTTCTTAAAGCCCGAGACGATCTCGGCATCGCCCTTCATCATCGCATCCCACCCGTCGCGCGCGACCTTGGCGGGATCGTCCTTCTTGGCGGTGCCGACCTTGGTGTCGAGCATGTCGGCGCGGTCGAAGAATTCGGTCTCGGTCGCGCCCGGCATCAGGCAGGTGACCGTGACTTCGGTGTCCTTCAGCTCATTGGCGATCGCATAAGAGAAACTGTCGATGAACGCCTTGGTGCCGTTGTAAACCGCGTGGAACGCCCCGGGCGTAAAGCCGGCGATCGATCCGGTGATGAGGATGCGCCCGGCGTTGCGATCGCGCATCTGCCGGCCGACCTTTTGGATCAGATAGATCGTGCCGGTGATGTTCGTATCGACCACGCGGCGCCATTCCGCCGGCTCCTGGCCGAGAAAGTCGCGGCCAAGGCCCCGACCGGCGTTGGCGCAGAGAATGTCGACCGGACGGCCGCCGGCCGCCTCGACCAGGCGATCGACGCCGTCGAGCGTCGCGAGATCGGCTTCGACCGCATCGACGTTGACGCCATGACGGCGGAAATCGTCGGCGGCGGAATTGATCAGCGCCTCGTCGGCGGCGACGATCAGGTCATAGCCTTGCTCGGCGGCGAGGCTGGCGAGCTCGAACCCGATTCCGGTCGAGGCGCCGGTAATGATCGCGAGGGGGCGGGTGGTCATTGTAAGTTCTCCACTTGTGTGCTCCCGCGAAGGCGGGAGCTTAGTCTGGATCCCCGCCTTCGCGGGGATCCAATTGGGCTCAGGCGGCCAGCGCCAGGCCAGGCTTGAGGACGATCTTGGTGACCTCGTTCTGCTCGTCGTGGAACATCCGATAGCCCTCGGGCGCGTCCTCGAGCGGGAGGCGATGCGAGATCAGGAAGGTCGTGTCGATCTTGCCTTCCACGATCGCGTTGAGCAGGGCTGGCATATAATGCTGGACGTGGGTCTGGCCGGTCTTGAGCGTCAGCCCCTTCTCCATGAACGCGCCGAGCGGGAACTTGTCGACGAAGCCGCCATAGACCGCCGGCATCGAGACCCGGCCGCCCTTGCGACAGGCGAGGATCGCCTGGCGGATCGAATGCGGCCGATCGGTGCCGAGAAAGGTCGATGCCTTGATCTGATCGATGACATTGTCGGCGAAGAAGCCGTGCGCCTCGAGCCCGACGGCATCGATGCAGGCATCGGGGCCGACGCCGCCGGTCATCGCGATCAGCGCGTCATAGGTCTTGGTTTCCTCGAAATTGAGCGTCTCGGCACCGAATTTCTTGGCGAGTTCGAGCCGGTGCGGGAAATGATCGATCGCGATCACGCGTTCGGCGCCCATCAGGAACGCGGACTGCACCGCGAACAGCCCGACCGGGCCGCAGCCCCACACCGCGACGGTGTCGCCCGGTTCGATCGCCGCATTCTCTGCCGCCATCCAGCCGGTCGGCAGGACATCGGACAGGAACAGCACCTTGTCGTCCTCGATCCCGTCGGGGATGACGATCGGCCCGACGTCGGAAAAGGGCACGCGGACATATTCGGCCTGGCCGCCCGCGTATCCGCCGGTCATGTGGCT
>CAXSHP010000304.1:0-3110 GCA_964236935.1 uncultured Sphingomonadaceae bacterium
TCGCGATCTGCTGTTTTCCCCTGGTCCAGCGGGTCTGCGCGCTGCTCGACCGCTGGCGGCTCGAGCTGTGAAGCGCCGTTCGCGCCAACCGACGCGGATCGTCACCGAAGGCGCCCAGGCGCTCACCTTCACCCGGCGCGCGACCTTGCTCGGCGGGGTACAGTCGGCGGTCGCCGCGGTGCTGGTCGGCCGGATGGGCTGGCTGGCGATCGCCGAGAACGAGCATTATCGCACGCTCGCGGAGAGCAACCGCGTCCAGCTGACGATCATGCCGCCGCGCCGCGGGTGGATCGTAGACCGAGCTGGCCGGCCGATCGCGATCAACCGCAGCGATTTCCGCGTCGACCTGATCCCCGATCGGCTGCACGATCCCGAACGGATCATCGCCGAGCTGCAGCGGCTGCTCGGCCTCACGCCCGACGACGTCGCCAAGCTGCGCGAGGATCTCGCCAGGGCGGCCGGCTATCAGCCCGTCCCCGTCGCGGAGAAGCTCGATTACGAGCGGTTCGCGGCGGTCAGCGTGCGCCTGCCCGAGCTGCCCGGGGTCGCCCCGACGCGCTCGTTCGCGCGTTATTATCCCGCCGGCGCCGCGGTCGGTCACCTGACCGGCTATGTCGGGACCCCGTCGGCGGTCGATTACGAGCGCGAGCACGATCCGCTGCTGATCACGCCGGGCTTCAAAATCGGCAAGGAAGGGCTCGAGCGGACGATGGAGGCGAGGCTGCGCGGCAAGCCCGGCGCCAAGCGCACCGAGATCACCGCGCGCGGCCGGCTGGTGCGCGAGCTGACCACCCGGCCCGACACGCCGGGCGGCACGCTCCATCTCACGATCGACGCACAGCTGCAGGAATATGCCGCGCGGCGGATGGGCGACAACAGCGGCTCGGCGGTCGTGCTCGATTGCCTGACCGGTGCGATGCTGGCGATGGTGTCGATGCCGGCCTATGATCCCAACAGCTTTTCGGACGGGATCGGCCACGAAGAATGGGCGATGCTCTCGGGCAACGATCATCTGCCCTTGCTCAACAAGACGCTCCAGGGCCTCTATCCGCCAGGATCGACGATCAAGCCGATGACCGCGCTGGCCGCGCTCGAAGCGGGCGTCTCGCCCGATCAGCAGGTGTTCTGCTCGGGCGCCTATCGCGTCGGCAATGCGCTGTTCCATTGCTGGAAGCACCACGGCCACGGCTCGGTCAACCTCGAGCGCGCGATCGCGCAGAGCTGCGACGTCTATTTCTACACGATGGGCCGGCAGATCGGCATCGATCGCATCGCCAGCATGGCGCGCCGGCTCGGGCTCGGCGAGGCCTTCCCGCTGCCGGTCGCCTCACAACGTTACGGCACCGTACCGGATACCGCATGGAAGCAACGGAAGTACAAAACCGATTGGACCGTCGCGGACACCGTCAACGCCGCGATCGGCCAGGGCTATATGCTCGCCAATCCGCTCCAGCTGGCGGTCATGGCCGCCCGGATCGCATCGGGACGCGCGCTCGTGCCGAGCCTGCTCCAGGGGCACGCGCCGCATGCCGGCGTGCTCGATATTTCGCCCGAACATCTCGAGCTGGTCCGCCAGGCGATGGGCACGGTGGTGACCGCGGGGACCGCCGGCGGCGCGCGGATGCAGGTCCCCGGCGTGCAGATGGCGGGCAAGACCGGCAGCGCGCAGGTCCGCCGGATCACCATGACGGAGCGTGCCGGCGGCGTGCGCAACGACGCCAGCCTGCCGTGGCGCTTTCGCGACCATGCGCTGTTCGTATGCTTCGCCCCGGTCGAGAATCCGCGTTATGCCGCCGCGGTGATCGTCGAGCATGGTAGCCACGGCGCCAGCGCCGCCGCGCCGATCGCACGCGACATGCTGACGTTCCTCTACGATCGCCCGCGCGCGCTGGCGACGCTGGCGACGTTCGAGACGGCATGGGGCGGCGACATCACCACGCGCATGGCCCGCGACGCGGATGCATGGCGCGCGGCTAAGGCGGCGGCAGCGGCGCCACCCGTTGCCTCGCCGCCTTCGAACAGCGCCGAGCCGATCGGCAATGCGGCAGACAGCGCCACGGAACCGCTCGAATGAAAGGCAGCGCGCTGATCCCCGCGCCGCTGGCCGAGCTGCCGTGGCGCATGCTCCTGCTGGTGGTCGCGATCGGCGGCTTCGGGCTGGTCGTGCTTTATTCGGCCGCGGGGGGGAGCATCTATCCCTGGGCCTGGTCGCAGGGGCTGCGCTTTGTCCTGTTCCTGGTCGGTGCGGTCCTGCTGTCGCGCATAAGCGAGGACATGCTCAAGGGAATCGCTTTGCCCGCCTACGTGCTTCTGCTGGGCATGCTGATCGGGGTCGAGCTGCTCGGCGCGGTCAGCGGCGGCAGCCGGCGCTGGCTCGATCTCGGCATCCTGCGGCTCCAGCCGTCCGAGCTGATGAAGCCGATCGTCGTGCTCGCCGTCGCCGCTTTCTACGATCGGCTGCCGGCCGCGGAGAGCCGCAAGCTCTTCGCGCTGGTGCCGGCCGGGGTGCTGATCGGGCTGCCCGCCGCGATGGTGCTCCTCCAGCCCGATCTGGGCACCGCGCTGATGATCGTCGCAGGCGGCGTGACGGTGATGTTCCTGGGCGGCGTTCCGCTGCGGTTGTTCGTCGGCGCGGCGCTGCTGATCGCGGTCGCGGCGCCGCTCGCGGTCACCTACGGACTGCATGATTACCAGCGCAACCGCGTGCTGATCTTCCTCGATCCCGAAAGCGATCCGCTCGGCGCCGGTTATCACATCAGCCAGTCGAAGATCGCGATCGGATCGGGCGGCCTGCTCGGCAAGGGCTTCCTCAACGGCACGCAGAGCCATCTCGATTATCTCCCGGAGGGACAGACCGACTTCGCCCTGGCCACGATGATGGAGGAATGGGGCTTGGTCGGCGGCGTCCTGCTGATCCTGGCGTTCATGCTGGTGATCCGCTGGGGGCTCGGCGTGGCGCTGACGGCGCAGGGCCGCTTCGCCCGGCTGACGGGAGCCGGCCTGACGGCGACGATCTTCTATTATGTCGCGATCAACCTGCTGATGGTGATGGGCCTCGCCCCCGTCGTCGGCATCCCGCTGCCGCTGGTGTCGTTCGGCGGCTCGGCGCT
>CAXSHP010000305.1:0-3106 GCA_964236935.1 uncultured Sphingomonadaceae bacterium
GTGGCGACCGCGCCCTGCGCGGTTCGCGCGGCGATGATGCCTCCGGCGATATCCATCTGGCTGAGGATCCAGCCGCCGAAGATATGGCCGTTCGAGTTGATGTCGCCCGGGCGCGGCACCACCCGCAGCACGGGATCGCGCCGGTCGCTCATCGTGCCCGCCGATCGTGCGTTTCAGCGGCATCCGCGTCGTGCCCGGAGTCGGCGCTGACGAAGACGAGCCCCATCAATCCCGTGCCGAGCAGCACCGACAGGCCGATCCCGAAGACCGTCGCGATCGCCATCGGCCAGGGCAGCGGCCCGCGGCTCTTGAGATAGGCTAGCGCTACGGCCACTGCCGCTACGGCGAGCAGCGCCATCCAGCGCATCAGCCGCCGGTAGCGCGCCCATGCCGCCTGCCGGTCCTTCACCTGTTCGTCGCTCATGGCTTCCCTTTGAGCGCTATGCATGGGATCATCAACCGGGATCGAGACGAAAGGACAGCGCCGGGATGACGATCGCCGCAATACTCCAGACGAAAGGTAGCGAGGTGATCAGCGTCGCGGGCGATACGCGCGTCAGCGAAGTCGTCACGCTGCTCGCCGAGAAACGGATCGGCGCGGTGCCGGTGGTCGACCGCGGCGACGTCATCGGGATCTTTTCCGAGCGTGACATCGTCAACGGGCTCGCGCGGGAGGGCGCCGCGGCGCTCGATCGCCGGGTCAGCGAAGTGATGACCGCGCCCGCGATCACGGTGAAGAGCGACAATCCCATCCTCGCCGCTTTGTCGCTGATGACCACGCGGCGCATCCGGCATCTGCCCGTGGTCGAGGGCGGGACAATGATCGGGTTCGTCTCGATCGGCGATCTGGTCAAGCGGCGGATCGATCATATCGAGGCCGAGGCGGAGGCGCTGCGCAGCTATATCCAGAGCGCCTAGGCGGTCGCGGGCTGGCGCTGGCCGACCAGCAGACCAAGCAATTCGTCGATCGTCGCACGCGCCACCAGCAGCAGCATTGCGCCATAGACCATCGCGCCCAGGGCAACGAGCAGCACCAGGCGCGTGATCGGCACCAGCGACGGCAGGGCATGATCGACGCCGATCACCGCCGCCGCCATCGCCGTCCCCGCGATCGAGGGGGGCCGGATCGCGCGCAGCAAATCGATCGCCGCCACGCCGATCGCCGGCAGCGACCAAGCGGTCGAGACGGCGAGCAGCAAAGGCGCGCCCGCCAGCCAGCTCCACCCCAGGCCGATCGGGCCGTGCGCGATGCCGAGCGCGAACGCGGCCGGCATGATCAGCGCCCCGGCGAACGCGCTCCGCGCCGCGATGCCCGGCCGCCCGAGCGCGTTGGTCGCCGGCGCGTACAGGGTGTGCAGCGTGAAGAATGGCATCGCCAGCGAGATCAGCCGCACGATCGGCGCACAGCCGATCCATTTGGGGCCGAGGATCGCCGCGACCAGAGGTTCCGCGGTGACGGCGAGGCCGAGGCTGAACGGGATCGCCACCAGCATGACGATGCGCACCGATTTGGTGAAGCTCCACGCCATCGCCGCGCGGTCGGCCTGGATCCTGGCGTAAGCGGGGAAGGCGACCTCGTTGAGCGCCGGCAGGAACTTGGTGGCGAGCACCTGGCTGAGAAACAAGGCCGTCGTGTAGAGGCCGATCGCGTGCGTATCGATGCTGCGTCCGGCGATGAAGATATCGGCCTGGGTCTGCACGAACCAGAAGATCTGCGTCACCACCAGCGCACCGCCGAAGCCCATCGTCGTACCCGCGCCGGCGAAGCGGAAGCTCGGCCGGATCGTGAGCCGCGCGGCGATCATCATGCCGATCGCCCGCGTCCAGAACAGCGCCAGCGGGGCCGCCACCAGCGTCCACACGCCGAGCCCGGCTTCGGCGCAGACCAGCGCCGTGGCCGCGCCGGCGAGCGCGGCGGCGAGATTGGCCTTGGCCTGGCGGCGGAAATCCATCGCCCGGCTGAGCAATGCATTGGGCAAGGCGATGAACGGGGTCGCCAGATAGAGCAGCGCCTGCACGCGCAACAAATCGGCGACGAGCGGGTGGCGGAAATAGGCCGCGGCAAGCGGGGCGAGCGCGACCTGGAGCGCGGCCAGCCCGAAATTGAGCAGGATCAGCATGCCGAACACCTGGCGGATGCGCGCGCGATCGATCTCGGGAGCCTGGACCAGCGCGCTGGCGAAGCTGTAGCCGTTGAGCAGGCTGAACAGTGCCAGCACCACCTGGGTCATCGCGATCAGCCCGTAATCGTGCGGATCGAGCAGGCGGATGACGAGGAAGGTCGACAGCCACATCGCCAGCTGCGCCGCGATCTGGCTGCCCGAACGCCAGATCACCGCGCTGCGCACGCTGGCCTTGAGCGACGGCGCTGCGATCGCGTCGGGAGTGATGTCGAGTTCCGAAGCCATTCGCCGGCACTAGCGCGGCGCAATGGAGAAGGGGTAAACTTGCGCGACGATATGCGCGCATTCTGACCCGTTGCGGGCAGCGCCGATGCGGGGCAACATCGCGGCGAGCGAACCGGAAAGAGACAGCATGAATCTTCCCAGGCGACCGTTGCAGGAGCGCAAGAGCAAGCGTCTCAAGATGTTCGAGCCCGCGGTGATCGTCCAGGGTCCGCGGGAAAGCCGCGCGCATCTGCTCAACATCTCGAAGGCGGGCGCCTCGGTCCATTGCGAGGGCTCGGCGGAGGTTGGCGAGACGGTCTCGATCAGCTGTGGCGCAGTGCATTTGTCCGGCCGGATCATCTGGGTGCAGGGACACCGCCTCGGCCTCGAATTCGGCGCGCCGATCGGCGAAGCGCTGATGGCCACGCTGCTGCGATCGATCGGCGCAGGCACGAAAAGCTGACGGAGGCTCCCACGGACCGTGATTCCCGAATCGCTCGGCCCGCATCTGATTCTCTCGTCCCGAGCCGTCGATCGGGCCTGATCGACGAGGCGTTTGCGCCGGCGTAAGCCTCGGAAAATCGATGTTCTTCACGCAGCGCCGACTTAAAACTGCAAAAATAGGTTGACCGCCTCGGAACCCCTTCATATATCGCACCTCGTCAACGGCGTTCGGCCCCGGTCGCGCGCTGTAGCCCTTTCACTCGGTAACAACCGAA
>CAXSHP010000306.1:0-3101 GCA_964236935.1 uncultured Sphingomonadaceae bacterium
CGGAACTGCCTGGGTCGCCATTGATTATCCCTCGCGCTCTACAATTCATCCGATCGCCTCGCAGCGATCGCGGAGCCAGGGGCATGCCCCAGACGCATAAACGACGAAAAGCCGCGGAGTCCGGGCTCTCGGATACCGCAGCTTCAGCGTCGTATGGACCCGCCGATCCCCCAATTCGTCGCGGTCCGTCGCGCAAAAGCGGACCGTGTCCCGGGGGCGGACGGGGTGGCTCTGGCCGCATCAGGCGGGCAGGGCCGAAAACCTTCATGGGCGATATAGGGACGCTGTTGGAGTTTGGGAAGAGGGTTTCGCGACCGGACCCGGTCAGGTCAGCAGCAGCACCAACGGAAGGATAGTGCCGCTGGCGAGCAGCACCAGCGACGTACGCCGGCTGGTCCGATTGGTCAGCGCAATGACCACGCCGAGCGACGACGACAGGATCAGCCCGATCGCGAGCAGGAGGATGAAGAGCCGCAGCGCGATGAAAGATTGTTTCTCCTCGGCCGACGCGTGCCCGGAAGTCTCGCCCGCGTCCGCTCCGGCTTCATGTTCGTGCTCGTGCGATCGCGTGCCGGCGTTCGGCGTCGTCTGGTGCTGATGGACGCTCGCCATCCATACGATCCAGGCCGCCGGCGGCGGGCCCGAGCCCTCGCGCTCGTGAAGGCCAACGGTCTGCAGCGCCCCGCTGAAGGCAAAGAAGATGATTGCCGGGGCGAAGAAGAGGCCGACATAATGGTGGATCCGGCGTACGCGCCGCATGGTTTCCGCTTTCATGCCGACACCTCCATGGAAGTCTTTGGAATCGAAAGAAGGGGACGGCCCTCGCGAGCCGCCCCCTTCCTATGCCGCAAGCGAAGCGCCTTACTTGAGTTCGACGGTCGCGCCGGCGGCCTCGAGCTGGGCCTTGATCTTCTCGGCCTCGTCCTTCGAGATGCCTTCCTTGACCGCCTTGGGGGCGCTCTCGACCAGCGTCTTGGCTTCGGTCAGCCCGAGCTGGGTGATCGCGCGCACTTCCTTGATGACGTTGATCTTCTTGCCGCCGTCGCCGGTCAGGATGACGTCGAACTCGGTCTTCTCTTCCGCGGCCGGAGCGGCAGCGCCGCCACCGCCCGGAGCCGCCACCGCCACCGCGGCGGCGGCCGAGACGCCCCATTTCTCTTCGAGGAGCTTCGAAAGCTCCGCGGCCTCGAGCACGGTCAGTGCCGAGAGGTCGTCGACGATCTTGTTCAGGTCTGCCATGTTAAGTCTCCATCGGGGCGGCGCCCCATAAGTGGTTCAGAAAATTCAGGCTGCTTCCTTGGCGCCGTAAGCGCCGAACACGCGGGCGAGCTGCGCTGCCGGTGCGTTCGTGAGCTGGGCGAGCTTGGTCGCGGGTGCCTGGATCAGCCCCACGATCTTGCCCCGCAGCTCGTCGAGCGACGGCAGGGTTGCCAGCGCCTTCACCCCATCGACGTCGAGGAGCGTGTCGCCCATCGCGCCGCCGACGATTTCCAACTTGTCGTTGGTCCTCGCGAATTCCACGATCACCTTCGCAGGCGCCACGGGATCGGCAGACGTGCTGAGCGCCGTCGGGCCGACCAGCAGATCGCTCAGCTGGGCGTACGACGTGTCCTTGACGGCAATGCGGGCGAGGCTGTTCTTCGATACCCGATAGGTCGCGCCGGCATCGCGCATCTTCGTCCGCAGTGCGGTGGATTGCGCCACCGTGAGGCCGAGATTGCGGGTGATCACCACCACGCTCGTCTCGTTGAAGGTGCGGTTCAGCTCGGCGACCAGAACGGGCTTGTCAGCTCGGTCCATGCCCTTCTCCACATTCGCCGGGCGCGGGATTGCGACCGGCAGGTTGAGCCGGCGGGCAACGGGCCCGCTGGCCCGTCCGAAGGGAAAGTCGCCTGATCTCCGAGGAGACCGGACAGGCCTGCGCATCGCACGCGGGGCCGCTAAACTGTCCCCGTCTCGGCGGGAGATTAAGGGCCAAGGCCCACCCGCTGTCTCGGACGGTCACATGCCGGAAGCCCGAAGGCCGCCGGCAATCTCATCTTCCCAACCCGCTGTGTCGAGCGAAGTCGAGACACGTTCCACCGTCGAACGTCCCTCGACGACGCTCGGGACAGCGGTGGATCGTTATTCTTAAGCCCCCGCCACCTCGGCGGTGTCGACCTTGACGCCCGGGCCCATGGTCGAGCTGACCGCGAGCTTCTGGACATATTTGCCCTTGGCGCCGGCCGGCTTGGCCTTGACGATCGCATCGACGAACGCGTCGAAATTGGCGCGCAGGTCCTCCGCCGGGAACGACGCCTTGCCAATCCCCGAATGGATGATCCCCGCTTTCTCGACGCGGAACTCGACCTGGCCGCCCTTGGCCGCGCGCACCGCATCGCCGACGTTCATCGTCACCGTGCCGAGCTTCGGGTTGGGCATCAGGCCCTTGGGGCCGAGCACCTTGCCGAGCCGGCCGACCAGACCCATCAGGTCCGGCGTGGCGATGCAGCGGTCGAAATCGATCGTGCCGCCCTGGACGATCTCGAGCAGATCCTCCGCACCGACCACGTCGGCGCCGGCCTCACGCGCCTCGTCGGCCTTGGGGCCGCGCGCGAACACGCCGACGCGCACGTCCTTGCCGGTGCCCTTGGGCAGCGTCACCACGCCGCGGACCATCTGGTCGGCGTGGCGCGGATCGACGCCCAGATTGAGCGCGACCTCGATCGTCTCGTCGAACTTGGCGGTGGCGTGGGTCTTGACCAGCGCCAGCGCCTCGGAGACGCCGTACAGCTTCTCGCGGTCGACGGCGGCGCCGGTGGCCTTGGCCTTCTTGCTGAGCTTGGTCATGGTCAGCCCTCCACCACTTCGAGGCCCATCGCGCGGGCGGAGCCTTCGATCGTCCGGGTCGCCGATTCGATGTCGTGCGCGTTCAGATCCTTCATCTTCGCCTCGGCGATCGCGGTCAGCGCCGAGCGCTTGATCTTGCCCGCCGAGACCTTGCCCGGCTCCTTCGAGCCCGACTTGAGGTTCGCCGCTTTCTTGATGAGGTAGGACGCGGGGGGCGTCTTGGTCTCGAACGAGAAGCTGCGATCGGCATAGACGGTGATCACGGTGGGCAG
>CAXSHP010000307.1:0-3083 GCA_964236935.1 uncultured Sphingomonadaceae bacterium
AATAATCGAACTCGCACGCCTGCCCGATGACGATCGGGCCGGCGCCGATGATGAGTATGGAGGAGATGTCGGTGCGCTTGGGCACTACGGCCTCCCGGTTAAAGCTGGCATCGCTTCTTGATTAAGCCAATCCCAAACAGTCTGGGGCATTGCCCCGCTCATCAGGCGTGGTGTGCCGTAAGTTATTAGGAAAGCCTCTTCTCCGAAAAATCGACGAAAGGACGTAGTAAAAGTCTCAATTCCCTGCTCCGATTTAAGAACATATGTTCCGACGAAGGGGAGATACCATGAAGTTATTTCGCGGCTTTTTTCAATAAGCAGTTGAAGATGTGACTGGTTAAACTTATCACCATATGGGTTATACGATAATGTATAAATGAAGCTCATTCCTGACCTCCATCAGAAAGTCGAGGATTCTCGATCATGGGCTGGCCCATAACGGCTTCGATCAACGCGGGTTGATTTTCACGATTCTGACCAAGCAGCGAAATAGCTGCCATTTGTTCAGTGTGCTCCTCAGAATCCAGCAAGGGTCTATTGATCACGGCATTGAAGGCCCAAATTCCAAATGTGCCCAATCCCACAACGCTAAGCACAATCAGCAGCCAAACCGCTATCCAGCCTTGGACAAATGCCAAGGGAGCGGCGCAGATTGCGCAAACGATTCCACAGAGCTTCACCCCTTCCGAAAGGAAGGTCGTCCGGCGGGACTGAGATTTCAGCAAAGTCGGGAGAGAGAAGTTCACTTTAGCGACATCACAAACTGCTCGAACAAATAATGACTATCCTGCGGCCCCGGGCTCGCCTCGGGGTGATACTGCACCGAGAAGGCCGGCTTGTCGGTCAGGCGCAGGCCCGCGAGCGAGCCGTCGAACAGGGAGATGTGCGTCGCCTCGGCGTTGGCGGGGAGCGTGTCGGCCTCGACCGCGAAGCCGTGGTTCATGGCTGTGATCTCGACGCGGCCGTCGGCGGTGCGCTTGACCGGGTGGTTGGCGCCTCGGTGGCCCTGGTGCATCTTCGAGGTCTTCGCGCCGACCGCGAGACCGAGCAATTGGTGGCCGAGGCAAATGCCGAAGATCGGCTTGGCGATCCTGAGCAGCTCCTGGATCACCGGGACGGCATAGGCGCCGGTCGCGGCGGGGTCGCCGGGGCCGTTCGAGAGGAACACGCCGTCGGGCGCGTGTGCCATCACCTCGTCGAACGTCGCGGTGGCGGGGACGACCGTGACGCGCGCGCCGGCGGCGATGAGGTTGCGCAGGATGTTGCGCTTGAGGCCGTAGTCGATCGCGACGACATGGGGGCGGCTATCGGCCGTCGAACGTCCCTCGACTTCGCTCGGGACAGCGGTGTCTTTTAAACCGGGATCCGCTTTGTCGAGCGAAGTCGAGACACGTTCGTAGCCCTCGCCCAGGCACCACAGCCCCTCGTCCCACTTATAACTCTGGAGCGTCGAGACTTCCTTCGCCAAATCCATCCCCTCGAGCCCCGGCCAGGCCCGCGCCTTCGCCAGCAGCGCGGCGACATCGAACTCGCCCTTGGCCGAATGCGCGATCACCCCGTTGGGGGCGCCGCGGATGCGGATCGCCCGCGTCAGCGCGCGCGTGTCGATGCCCGCGAGGCCGATCCGCCTTTGCCCGCGCAGCCACGCATCGAAGCGCTGGGTGCTGCGGAAATTGCTCGGATCGGTCACGTCCTCGCGCACGATACAGCCCAAGGCGAACGGGTTGGTCGCCTCGACGTCGTCCGGGTTGGCGCCGACATTGCCGATGTGAGGAAAGGTGAAGGCGACGATCTGGCCGGCGTAGCTCGGGTCGGTCATCACTTCCTGATAGCCGGTCATCGCGGTGTTGAAGCAGACCTCGCCGACCGCATCGCCCTCGGCGCCGAAGCCCTTGCCCCACAACGTCGAGCCGTCCGCCAATACCAATACGCCGGTCGCTCCTTCGGGGGGGCGCGCGGGTACGGTCTCGGCCATGTGCTGGCTCTCCAGTGGGGCGACGGGCGGGTAAACGGCGGGGTTGGTACGGGGCGGCCGGTTGAGCGTCAATCTATTAAAGTCCGGTCGCTTCGGCTATGGGGCACGTTTCCGACGAGCACCGCCGAGGCCCCATGATTCGAGACGATCTCAAGACGGCGCTGGTCGCCGCGATGAAGGCGCGCGACGCCGCGACGACCTCGTCGGTCAGGATGATCCAGGCGGCGGTGAAGAATCGCGACATCGAGCTGCGCACGGCGTCGAGCGCGCCCGACGACGACGTGATGATAACCGAGGTGCTGCAGAAAATGGCGAAGCAGCGCCGCGAATCGATCGATATGTTTGATAAGGGCGGGCGCGCCGAGCTGGCCGCGGCGGAGCGCGCCGAGCTGGGGGTGATCGAGGGGTTCCTGCCGGCACAGATGGGCGAGGCCGAGGCGAAGGCGGCGATCGATGCGATCACGGGCGAGCTGGGTGCGGCGAGCATCAAGGACATGGGCCGGGTGATGGCCGCGGTGAAGGAGCGCCACGCGGGCAAGATGGACATGAGCCGGGCGAGCGCGCTGGTGAAGGCGCGGTTGAGCGGAGCATAGAAGGAACCGCTGTCCCGAGCGAAGTCGAGGGACGTTCAACGGAGCAGCAGGCGATGGCGTTCTGGGTCTATATCCTCCGCTGCTCGGACGGGCGATATTATACCGGCCAGACCGATGATCTTGAGCGCAGGATCGCGGAGCATCAGCATGGCGGGTTCTGCGATTTCACGTCCCGTCGCAGGCCGGTAGCGCTAATGTGGAGTGAAAGTTTTCAAACGAGGCTCGATGCACGTGAAGCCGAGCATCGGATCAAGCCTTGGTCGCGAGCCAGGAAGGAAGCGCTGATTCAGGGCGATTGGGCGAGCTTGTCCCATTTCGCTCGACCACCGGGCGAATGTCCCTCGACTTCGCTCGGGATAGCGGGTGTCTTGGAATGACGTTGAGTCCCCAGTTCCTCGACGAGCTGCGGTCGCGCACGCTGCTGTCCGGCGTGGTCGGCAAGGCGGTGAAGCTGCAGCGCGCGGGGCGCGAGTTCAAGGCGTGCTGCCCGTTCCACCAGGAGAAGACGCCGAGCT
>CAXSHP010000308.1:0-3055 GCA_964236935.1 uncultured Sphingomonadaceae bacterium
CGTTCCCGAAGCCCAGTCCCGCGTCGCCGATCTGATCGCCGCGGCCAAGCGCGCCGGCGCCGATGCCGCCGATGCGATCTACGTCTGCGATGCCTCGACCTCGGTCCAGATACGCCTCGGCGCGCTCGAGGATGTCGGCCGCTCGGAAGGCGAGGAGATCGGGCTGCGGCTGTTCGTCGGCCAGCGCTCGGCGAGCGTTTCCTCATCCGACCTGTCGAAGGATGCGCTCGCCACTTTGGTCGAGCGCGCCGCGGCGATGGCGCGCGAGGCGCCCGAGGATGCGTTCGCCGGTCTCGCGCCGGAGGAGCGGCTGCTCAAGGGCGCCGCGCCCGATCTCGACGCCGACGACGGCGCCGAGGTCGCCCCTGCCGAGTTGCGCGCCCGCGCGCTCGCCGCCGAGGATGCGGCGCGCGCCGTTTCCGGCGTGACCAACAGCGAGGGCGCGGGCGCCAGCGCCAGCCGCGCGATCTTCGCGCTCGCCACCAGCCACGGCTTTGCCGGCGGCTACGCCAGCAGCGGCCATGGCGTGTGGGCGAGCGTGATCGCCGGCGAGGGCGGGGGAATGCAGCGCGATCATGCCTCGCACAGCGTGCGCCATGGCGTCGACCTCGAGGACGCCGCGACGGTCGGCCGGCGTGCCGGCGAGCGCGCGGTGGCGCGGCTCGATCCGGTCAAGCTCGCCAGCGGGTCGATGCCGGTGGTGTTCGATCCGCGCGTCGCGCCGAGCCTGCTCGGCCATTTGATCGGCGCGATCACCGGATCGTCGATCGCGCGGCGCACCAGCTTCCTGCTCGATGCGCTCGGCGAACAGGTGTTCGCGCCGGGCGTGACCGTGCGCGACGATCCGCACCGCCCGCGCGGGCTTCGCTCGCGCCCGTTCGACGGCGAGGGCCTCCCGACCGCGCCGAGCGACGTCGTCGCCGACGGCAGGCTGACCGGCTGGCTGATCGACAGCGCCGCGGGCCGCCAGCTCGGCCTTCCCCCGACGGGCCACGCCGCGCGCGGCATCGGCGGCCCGCCGGGCGCGGGGGCGACCAATCTGTTCATGGCCGCGGGGAAGGTCACCCCGGACGAACTGATCGCCGACATCGCGCAGGGCCTGTGGGTCACCGAGCTGATCGGGCAGGGGGTCAACGGCATCACCGGCGATTACAGCCGCGGCGCCTCGGGCTTCATGATCGTCGACGGCCAGCGCGGCCCGGCGGTCGCCGAAATCACCATCGCCGGCAATCTCAAGGACATGTTCCGCGCGATCGTCCCCGCCGACGACCTCGTCTTCACGCGTGCGGTCGACACGCCGAGTTTGCGCATCGACGGCATGACCGTGGCCGGTGCCTGAAACCCTGATCGACGCCGTCGCCGAGGTCGCGGCCGAGGTCGGGCGAATGGCGTTCGCGCGCTGGCGCGGCGACGTCAAGCGCTGGGAGAAGGCGCCCGGCGATCCGGTCAGCGAGGTCGACATCGCCGCCGACGCGCTGCTGCGCGAGCGCCTGTCGGCGCTCGATCCCGACGCCGGCTGGCTGAGCGAGGAGACCGCCGACAATCCCGCGCGGCTCGAATGCCGGCGCGTATGGGTGGTCGATCCGATCGACGGGACGCGCGATTTCCTGCGCGGGCGCGAGGGCTGGGCGGTGTCGGTGGCTTTGGTCGATCGCTTCCGACCGGTGATCGGCGTGCTCGACGCGCCCGCACGCGGCGAAGTGTGGCGCGCCGGCGCGGGGGAGGGAGCGACGCGCAATGGCGAACGGCTGCGCGTCGCCGCACGGGCCGCGCTGGCGGGATCGCGCGTGCCGAGCGACAAGCTGCCCCCGGTCGACGCCGATCTCGTCGCGGTCCCGCGCCCGAATTCGATCGCGCTGAGGATGGCGCTGGTCGCGGCGGGCGAGGCCGATCTCGTCGCGACGCTCCGTTGGGGCCACGAATGGGACATCGCCGCCGCGACGCTGATCGCCAGCGAGTCGGGGGCGGAGGTAACCGACGCGCTCGGCGCGCCGCTGCGCTTCAATACGCCGACAGGCGAGGCGTTCGGCGTGCTGGTGACCGCGCCGGGGATTCACGACGCCGCGGTCGAGCGGTTGCGGGAGCGGGCGGAGGCGGCGGTGCCGCGGTGATCATTCGAACGGGCGGGATTCACCTTCCTGGTCGTTCCGTCCAGCAAACAAGCCATGCAGGATAAGCGAAAAGCCGAAGCAGGTCACCAGCAGCGAAATAATGGTGGAAGCGGTCTGCATTTCATTCTTCCTTCATGCATCGGATGACCTTTTCCGTCGCGGTCTGGCCGATTCGATCGCGGAGTGGCTTATCGAGCAGGACGTTGGGGGTATCGTCGATCACCAGTTCCTTGGCCATGTCACAGCCCGGGGCCGCATGCTTTGGAAGCACGGTCGAAAACACGAGACCGCCCGCTCCGATGAAAGCAATAACCGTTCCGCCGATTATCTCGCGCCAACTCTTTTCCGAGCGATCATCCTTAGCCATCAGCCAAGCTAAGCGGAGGATTCGCGTCGGGCAATCCCCAGCCGCGGAATATCGATCTTCGGGCAGCGGTCCATCACCACCTTGAGCCCCGCCGCCTCGGCCCGTGCCGCCGCTGCCTCGTTGATCACCCCGAGCTGCAGCCACACCGCCTTGGCGCCGGCCGCGATCGCCTCGTCGACCGCTTCGCCCGCGGCCTGGGGCCGGCGGAAGATGTCGACCAGGTCTACGGCCACGCCGATCTGCGAAAGCTCGCGCCAGACATATTCGCCGTGGACGTGCTCGCCGGTGATCTGCGGGTTGACCGGGATCACGCGATAACCCCAGTCCTGCAGGAACTTCATCACGCCGTAGCTCGGGCGATCCGGGCGGTCGGACGCGCCGATCAGCGCGATCGTGCGGGTCTCGCGCAGCAGCGCGGCGATGTCGGCGTCGGCGGTCAAGGGCATGGTCCGCTCCTCGTTAAATCACCGTTCGTCCTGAGTAGGGGCTTCGACTTCGCTCAACGGCTACTCAGGACGAACGGGGCGGAGTTTGGGGCGTTCGCTCCGCCGGCGCAAGCTCCAGCCACGCCTTAAGC
>CAXSHP010000309.1:0-3010 GCA_964236935.1 uncultured Sphingomonadaceae bacterium
CAAGGTGCTCGAGGACCCGTGGGACGAGGTGCCCGACTATGTCTTCTCGCGCACCGTCAGCCCCGAGGATGCGCCCGACGCGCCCGAGTCGATCACGGTCGATTTCGAGCGCGGCGATGCGGTCGCGGTCAACGGCGAGGGGTTGAGCCCGGCCAGCCTGCTGGCGAAGCTCAACGAGCTCGGCCGGATCCACGGCATCGGCCGGCTCGACCTGGTCGAGAACCGCTTCGTCGGGATGAAGTCGCGCGGGATGTACGAGACGCCCGGCGGCACGATCCTCCATCTCGCGCATCGCGGGATCGAGCAATTGACGCTCGATCGCGGCGCCGCGCATCTCAAGGACGAGCTGGCCCCGCGCTACGCCGAGCTGATCTACAACGGCTTCTGGTTCTCGCCCGAGCGCGAGATGCTCCAGGCGGCGATCGACCACAGCCAGGCCAAGGTCTCGGGCACGGTGCGGCTCAAGCTGTACAAGGGCGCGGCGCACATCACCGGGCGGCGATCGCCCAACAGCCTCTATTCGGAGAAGGTCGTCACCTTCGAGGACGACGCCGGCGCGTACGACCAGCGCGACGCGGAAGGGTTCATCAAGCTCACCGCGCTGCGCCTGCGGCTGCTCGGGCGGCGGGACGGGCGCTGAGCCCGACGATATCGATCGGCTGATCGGGATAATCGCTGCGCCACCAGGCGATCGGCCGGCGGCGCTCGCGCAGCGCATCGAGAAAGAGATCGTGCTTGTCATAGGCCCACGGGCCGAGGCGCAGCAACCACACCGTCGGCGCGGCGCGGATCGCCGGCTCGGCGGCGATCGCGCGGAGCCGGTCGCGCGGGAGCGAGACGACCCCGCGGCTGCCGGTCGGGTTCCATCCGCCGACGCCGAGCGACGGCACCGGCGTCGGGATCGGCCGGCTCGGCAGCGCGAGCCCGAGATCGCGCACCGCCCGGTCGAACGGCAGCGCGCCTTCGTTGGGATAAGCGAGAACGAGGTCGCCGGGCCGATAGCGCGCCGCGAGCCAGCGTACCGCGCCGTACCAGTTCTGCTGCGGCGGACGCCGGCTGGCCTGCCAGTCGACCAGCGCCATCTGCGCCGCGAGCACCACCAGCGCACCGAGCGCCGGCCAGCGCCACACGCCGCGCATCGCCACCGCGCCGAACCCGAGCAGGAGGATCGCCGGCACCGCGACCGGCGTCATCGTCCGGACGATGAACACCGGCGCGACCAGCGCCGACAGCAGGAGCGACAGCGCGACCGGCACCAGCGCCGCCGCGAGCAGCGCCGCGGCCATCCGCCGCGTCTCGCCGTTCCGCCCGAGCCGCACCAAGGCGAGGGTGGCGAGCAGCACGGCGGCGAGCAGCGCCAGCGCGGTCGGCAGCGCGTAGAGCATCGCGACGCGGGGCCATGCGGTGGCGAACTGGAAATGCAGCCAGGTCGAGCGGATCCAGGTCGGCGCCTGATCGAGCAGGATCGACAGCGCCGGCAGATAGGCCAGACCGACGAGCAGGTGCCCGCCGGCCAGCCACAGCCAGTCCGCCCGATCGAGCGATCGCCGCGCGACCATCGCCAACAACCCCAGCCCGAGCGCGAGCGCGAACAGGGGGCCGAGGTTGTGGAGCCACAGCAGCAGCGCCTGCACCACGAGATACGGCAGCAGCGCCTTGCCGCGCACCGCGCCGCGCCCGGCAGCATGCCGGCCGAGCCGCAGGATCGCGAACAGCCCGGCCGCATAGGCCAGGATCAGCACCGGATAGGGCCGCACCTCGCGCGCCATCTCGATCAGCGGCGGCGATAGCGCCCCGAGCCCGAGCACCGCGAGCGCCAGCCAATGCTCGCGACGCGCGTCGAGCCCGGCGATGCGCGCCATCTCCCGTCCGCACAACAGCAGGACGGGCAGCGTCGCGAGGCCGCAGGCGATGCCGAGCGCGCGCATCGCCGCCAAAGAGTCGCCGAAGCCGAGCGTCCACAGCCGCAGCAGCGAATAATAGAACGGCGGATGCGTCTCGTAGCGCGGCACGATGTGCCACAGGAACGCCCAGCCCTTGCCGGCAGCGTAGGCGCTATACGCCTCGTCGAGCCAGAACGGCTCGTGCAGCGTGCCGCGCGTGCGCAGGAGGACGGCGGCCACCAACATGGCAGCGGCGATCGTCCCGACGGCTACCCGCTCCGTTGACCGACCGTTCACCGCCCCTCCCCCCGTCATCCCGGCGGAAGCCGGGATCCATGGCTGCGCGCCCTACAATTTCGCACGGTCCGTTTCCACGGATTCCGGCTTTCGCCGGAATGACGAAGCAGTCGAAGATTACCTCTCGTTAACCAAGCCTTAGAAGTTTCAGCGGCAATCCGGACGCGAACCAACGCGGAACCGGCAGAGCATGACCCAAGGCGCAAATTCGGTCGACGTCGCGATCGTCGGCGCAGGGCCGGCGGGGCTCACCGCCGCTTATCTGCTGACCAAGGCCGGCTACAGCGTGACCGTGATCGAGAAGGACCCGGTCTACGTCGGCGGGATCAGCCGCACCGTCGAGCACGAGGGCTTCCGCTTCGACATCGGCGGGCACCGCTTCTTCTCCAAATCGAAGGAGGTGGTCGATCTGTGGAACGAGATCCTGCCGAACGATTTCATCCAGCGCCCGCGCATGAGCCGCATCTATTACGAGGGCAAATTCTATTCCTATCCGCTGCGCGCGTTCGAGGCGCTGCGCAATCTGGGGCTGTGGCGCTCGGCGATGTGCATGGCGAGCTACGCGCGCGCCCGGCTATCTCCCAATCCCAATCCCAAGAGCTTCAAGGATTGGACGATCAACCAGTTCGGCGAGAAACTGTTCTCGATCTTCTTCAAGACCTACACCGAGAAGGTGTGGGGCATGCGCTGCGACAAGATCTCCGCCGACTGGGCGGCGCAGCGGATCAAGGGGTTGAGCCTCGGCAGCGCCGTGCTCGACGGGCTCAAGCGCTCGCTCGGGCTCAACCAGCGCCCGAACGACGGGATGGAGACCAAGACGCTGCTCGAGA
>CAXSHP010000310.1:0-1053 GCA_964236935.1 uncultured Sphingomonadaceae bacterium
CTGCACGGCGGCTTCACCCGCCCCGCCAAGCCGTTCGACGCCCGGCAGCAGGCGCTGTTCGGCGCGCTCCGCTCGGTGGGCGCGGAACTGGAACAGACAATCGCCTGGGCTCCGACCGGCGGCGTGTGCGAAGGCAACAACCTTCACGCCGCCGGACTGGCGAGCGCCGACACTCTCGGGGTGCGCGGCGGCGCGATCCACAGCGTCGAGGAGCATGCCTGGCCCGATAGCTTCGCCGAACGTGCACGGCTGTCGGCCTTGTTCCTCGCCAGACTCTCTGCCGGAGCGATCACGCTGCCTATGCCTTAGCGCGCGTGCTTCAGGCGGCAATCTCCGCAAATCTTCGAACCGCGCCTGCTCATCGAACGCCTCGGCTCCCGGATTCGCAACCGCAGTCAATCGTGGACTGCCTCCCGCACGAGGCATTTGTTACGGTTGATGCGCAACTTGGCTCCATGCGCTAATTTTTGTTTGCAAACGCAGTCAACGTCATTACCGTTAGGCTTCCAGGCAAAGCGAACACGTATGTCTGGGCAGATGGGGAGTTCAACATGATCGAGCGTGCCTTTCGCCTTAATCGACTGCTTCTGCTCTCATCGGCGGCCGCGATCGCCGTGGCGGCGGCGCCCGCCATTGCCCAGACCGCTCCAGCTTCCGACGGCGCCGCCCAGGCGGCAGCGGCCGACAGTGGCGCCGGGGGAGACATCGTCGTCACGGCGCAACGCCGCGTCGAGCGCCTGCAGGATGTGCCGCTGTCGATCACGGCGATTACCGGCGAGCAGCTTCGCAATCAGGACATCACCGACGTCAGCCGTCTGGAGCAGGTCGTCCCGGGCTTGCGGCTCGGCCGGTCGGGCGCGGCGGAGCGGCCGGCGATTCGCGGCGTCTATACCGAGGCGATCGGCCTGAACTCCGATCCCCGGATCGGTTTCTACATCGATGAAATCTATCAGGCGCGCACCCAGCAGACCACCGCCGCCTTGGTCGATCTAGAGCGTGTGGAGGTGCAAAAGGGGCCGCAGGGCACCTTGTTCGGCCGCAACAGCTACGGCG
>CAXSHP010000310.1:1063-3006 GCA_964236935.1 uncultured Sphingomonadaceae bacterium
ACTTGACCGGCGGCAATTACAGCCGCTTTCGCGCGGAAGGTTTCTACAACCAGCCGATCGCTGACGGCTTGGCCGTCCGCGTCGCGGGCGAATATGAGCGGCATGACGGTTATCTGAAGAGTTCGGTGAATTCGAAGGCGGATTTGCAGGACAAGGACGAATATTATCTGCGTGGATCGCTGCGTTGGGCGCCTTCATCGCTCAACGACAAGCTCGAAGTATTGCTGCACGCATCTTATTATAATCGCGACGATAACGGCTTCAACGCGATCAACGCCAAGGTGATCGGCATGGCGGTCGATCCGTCGCTAGTTACGGTGCCCGGCGGAACCTTGGTTTATAACGGCCAGAGCTTCACGTTCCCGCGCGCGGCGAACGGGACGGGCGGCTATAACGGCGCGAACATCGGAACGGGGACATTATATCCGTATACCAACGCCGCCCGCGACGGCATTCCCGACGTCAACGGGGCCGATATCGGCATTCCGATTCCCGGCAAGTACCGGTCCGTTTACGACGCCAAGCCGTATGAGCACCTGAAGCAGCAGCAATATAGCGGCTCGATCTCGTACGAGGTCAATCAATGGCTCAAGATCAGGTCGATCAGCTCGTACACGAAATTCTCCACCGTGAATGGCGGAGATGGTGACGGCGAGCCGTTGCCGATCCAATATTATGTCAGTGGAACCCGTTCGAAGACGTACACGCAGGAGCTTCAGCTCCAGTCCAACGATTCGCACAGCCCGCTGCAATATACCTTGGGCGGCTTCTACCTGCATGAGAATGATCACGACGGGTCATCCTATTATTATCTGAATCGGACGTATACGACCGTCGGGGCGGCCGCGCTCGGGTTGCCGACATATTTCGGCTCCGGCGGGGGCTTCGGCGGTGCCGCCAACGGCTGTCAGTTCAGCTACACCACGACGGCGGCCTGCAACCTCAACCTCACGACGGGTAATCTGTTCGATTCGCGGGGCGAGAGCGCCGCCAAGACCAAATCTTATGCTATATACGGCCAGGCCTCCTACACAATCGCCGAAAAGCTGACCTTCACGGCGGGTGCCCGCTACACGGTCGACGACAAGACGTTCAAGGCGATCACCCAGAGCCCTGCCAACGGCACGCTTTTCGTCGGCCAATATGTGACTACGCTCGGCCTCGCCAATCCGGGAAATTATTATGCTGTCAATCCCACCTATAGCGACAGTTTCGCGAACCTGACGTGCGGCGGATACACGTCGCAGGATTATTCGACGGCGCAAAGCAATCAGCCGCTCGGGACGGTACCGAAATATTTCTACACGCAGTGCGGCCAGAAGAAATTCAAGTTCGCCACCTATCGTCTGGCGGTGGATTACAAATTGACGCCCGACAATCTGCTTTATGCCAGCTTCAACACCGGTCGCCATTCCGGCGGCTTCGGGGCGGGCGCATTCGCGGCCAATAACCCGGGCGGAAGTTTCACGACGTTCAATTCGGAGGGCGTCAAAGCCTGGGAAATTGGATCGAAGAACCAATTCTTCGATCGGAAGCTCCAGCTCAATATCGCAGCCTTCTACAATAGCTATACGCACCTTCAAGCCCAGGGCACGCAGGTCGTCGTCGTCAATGGTGTGAACACCAACCAGACGACGATCTTCAACACCGGCTCGGAGCACGCGCCGGGTGTCGACGTTGCTTTGATCGCAAATCCGACACGAGCGCTGACCTTGCATTTGGCGGTGAATTACCTCCATGCCCGCTACAAGAAATATCCGTCGTACAATCCGCCAAGCTTCATCTGCTTCTATTTGGCTGGCGGTTGCGCGGGCGGTACTTTCTCGTCAGGGGCACCAGCGAACTTCGGTGTCGGCGGGGGATATTTCCCCAATGCGCAGACGAATCCGGAACTGTTCGTGGCGACCGGCATTCCCGGCTTCAACTATGCCGTGATCCCGCCG
>CAXSHP010000311.1:0-2996 GCA_964236935.1 uncultured Sphingomonadaceae bacterium
CCGATCTGATCAATGCCGGCAAGCAGACCATCAGCGAATTGCCGTCCTCCTCCTATTTCTCGAGCGCGGACAGCTTCGCGATGATTCGCGGCGGGCATATCGATCTGACCGTGCTCGGCGCGATGGAGGTGTCGGAGGGCGGCGATATCGCCAATTGGGTGATTCCCCAAGATGATCAAGGGCATGGGCGGCGCGATGGATCTGGTCGCCGGGGTCAGGAAGATCATCGTGGTGATGGAGCATACCGCCAAGGACGGCAGCCCCAAGTTCATTCCGGCCTGCACCTTGCCGCTGACCGGCAAGGATGCGGTCGACATGGTCGTCACCGATCTGTGCGTCTTCCAGCGCCCCGATCACACGAGCGCGTTCCGCCTGGTCGAGCTCGCCCCGGACGTCACGGCGGAAGAGGTCAGGGCCAAGACCAGCGCGCATTATGAGGTCGCGCTGTGATCAACCGTGCCGAATAGGCGGTGCGTGTCGGCCTAGCGCGGCTGGACGCCTTCGCCGCTCATCGTTAACGCCGCGCGACCGATGGATAAATTCCTCACGATCGAACGGCGCCTGCCTCTTCTTCCCCGGCGGCCGCGCGCGCTGATTGCGGCTATCGCCTGCTGCCTGGCGCTGACGTTGGGCACCGCGGGCTCGATTGCGGCGAAGAAGGAGACGTCGTCGGAAAAGACGACGAAGAAAAAGGCTGACAAGCCCGATCGCAAAAAGCCGGCGAAGGCCTCCGATAAGAAGGTCGCCGTCGGGAAGAAGGGCAAACAGCCGGCGTCGCTGCCCTCCCGCGCCATGCCGATTGCCAAGCGGACACGTCCGCCGCTGATCCTGTCGCTCCCGCCGACCACCGAGCTGGTGGAAAGCCCCGCTCTCGCCGAACCCGCCGCGGGACCGGGGCGAATCGATTATGCGCTGCTCGACCGGCGATTCGAGCGGCTGGTGCACGAGCGCGGCATGACGGGGATGGCGGTGGCGATCGTCGAGCGGGGGCAGCTCAATTTCGTCAAGGGCTATGGCGTCACCGGAAACAGCGACGGCGAGCCGGTCACGGTCAAGACGGCGTTCCGCTGGGCGTCGCTGTCGAAGACGGTCGCGGCGACGCTCATCGCCAAACTCGCCGAGGAGAACAAGCTGTCCCTCGGCGATCCCATCGCCAAGTTCGACACGAGCCTGCATCTGCCGTTCGATCGCGAGAAGATCGCGACGCTCACCCAATTGCTGTCGCACCAGCTCGGGCTGCCCAGGAATGCCTATGACGGTCTGCTCGAGCAGGGCGAGGACCCGCGGCTGATCCGCCACGCGCTCGGCAAGATCACGCCGATCTGCGCGCCCGGCGCCTGCTTCAGCTACCAGAATGTCGCATTCGATGCGGCGAGCGAGATCGTCGCGCGGGTCACGGGGCGGAGCTACGCCGAGGCGGTCGAGGAAAATCTGTTCGCTCCGCTGGGCATGCGCAATGCGTCGATCGGGCGGGCCAAGCTGGTCGGCGCGGCGAGCTGGGCGCGTCCCACCGTCGGCGGCCGGCCGGTGCAGGTCGACGAAGCCTATTTCGGCATCCCCGCCGCGGGCGGGGTCAGCGCCTCGATCCTCGATCTCGGCATCTGGATGCGCGCGCAGATGGGCGAGGCGCCGACGATCGTGTCGCAACGCGTGCTCGACGTGATCCACGCGCCGCTGGTCTCGACGATCGGCTCCGCCCGCCTCACCGAATTCGACCGCGAGATGCGCGGCACGACCTATGGCCTGGGCTGGCGCAACGCGATCTACAACGGTCATCGGCTGATCGGCCATCGCGGCGCGGTCCGCGGCTATCGCGCTTTGATCCTGTTCGATCCGCAGGCGAAGACCGGGGTCGCGGTGCTGTGGAACTCCGAAAGCGTGCGTCCGGTCGGCATCCCGCTCGAGCTGTTCGACATGCTCTACGGCCGCCCGCCGCGCGACTGGCTCAAGCTCGACGGCAAGCTCCCTCCCGCCGCCGACCTTCCCACCGACGCGCGCAACGACTAGATGAGCGTCATGACCGAGCCCCGCACGCTCTACGAGAAGATCTGGGACGCCCACGTCGTCGAGCGGCGCGACGATGGCACCTGCCTGATCTACATCGATCGCCACCTCGTCCACGAGGTCACCAGCCCGCAGGCGTTCGAAGGGCTGCGCGTGGCCGGGCGCAAGGTCCGCCGGCCCGATCTGACGCTGGCGGTGCCCGACCATAATCTGCCGACCACCGCGCGGCGCGACGCCGCCGGGCTGCGCCTCCCGATCGCCGATCCCGCATCGGCGCAGCAGTTGTCCGCGCTCGAGGCGAATACGGCGCAGTTCGCCATCCGCTATATCGATGCGCTCGCCGCCGAGCAGGGCATCGTCCACGTCATCGGCCCCGAGCAGGGCTTCACCTTGCCGGGCACCACTGTCGTCTGCGGCGACAGCCACACCGCGGCGCACGGCGCGCTCGGCGCGCTGGCGTTCGGGATCGGCACGAGCGAGGTCGAGCATGTGCTGGCGACGCAGACGCTCCAGCTGACGCCGTCGAAGACGATGGAGATCCGGGTGGACGGCGCGCTCGGCTTCGGCGTCAGCCCCAAGGACATGATCCTCGCGATCATCGGCACGATCGGCGCGGCCGGGGGCAGCGGCTTCGTCGTCGAATATACCGGCTCGACGATCCGCGACATGTCGATCGAAGGGCGCCTGACCGTGTCCAATATGGCGATCGAGCATGGCGCGCGCTCGGGGCTGATCGCGCCCGACGAGAAGACCTTTGCCTATCTCAAGGGCCGGCCGATGGCCCCGGCGGGCGAGGAATGGGACAAAGCGATCGCCTGGTGGCGGACGCTGCCGAGCGATCCCGGCGCGCGCTACGACCGCGTCGTCACGCTCGATGCGACCGAGATCGCGCCCAACCTGACGTGGGGCACGAGCCCCGAGGACGTGCTGCCGATCACCGGCAGCGTGCCCGATCCGATGAGCTTCGCCGATCCCGCCAAGCAGGAGGCGGC
>CAXSHP010000312.1:0-2762 GCA_964236935.1 uncultured Sphingomonadaceae bacterium
AAGGGCTATGCCAGCTTCGATTACCACCAGATCGGCCACCGCGAGGGCGACCTCGTCAAGATGAGCATCCTCGTCAACGAAGAGCCGGTCGACGCGCTGAGCATGATCGTCCACCGCGGCACCGCGGAAGCGCGCGGGCGCGGGATGGTCGAACGGCTCAAGGATTTGATCCCCCGGCATTTGTTCAAGATCCCGATCCAGGCGGCGATCGGCGGCAAGGTGATCGCCCGCGAGACGCTCAGCGCGATGCGCAAGGACGTGACCGCGAAATGCTACGGCGGCGACGCCAGCCGCAAGCGCAAGCTGCTCGACAAGCAGAAGAAGGGCAAGGCGAAGATGCGCGAATATGGGAATGTGAGCATCCCGCAGGAGGCGTTTATAGCGGCGCTACGGATGGGGGATGAGGGGTAGGGGTTCCGGCGGGGGCGTCCCCGGTCAAGCCTGGGGCGCGTCCCCGCAAGCTTCAACCCGCAACGTCACTGCTCGATCTTTGCAGCTCGAGATGCAGGTAGCGTTCGTTGAAATCGCCCACATAGCGCAGCTTCGCCCAGTCCGGAAAGCTGATGCTCCGCTTGGTCCGGGTGATGAGGTTCTCATTCTCGAGCAGTTTCAGCGTGCGGTTGATGTGGACCGACGTCAGCCCGACCGCATCGCCGAGCTGTTCCTGCGTCATCGGCAATTCGTAGCCGTATTGATCGGCGAGCCCTTCGTGATCGAGCCGGACGGCAAGCTCGCACAGCAGATGCGCTACGCGCGTCTTGGCGTCCCGCCGGCCGACATTCAGGACCCATTCGCGAAACATCGACGCTTCGACCAGAATTTTGAGAAGGACTGCTTCGCCGACCGCTCGGTTGGAGCGGGTCAGCGCTTGCAGGGCCTTGCGGGGAACGACCGCCACCTGGCCGCGGGTCAGCATCTGAACATTGTGGTCGGAGACGTCGAGAAACAGGTTCTGGAAGTCGATCGCATCGCCCGGCAGATGGAGCGCGAGGATCTGGCGCTGGCCGTCGCCGGCCAGCTTCGACCGATAGGCGAAGCCGGAAACCATGACCGCGCAATCGCCGACGGGGTCGGCTTCGCGGATCAGGTAGGTGCCGGGCTCGAGCATCCGCAGGACGTGTGGCAAGGCCAGCACGGCCGCCCGATCGGCATCGTTCAGCTTCGTGCGCAGCTCGAGGTTGCGTAGCAACAGCGCAAGGGGTTCGACAGCATCGGCCATATTGCTTCCCGCGAAAAGGGGCGGGAGCGCGGCGCATCTCTCAGTCGCCAAAGCCCAAAGGTCTTGCTGGCAATATCGGACAATAGCATGTTTCAGCAGGGTTGCCACAACAAATGTTTTTAATTTGAATGGGATATAGATTAAGACGCGGGCATCTGATAAGCCGCGTCATCGTCGAAGAGCTACAGGGTCTCGGCGGCTGAGAGACATATGCGCTCCCCCTGAGCCGGAGCGCAGATGGCACGATTCTTCCTTCACCTTCGCGACCACGTCGATGAAATTCTCGATCCGGACGGCGTAGAATTCGATAACATCGACGTGCTCAAATGCGCCGTCGTGGACGCCGCGCGCGATGTGATGGGTGGCGACCTTCGCAATGGCATCATCGATTTCCGGTATCGGATCGACGCCGAGAACGAGGCCGGCGCGGTGGTCTATTCGCTGCCGTTTCGCGCGGCGGTGGGAATCATCCCCGAAAGCGCGCCCTGACCGCCGGCCGAGC
The DNA here is from genome assembly GCA_964236935.1 of uncultured Sphingomonadaceae bacterium. Classification (GTDB taxonomy): domain Bacteria; phylum Pseudomonadota; class Alphaproteobacteria; order Sphingomonadales; family Sphingomonadaceae; genus Solisphingomonas. Next base: position 1,722 of record CAXSHP010000312.1, read on the forward strand.
GGGCACAGAGCGGCGAACAGGCCGGCGACTTATCCGATTGCTTCGCCGCTGCGCTGCTCGCATTGACGCGGGACGCGCGGGCGCGAGCGGAGGGACGGGGATGACGGGACTGACACGGCGCAAGGCAATTCCGGCAGCGGGCGAGCGGCGCGCCGATGCGCTGGCGGCGACGCTGTCGTGGCCGCATCTGCTGGCACTCGGGGTCGGGGCGATCGTCGGGACCGGGATCCTCACCCTGATCGGGGTCGGGGCCGACCGGGCCGGACCGGCGGTGCTGGTGTCGTTCGGGGTCGCGGGCCTCGTCTGCGCGTGCGCGGCGCTGTGCTATGCCGAACTGGCGGCGATGATGCCGCAGGCGGGTAGCGCATATTCATACAGCTTCGCCGTGCTGGGCGAGATTTTCGCCTGGGTGGTCGGCTGGGCGTTGATCCTCGAATATTCGCTGGTGGTGTCGACGGTCGCGGTCGGCTGGTCGGGCTATGCGACGCCGTTGCTGACCGGGATCGGCTTTCCGGTCGCCCTGACGCAGGGGCCAGAGCTGGGCGGGGTCGCCAACGTCCCGGGGGTGTTCATCATCGCGGTGGTGACCGCGCTGTTGCTGGTCGGAACGCGGGAAAGCGCGCGGATCAACACGATCCTGGTGGTCGTCAAGATCGTGACGCTGTCGCTGTTCGTCGCGGTCGCCTTTCCCTATTTCGACGCGGCCAATCTGCATCCGTTCAACCCCTATGGCTTCGCCGCGCACAGCGTCGCGGGGCAGCAGCGCGGGATCATGGCGGCGGCGGCGATCATTTTCTTCGCCTTCTACGGCTTCGACGCGATCTCGACCGCGGCGGAGGAGACCAAGCGGCCCGAGCGGGATCTGGCGATCGGCATTATCGGCTCGATGGCGGTGTCGACGGTGATCTACATCGCGGTCGCAGCGACCGCGGTGGGGGCGTTGACCTACACCAGATTCGCCAACAGCCCGGAGCCGCTGGCGCTGATCCTGCGCGAGAGCGGGCAGGGCGACATCGCCAAGGTGATCGCGATCGCCGCGGT
>CAXSHP010000312.1:2772-2992 GCA_964236935.1 uncultured Sphingomonadaceae bacterium
ATGGCCAGAGCCGGATCTTCCTGGCGATGGCGCGCGACGGCTTCCTGCCGCAGGGGCTGGCGCGGATCACGGCGCGGGGGGTGCCGAGCCGGGTGACGGTGGCGACCGCGGTGCTGGTCGCGGTGCTGGCCGGGGTGCTCCCGATCGGTGAGATCGCCGCGCTGGCCAATGCCGGAACGCTGATCGCGTTCATCGCGGTCGGCGCCTGCCTGATCGTGAT
>CAXSHP010000313.1:0-2958 GCA_964236935.1 uncultured Sphingomonadaceae bacterium
ATCCCAACCGCCCTGGGAATCCCTTCCGACTCTACCTCAGCGAAAAGTGCTCTAATTCTCCCCTCGTCCTGCGGCGCAGCGCTTCCCCTGCGAAGCGAATCGCCGTAGGACGACGCCGAATGCGTCAGCAGGCGAGCGGATATGTCGCGTAAGATCGATATCGAGGCGCTGTGCGCCGAAAAGGGCCTGCGGATCACCGAGCAGCGCCGGGTCATCGCGCGCGTCCTGTCCGACGCGGAGGATCATCCCGACGTCGAGGCGGTCCACGCTCGCGCGGCGGCGATCGATCCGGGCATCTCGATCGCGACGGTCTACCGCACCGTGCGCCTGTTCGAGGAAGCCGCGATCCTCGAACGCCACGACTTCGGCAACGGCCGCGCGCGCTACGAGGCCGCTGCCGACGAGCATCACGATCATCTGATCGACGTCGAGACCGGCAAGGTCACCGAATTCGTCGATGCCGAGCTCGAGCAGCTGCAGAAGCAGATCGCCGAACGCCTCGGCTTCCGCCTGGTCGATCATCGCATGGAGCTTTACGGCGTCTCGCTCGATCGCAAGAGCTGAGCGAAGCCGGACCCGCGCCATTGGCCGTATCGCGCTGCTGATCGGCGCGCTGCTGCTGTGCCTGCCGCTGCATGGATTGACCCGGCTGGCACGCCGACCCTCGCGCTGGCCGCCGCGCTTTCTCGGCCTCGCCGCGCGCGCCGCCGGCGTCGACACCCGCACCATCGGGACAGCGTTGCGGCGCGACGTATTGTTCGTCGCGAACCACACCAGCTGGCTCGACATCCTCGTTCTTGCCGGCGCGAGCGGGACGAGCTTCGTCTCCAAGGACGATGTCGCGCGCTGGCCGGTGATCGGCTGGCTCGCCTCGCTCAACCGCACGATCTTCATCGCGCGCACCGAGCGCGGGCAGGTGCGCGCGCAGGCCGACACGCTGGCGAGCGCGCTGGCGGGCGGCCAGCCGGTGGCGCTGTTTCCCGAGGGCACGACCGGCGACGGAACGGCGCTGCTGCCGTTCCGCGCGGCGCTGTTCGCCTCGGTCGCGCCGCCGCCGCCCGGCATCCGCGTCCAGCCGGTGCTGATCGACTATGGCGGTGCCGCGACCGACATCGCCTGGGCGGACCCCGAGAATGCGACCGACAATGCCTTGCGCATCCTCGGTCGGCGCGGGCGGATCGCGGCGGCGGTCCATTTCCTCGCTCCGCTCGATCCGGCGCAGCTCGGCGACCGCAAGGCGATCGCCGCCGCATCGCGCGCCGCGATCGCGCATGCGCTTGGCGAAGCGCGCGGCCATCCCCTATAGCAAGCGGCAGATGACTCGCGCCGCGCCCACCAGCTTCCACGTCAAGTCGTTCGGCTGCCAGATGAATGTCTATGACGGCGCGCGCATGGCCGAATTGCTCGCCGCCGAGGGGCTGACCGAGACGGGCGCGGACGAAGCCGAGCTGGTCGTGCTCAACACCTGCCACATCCGCGAGAAAGCGGTGCAGAAGGTCTATTCGGACGTCGGACGGCTGATCCGGCGCGAGGGCGGCGCGCGGCCGATGATCGCGGTCGCCGGCTGCGTCGCGCAGGCCGAAGGTGCCGAGATGCCGCGCCGCGCGCCGGCGATCGACGTCGTGGTCGGCCCGCAGGCCTATCATCGCCTGCCCGAACTGGTCGCGCGCGCCGCGCGCGGCGAACAGGCGCTCGACACCGACATGCCGCTCGCGTCGAAGTTTGATGCTCTGCCCAAGCGCCGCCGCCAGGGGCCGAGCGCGTTCCTCACCGTGCAGGAAGGCTGCGACAAATTCTGCACTTATTGCGTCGTGCCCTACACGCGCGGCGCCGAGATTTCACGGCCATGGCAGGCGATCGTCGACGAAGCGCAGGCGCTGGTCGAGGCCGGCGCGCGGGAGATCGTATTGCTCGGGCAGAACGTCAATGCGTGGACCGGCGACGACGAAGTCGGCCGTGTGCAACGGCTCGACGGGTTGATCCGCGCGCTCGACCGCCTGCCGGGGCTGGCGCGCATCCGCTACACCACCAGCCATCCCACCGACATGACGCAAGGCCTGATCGACGCGCATGCCGAGATCGGGAAACTGATGCCCTTCCTCCATCTGCCGGTGCAGGCGGGCAGCGATCGCATCCTCAAGGCGATGAACCGCAGCCACACCGCCGACGGCTATCTGCGGATCATCGAACGGGTTCGCGCCCGCCGGCCCGACATCGCCATCTCGGGCGACTTCATCGTCGGCTTCCCCGGCGAGACCGAGGATGATTTCGCGCAGACGCTGGCGCTCGTCGCGGCGGTCGGTCATGCCCAGGCTTATTCGTTCAAATATTCGCCGCGCCCCGGCACGCCGGCCGCCGACATGGCGGCGCAGGTGCCCGAAGCGGTGATGGACGAGCGGCTCCAGCGGCTCCAGGCGTTGCTCAACACGCAGCAGCACGCGTTCAACCGCGCCAGCATCGGCCGGCGCACCAGCCTGCTGATCGAGCGCGGCGGCAAGCTGCCGGGGCAGAAGCTCGGCAAGTCGCCCTGGCTGCAGTCGGTCCATTTGACGACCGACGCGGCGATCGGCGAGATCGTCGAGGTCGAGATCGTCAGCGCCGGGCCGAACTCGATCGGCGGGGCGATCCCGGCGATGGCGGCGGCATGACCCTCAACGTCGTCATCCCCGCGCAGGCGGGGATCCATATTGGCGAACCTTGCAATTTGAATTCTGCCGCCGAGTTTATGGATTCCCGCCTGCGCGGGAATGACGCCAGGGAGAGGTCATGAAGCTTTGAGCCGCAAGCCCGTCACCGCGCAGGCCGGCGATCGCGCCCGCCTCGAGCTCGCGTTCGACAAGCCGCAGCTGCTCGGCCGCCTGTTCGGCGAATATGACCAGAACCTCGTCGCGATCGAGAACCGGCTCGGCGTCTATATCTCGGCGCGCGGCAACAAGGTGGTGGTCGAGGGCATCGCCG
>CAXSHP010000314.1:0-2939 GCA_964236935.1 uncultured Sphingomonadaceae bacterium
GGGACGTTGACGAGCGACTCCGATCGCTTTCGCGCCGTGACCAGGATTTCGCCGTTGTCGGAATTGGCGGGCGTCGACGATGCGGCCGATGCCGTGACGTCGCCCGCGGTCGTTCCGCTCGTCGCCGCGGACTGCGCCATGGCCGGTGACGCCAGAGCTGCCAGGATCAAGGCGAGGGATGTCCCCTGCCAACCGGAAACCATGTGGTGGAATGGACGACGCATGCTGATACCCCCCTTGTCTCGCCCGATCGGACGATGATCGCCACAGCACGCTCGTTATCGGCGCGCCGTCAGCAAAACTCCTTGAGCGGAGTCTCGCTTTTCACTTGGCCATAATGAGCGAAAAACGGTCGTCCAAAAGGCTGGAGTCGGGTAGCGGCCGTGGGAATCGGGATAGGAAGAATGCCGTCGTCGGCCGCCAACCGGCGATGGAGCCCTGTTCATCATATGAACACCGGGCGGGGCGACCGGAACTATCCCGATCGCGGACCGGCTATCCGTCGCGGCGCTTCTCTGCCGGCGGACGTTCGAGCATCACCGGGGCCCGGCAACCGCGGTAGAAGATCATGGCTACGATCCTTCAGTTCGATCGCTGCGGCGGCCCCGAGGTGCTGGCGTTCCGCGATGTCGTGGCGCCACTGCCGGGGCCCGGCGAGGTCCGCTATCGCGTCGAGGCGTTCGCGCTGAACCGCGGCGACCTCTTCTGGCTGCAGGGCACCTATTTCAGCGCGCCCGATCTGCCGGCGCGGATCGGGCAGGAGGCGTATGGCGTCGTCGATGCCGTCGGTGCCGGCGTCGAGGGGTTTGCCGTCGGCGACCGCGTTTGCTCGCTGCCGCAGGAGGATGGCCGCTACTGCGTCAACGGCACCTTCGCGATCAGCCTCGCCCACTATCTCGTCCACTGGAGCGGCGACGATCGTCCGGAAGACGGCTGCGCGATGTGGTCGCAGGCATTGACCGCTTATTATCCGCTCGTCGAGTTGAGGGCGGCGGGACCGGGGCAGACCGTCCTCGTCACCGCCGGGTCGAGCACGGCGGGCAACGGCGCGATCCGGATGGCGAAGCTGCTCGGCGCGCGCGTCATCGCCACGAGCCGCACGGTCGACAAGCGCGCGTTCCTGTTCGGCCTCGGCGCCGACGCCGTGATCGCCACCGACAGCGAGGACCTGGCCTTGCGCGTGCGCGCGGAGACCGGCGGGCGCGGCGCGGACCTCGTCTTCGACACGGTCGCCGGTCCGATGATGCCGCGCTACCTCGACGCGCTCGCGCCTGGCGCCGGCGTCTTCATCGTCGGCGCGCTGAGCGGCGATCTGGGGTTGAACGGGCCGATCCTGCCGCTGGTCCGTGCCGGCGCGACGATCACGGGCTATTCCGTATTCGTCTGCAACCGCGACGACGCGATGCTCGAGCGGGCGAAGGCGTTCGTTTCCGCAGGCATCGCCGACCAACGGCTGCGTCCGGTGATCGACCGTGTTTTCCCTTTCGCCGAAACGGTAAACGCCTATCGCTACCTTCAATCCGGCGGACAGCGCGGCAAGATCGTCGTGCGAATATAAGCTGTCGTCGCGCCGGCATCAGGTTGAACGATCGAAGAGGATGGGGTGAAATGATCGATGTATCGCAACGCGAGCGGGAGGACGTCGTTACCGAAGATGCGACGATGTTCGATCGGCTGTCCCGGCGCCCGCCCGACGCCTTGCTTGCGCTGATCGGCGCATTCAGAAACGATCCGCGCGCGCACAAGATCGATCTGGGTGTCGGCGTCTATCGTGATCTCGCCGATGCGACGCCGGTGCTCCGCGCCGTCAAGGCGGCCGAGCGCAAGCTTGTCGCCGAGCAAGCGACCAAGTCCTATCTCGGGCCGGAAGGCGACATCCGGTTCTTCGAGCTGCTGAAGCCCATCCTGTTTGGCGCCACGGCCTCCGACCACCGCGTCAGCGGGCTGCAGACCCCCGGCGGCACCGGGGCGCTGCGCCTCGCCGCCGAGCTGATCGCGAGCGCGCGACCGGAGGCGCGCATCTGGATCGGCGAGCCGACCTGGCCCAACCATGCGCCGATCTTCCAGGCCGCGCATCTCGCGCTGGCGCGTTACCGGCATTTCGACGTTCCGACCCAGCGCCTGACGTTCGATGCCATGATGGACGCGCTCGGCACGGCGCGCCGCGGCGACGTGGTGGTGCTGCACGGTTGCTGCCACAATCCGACCGGCGCCGACTTCACGCCGGATCAATGGGCGCTGCTCGCCGCGCTCATCGCCGGGCGAGGCCTGTTTCCGCTGATCGACCTCGCCTATCAGGGACTGGGCGATGGCCTGGAGCCGGACGCGGCCGGGATGCGCCTGGTGATCGAGACGGCCGATGAGGCGCTGGTCGCTTATTCGTGCGACAAGAATTTCGGCCTCTATCGCGAGCGGGTCGGCGCGCTCTATACGATCGCGCGGGATGCGGAGCAGGCTGGCGTGGTCCAGTCGAACCTGCTGTCGCTGGCGCGCGCCAACTGGTCGATGCCGCCGGCGCACGGCGCCGCCATCGTGAGCACGATCCTCGACGACGCGGCGCTCGCCGCCGACTGGCGCGCCGAGCTCGACGAGATGCGGACACGCATCGCCGGCATCCGCGCGATGCTGGCGCAGGCCGACGCCGCGCTGGCGCCGCTTGCCGGCCAGCGCGGGCTGTTCTCGACCTTGCCGCTCAGCCCCGAGCAGGTCCGCGCGCTGCGCGAGGATCATGCGATCTACATGGCGTCGTCCGGCCGCATCAACGTCGCCGGCCTCGTCCCCGCGATGATCCCGCGCTTCGTCGACGCGCTGGCGGCGGTTCGGTGAAGCATTGTGTTGCGCGATGGAGCGCCGCTCCGGCCGAGGAGCAGGCATAGTGCCGAAGATCGGCCCGATCGCCACCCTCGCGCGCAACCCGCGCTGATCCGCCTTATCGGAGA
>CAXSHP010000315.1:0-2920 GCA_964236935.1 uncultured Sphingomonadaceae bacterium
GCGTCCGCCAGGCGTGGACCAAGCTGATCGAGGAGGAGAGCGACAAGCGCCTCGACCAGGACGAGCTCAGCCGCGCCGCGCTCGCCGACGCCGAGGCCAACGGCATCGTCTTCCTCGACGAGATCGACAAGATCGCGGTCAGCGACGTGCGCGGCGGATCGGTCAGCCGCGAGGGCGTCCAGCGCGATCTGCTGCCGCTGATCGAGGGGACCACGGTCGCGACCAAATACGGGCCGATGAAGACCGATCACATCCTCTTCATCGCCAGCGGCGCGTTCCACGTCGCCAAGCCGAGCGACCTGCTCCCCGAATTGCAGGGCCGCCTGCCGATCCGCGTCGAGTTGAAGGCGCTGACCGAGGCCGATTTCGTGCGGATTTTGCGTGATACGCGCGCCTCGCTGACCGACCAGTATCGCGCGCTGCTCGACACTGAGCAGGTGACGATCGACTTCGCCGACGACGGCATCGCCGCGATCGCGCGCATCGCCGCCGAGGTCAACGAAGCGCTCGAGAACATCGGCGCGCGCCGCCTGTCGACGGTGATGGAGAAACTGCTCGAGGAGGTCAGCTTCGATGCTGAGGATCGCGGGGGAACGACGCTGACGATCGATCGGGCCTATGTCGAGGGACAGCTCGCGAGCATCGCGCGGGACACGGATCTGTCGAAGTACGTGCTTTGAGGGCACGCATCAAATCACTTTCAAACGCTCCAAGCGAACGATATCGAGGCCGAACCACATAGCAAAATCAGCAGTACGACGATCGTAGCCTTTCTGTCGAAGGGCATCAGGCCGCCTCCCGCAGTGTAGGTATCTTCGCGATCTCCTCCGCCATCTCCTGCTCGGCGAGCCTCATGTCATAGCGCTGCTGGAGCTTGTACCAGATATCGCCGCCGTTGCCGCAGAGCTTGCCGATGCGCAGCGCCATGCGCGCCGTGACCGGCTGACGCTCCGCGAGGAGGTCGTACAGCGTCTGCCGCGAGATGCCGAGGAGGCGGGCGATCTCCGTCTTGGGCCGGCGCAATGCGGGCAACACATCCTCGCGCAGGATTTCGCCGGGATGGACCGGGCGCAGGCCCTTGAGCAGCGGATTTCCCATCAGTGATAATCCTCCAGATCGACCTCGACGGCATCCGCGCCGTCCCATCCGAACGTCACCCGCCAGTTTCCGCTCGCATCGACCGCATAGCGGCCTCTCATCGTCCCCTTGAGCGCATGAAAGCGCCAACCGGGAACATTCATATCTTCCGCTCGCGCCGCTTCGTCGAGCGTCTCCAATATCCTGTCCAGCCGAGCAAGGTTCCTGACGCTCAGCTTGGATCGATCGCCCTGCCCCGCGTAGAGACTCAACGCCTTGCTGCGGAACGAGCGGATCACAGGTGTAAGCTATTGCCTTACGAGTGATATGTCAAGCACTGCCTGACATAGGGATAGCTCGACAATTTCGCTTCAAACCGCCATCAGCCGTTCTCATGTCGATCTTCCACGCCCTCATCGCTTGGCTCGCCGGCATCATCGTCGCGATCATCTCGGCCGGGGGCTATGCCGGCGTCGCGATACTGATGGCGATCGAGAGCGCGTGCATCCCGCTCCCGTCGGAATTGATCATGCCGTTCGCCGGCTATCTCGTCTCGACCGGCCAGCTCGATCTGTTCTGGGTGGCGACCGTCGGCGCGATCGGCTGCAACCTCGGCTCGCTCGTCGCCTATGAGGCGGGCAAGCACGGCGGGCGGCGGTTCGTCGCGCGCTGGGGGCGCTATGTGCTGGTGACGATGGACGATCTCGACCGCGCCGAGGCCTTCTTCGCGCGCTTCGGCAGCATCGCCGTGCTCGTCTGCCGGCTGCTGCCGGTGGTGCGCACCTTCATCGCCTTCCCCGCCGGCGTCGCGCGCATGCCGCTGGCCAAGTTCCACCTCTACACCTTCGTCGGATCATGGCCGTGGTGCTTCGCGCTCGCCTGGGTCGGGCTCAGGCTCGGCGATGCGTGGAACCGCGATCCGCGCGTGGCGATGTGGTTTCACCGCGTGGACTTCCTGATCGTCGGCATCATCCTCTTGGCGGGCGTCTGGTTCGTCTGGCATAAGGTTCGGGCGGTTCGCCGTGGGGCGGCCGACCGCGCGGTATAGCCAAGGAACGCAGCGTGGCCGAGGACCGCCAGACCGTTCGCGTCGTCCGCCGGTTCGATGCCCCGGCGGAACGTCTGTTCGACGCCTGGCTCGACCGGGAGACCGTCGGTGCCTGGCTGTTCGCCACTCCCGAAGGCGAGATGACCGCGGTCGAGATCGACCCGCGCGTCGGCAGCGCGTGGCGCATGGTCGAGCGGCGCGAGGGCAAGGAATGGGAGCATCGCGGCGAATATCTCGCGCTCGATCGGCCGCGGCGGCTGATGTTCAGCTTCACCGATCCGGTGTTCGCGCTGACCACTTACGTGACGGTCGAGATCGAGGAACGCGACGGCGAGCGCGAACTGACACTGACCCACGAAGGGGTCCTGCCCGAGTGGGCGGCGCAGACCATGCAGGGCTGGGGAAATGATCCTCGACGGACTGGCACGGACGCTGGAATAGTGGGGAGCTTCTGTTGCTCGGTGCTCCCCGTACCGCCGGTTTCCGCTTCTGTTGCCCGGTGCGGCCCGAACCGCGCTTAAGCCTTGTAACCTTATCCGTGAGGACTCAGTTACGCGGCAATCGCGAGCGCCTCGTTGTCGTTGGCACTTGTGGTTTTGATCGGTTTAACGGCTCAATCAGGCCGGGCAAAAATACCGCACTCGAACACACGTCGATCCTGGTTCGGCCCCGTCAGAAACCTCGTCGCCGAGGTTTGTGGTGGAGCCGCCGGGTACTGCCCCCGGGTCCGCTGCGCCTCACACGGCATCATTTATCACCATAGCCGGGCGAACCCGGCACCGTGACATATAGGCC
>CAXSHP010000316.1:0-2903 GCA_964236935.1 uncultured Sphingomonadaceae bacterium
GCATCTCGAGGAAGCTCTTGAGCCGCACCTCGGGGAAGGCGGTCGAGAGATGGTCGGTCCAGTCGCTGATCCGCGGCTTCTCGCCGGGCAGCGCCGGCAGCTCGCCCTTGAGGAAATCGCGGAAGCTCTGTCCCGCGGCGTCGATGTAGCGGCCGTCACGATAGACGAAGTACATCGGCACATCGAGCGCGTAATCGGCGTAGCGCTCGTAGCCGAAGCCATCCTCGAACACGAACGGCAGCATGCCGGTGCGCGCCGGATCGGTGTCGGTCCAGATATGGCTGCGAAACGAGAGCATGCCGTTGGGCCGCCCTTCCGTGAACGGCGAATTGGCGAACAGCGCGGTGGCGAGCGGCTGGAGCGCGAGGCCGACGCGGAACTTCTTCACCATGTCGGCTTCGGATCGGTAGTCGAGATTGACCTGGATCGTGCAGGTCCGCAGCATCATGTCGAGCCCGAGCGCGCCGACGCGCGGCATGTGCCGCAGCATGATCGCGTAGCGCCCCTTGGGCATCGTCGGCAGCTCGGCGCGGGTCTTGTCGGGCCACATGCCCATACCGAGAAAGCCCAGCCCGAGCTTGTCGCCTGCCGCCTTGACCTGCTGGAGATGCCGCCCGGTCTCGGCGCAGGTCTGGTGGAGGTTCTCGAGCGGCGCGCCCGACAGCTCGAACTGCCCCGCCGGCTCGAGGCTGACGTTGCCGTCGGGCCCGCCGAGCGCGATCACCTTGCCGCCTTCCTCGATCGGCTTCCAGCCGAACGCCGTCATCGCCGCGAGCAGATCGCGGATTCCGCCGGGCTCGTCGTAGCTCGGCGCGCGACGATCGGCGGTGCGATAGACGAACTTCTCGTGCTCGGTGCCGATCCGCCAGCGCTCGGGCGGCTTCTCGCCGTTCGCAAAGGTCTCGATCAGCTGCGCGCGATCCTCGATCAGCGGATCGCTCTTCGCGTTGGGGATATGGTTCGACATCGCGGCGCATCTAGAGGCGCGGACGGCTCAGCGCCAGTCCCCCGCCGCCGCCATCCACACCGCCACCGCTGCCGCCGCCGCGGTGTCGGCGCGCAGGATGCGCGGGCCGAGCTTGATGGCCACCGCCTGCGGCAGCGCGCGGATCGCGGCGCGTTCCTCGTCGTCGAAACCGCCCTCGGGGCCGATCAGAATCGCCGCCGGACCGGGCCGCGCCACCGCCGCTTCGGACAGAGGCGCGCCGCCCTCCTCGTCGGCGAAGAACAGGGTGCGTCCGTCCGGCCAGTCGCGCAGCAGCGTCGCCAGCTTGATCGGCTCGGCGAGCACGGGCAGCGCGGTGCGCTCGCATTGCTCGGCCGCCTCGATCATGTGCGCGCGCAGCCGCTCGAGATTGACCCGCCCGATCACCGTCCGCCGCGTCAGCACCGGCACGAGTCGCGCCACCCCGAGCTCGCACGCCTTCTCGGCAATCCAGTCGATCCGTCCCTTCTTGATCGGCGCGGCGAGCAGCCACAGATCGGGCACCGGCTCGCGCTCGCGCAGGCGGCGGGTGACGCGCAGCAGCACGTCGCGCCGGCCCGCCGCGTCGACGATCGCGAGCCATTCGCCGGTGACGTCATCGAACAATTTGACATGCGCCCCCGGCTTGAGCCGCATCACGTTGAGCAGATAATGGGCCTGCGCGCCTTCGACCCGCACCTCGCCGCCATCGGCGAGCGGCCGAGCGACGAACAGGCGCAGCGCGCTGTCGGGCGGCCAGGCGGGGGTGGCGGGCATGGCTCCCTATCCCTTATTCGTCATCGCGGCGAAAGCCGGGATGACGGCGATCGCGCATCGGTCCGCCGCTCCGCGTCCATGGATCCCGGCCCTTCGACTTCGCTCAGGAGAGCTTTCGCCAGGATGACGGGTGACATAGGGGAGCGCCATGACCGACCGCGCCGATACCGTCCCCGACACCGAACAGCACGGCCTCGTCGCGCTCGCCCCGGCCGCCGTGCGCCCGTTCCTGCTGCTTGCCCGCTTCGACCGCCCGATCGGCGCGTGGCTGCTGTTCTGGCCGGGCGCCTGGGCGATCGCGCTTGCCGGCGGCGCGCGGCGGGATTGGGCGCTGCTGCTGTGGTTCGCGCTCGGCGCGACGGCGATGCGCGGCGCCGGCTGCGTCTACAACGACATCGTCGATCGCGAGCTCGATGCCAGCATCGCACGCACGCGCGATCGGCCGCTCGCCAGCGGGCGTGTGTCGCTGCCGGCGGCGTGGGTGTTCCTCGTCGCCTTGTGCCTCGTCGGACTGATCGTTCTCGCCCAGCTCGCTCCGCTGGCGCAGATCGTCGCGCTGGCCAGCCTCGCGCCGGTCGCCGTCTATCCGTTCATGAAGCGGATCACCTGGTGGCCGCAGGCGTGGCTAGGGATCGTCTTCTCCTGGGCGGCGCTGGTCGGCTGGCCGGCGGTGACCGGGGAGATCGGGGGGCCGTTGCCATGGCTCTACGCCGGGTCGATCTGCTGGGTGATCGGCTATGATACGATCTACGCGCTGCAGGATATCGAGGACGACGCCCTGGCCGGGGTGCGTTCGTCGGCGCGGCGGCTGGGGCGGCACGTCCGAGGCGGGGTGGCGGGATTTTATGGGGTGGCGCTGGTGCTGTGGGGGAACGCGCTGTGGAGCATCCGGCCGCAACCGCTCGTGCTCGCCGCGCTGGTGCCGATTGCGCTTCATCTCGTCTGGCAGGTGGCGACGCTCCGCCCACAGGACGGGGCGAATGCCCTCGCGAGGTTCCGCGCGAATCGCTTTGCCGGCCTGCTGGTGTTCCTCGCGTGCGTGGTGGTGGGCAGCGCCTAGGGGGATGACGCGGCGCGACTTAGCCCCTAAGTCGCCGCGATGCTCACCGTTCCCGAAGCCCAGTCCCGCGTCGCCGATCTGATCGCCGCGGCCAAGCGCGCC
>CAXSHP010000317.1:0-2898 GCA_964236935.1 uncultured Sphingomonadaceae bacterium
CGCCGCTGTTCGCGTCGAACGCGCGCACGACGGCTTCGGTATCGGTGACATAGACCCGCCCGTCCCCGATCACGGGCGAGGCGGCGAGGCGCGCCTGCGGGCTGCTGCCGGCGATCTTGGCGGTCCATACCCGCCCCGGCGTCACGCCGAGCGCGAGATGGCCCATCGATTTCGCGGCATTGCCACCCGGCTGCTCCCAGCCCGGATTGACCGTGGCCGGCGGGACGGTGACGGGAAGATCGGCGAGCGTCGGATCGAGCGCCGCCCCGGTCTCCGACGCCAGCACCGAGATGCGCTGGCCGATCACCGCGGTCTTGGGCTTGCCGCCCTTGCCGCCCAACACGCCGCAGCCGCCGAGCAAGGCCAGCGCGGTCAGCGCCGCCATCATCCGCTTCATTCGCGTCATTCCTTTCCTGCCGTACCGGCCGCGCCGGCGGCGTCCTGCGGGACCGCATCGACCCCCAATATCCCCGCCATCTGGGTGACGCGCGAGCGGATCGTCGCCGGCGCCTTGACGTCGCGCGCGATCGCCGCGAACAGCGGCCCGGCAAGCTCGCGCTTGCCCTGCTTGAGATAGGCCATCGCCACCATCTCGCCGGCGCTGCCGAACCAGGGCGCGCCGGCCACCGCGAGCGGCTTCAGCCGCTCGACGACCTGCACCGGGCTCAGCGTATCGAACTGGACGGCGGTCTGGCGGACCAAAGCGAGATCGCGGAACGGCGCGGCGACGGCCTGGTCGTCGATGACCGCCTGGAATGCCGCGACGGCGGCCTTGGCATCGCCCTTCTCGAGCGCGACATCGGCGAGCGTCATCCGCGCGACGGCGCGATATCCGCCGCGCGGCGATGCGGCCAGCTGGTCGAGATGCGTCACCGCGACCGCGCGCTTGCCGACCGAGAGATCGGTCAGCGCGCCGGTCAGCGTCTCGCCGTCGAGCCCGGCCTTGGCGGCCTGTTCATGCTGCCACCACAGATAGCCCGCGAATGCGGCGAGGCCGAGCAGCACCGCGAGGATCAGCATGCGGCCATAGCGACGGACGAGCGTCTCCAGCCGCTCGCGCCGCAATCCCTCGTCGACCTCGCGGAAGAAAGCGTCGTTGTTCTGCGGGGAAATTGCCAAGCACCGTCTCCTGCGCCTCTCGCGCGTGCGCGCCTTCTAGCCGCCGCGCGGGCGGAACGAAAGCGCCCTCAATTCTTCGGCTGATAGGTCTGCTCCGGCCCCGGAAAGGCGCGGCTGCGCACCTCCTGCGCATAGCGCCCGGCCGCCTCCGAAACGCGCGCGGCGAGGTCGTCGTAGCGTTTGACGAAGCGGGCGGTCCGCTCGAACAGCCCGAGCATGTCCTCGGCGACGAGCACCTGCCCGTCGCACCGCGCGGACGCGCCGATCCCGATCGTCGGGCAGGCCACCGCCGCGGTGATCGCCACCGCGAGCGGCTCGACCACGCCCTCGACCACCATGGCGAAGGCGCCCGCATCGGCGACGGCCTTCGCATCGCGCAGCAGCTTGTCCGCCTCGCCCGCCTCGCGCCCGCGCGCGCCATAGCTCCCCAGCACGTTGATCGCCTGCGGGGTCAGCCCGACATGCGCCATCACCGGCACGCCGCGCGCCGCGAGGAAGGCGATCGTCGCCGCCATCGCCTCGCCGCCCTCGAGCTTGATCGCGCCCGCGCCGCTTTCCTTGAGGATCCGCGCGGCGCTCGCGAACGCCTGCTCGCACGAGCCCTCGTAGCTGCCGAACGGCAGGTCGACGACGACCAGCGCATGATAGCTGCCGCGCACCACCGCGGCGCCGTGCGCGCACATCATCTCGAGGCTGACGGGCACGGTCGACGGGAGCCCGTAGACCACCTGCCCGAGCGAATCGCCGACCAGCAGCATGTCGCAATGCGGATCGAGCAGCTGCGCGGTGCGCACGGTATAAGCGGTGAGCATGACCAGCGGCTCGCTTCCCTTGCGGGCGCGCACCGCCGGCACGGTGACGCGCTTCATCGGTGCCGGGGTCGGATTGGCGCGGCTGGTCGAGGTGTCGATGGTGAAGGTCGTGGACATGCGCGACTGCTACCACAATGTCGCGCGGGATTGTCACGCCCTTGCGCAGATGTCAGGCCACCGTCATCTCGAAGCAGCTTCGCGGAGATAATGATGATTCGACCGATGATGATCGCGGCATTGCTCCTAGGCGCATTGGCCGATCCCGCGATGGCCGCTTCGGCGCCGCAGATCGGGATCTCCCGTTTCGACCAGCTGCGCCGGCCGCTGCCCCTGCCCTATGACGAGCGAGCCAATGCCGACGCCATGGTCGCCGCCGCGAAGGCGCGGGCCAAGGCCTCGCACAAGCTGCTGCTGATCGACCTCGGCGGCAATTGGTGCCCCGATTGCCGCATCCTCGCCGGGACGATGGACGTTCCCGCACTCAAGGCCTTCGTCGCGCGCCATTACGAAGTGGTGACGGTCGACATCGGCCGGCTCGACAAGAACCTCCAGATCCCCGCGCATTACGGCATCGCCCGGCGGCTCGAGGGCGTGCCGGCGCTGCTGGTCGTCGATCCGCGCAGCGACAAATTGCTCAATCCCGGCCGCGTGTCCGCGCTGGCCGACGCACGGCACATGAGCCCGCAGGCGCTCGCCGATTGGCTGGCGCAGTGGACACCGTGAGGATCTCGTTCATCGGGATTTGAAGAAGCGCTTTCTCAAAACTCGCATCTTGCTTCTGATGACGGCGGCGATGAAGTCATTGCCGTAACAACCGATCGCTTCGTCGAATTGCTCGAAGTCCTCGTTTGAGCTTTGGTCGAGATGCCAGTCGATCGTCGACTGCCAGCTATCAATATGTTTTCGATGAAATCTAGAGCACTTTTCGCTGAGGTAGAGTCGGAAGGGATTCCCAGGGCGGTTGGGA
>CAXSHP010000318.1:0-2856 GCA_964236935.1 uncultured Sphingomonadaceae bacterium
GTCGTTCCGCCGCCATGCCGCGTCGCTCGACGGGCGCGGCGAGCTGGTGCGCTACACGCTGGCGGCCGGAACGCTCGAGCGGAGACTCGGCCCGGATCGCGTCCAGCAGCTGCTGACCGGCGTCACCGCGGTACGGTGGAATTATTACGTCAGCGGAAGCGGTTGGCGGACGGGCTGGCCGCCTGATACGAAGCAGCCCGACCAATGGCCCGCCGCGATCGCGCTCGATGTGTCGTTGGGACGGGCCGGCACTTTGCGTCGTGTCGTCGACCTGCCGGCGCGGCCGTGACGGAAGGACATTCCGAACAAGGGATGATCCTGATCAACGTGCTGCTGTTTGTTGCGATCGCGGCGGCGGTGGTGGCGCTGATGCTATCGGCGCAGGATGTCGCGGCGGAACGATCGGTCATGCTCGCCGAGGCGGCGCGGGCGCAGGCGATCGCGCGGGGCGGCGAGCTGTCGGCGGTGGTCGCGCTGCGCCGCGACGCGCTCGCCGCGCCGGACAGCGATTATGCGGGCGAGCCCTGGGGCGCGGTCGCGCAGAAGGATACGCCGATCGTCGGCGGACGCTTCGATCTCGCCATTGCCGACGCCCAGTCGCGTTTCAATGTCAATGCCTTGGCGGATGACGATCCCACCGCGATCGAGACGCTGGCGAAGATCGCGACCGCGCTCCGCCTGCCGCCCGACGCCGCCTTGCGCGCCGCCGCGCTGATCCGCACCGTCGGACCGATCGCCGATCTCTCGCCGCTGCGTCTCGCCGGGCTAGATCCGGCGACCATGGCGCGGCTCGCCGAATTGGTCACCGCTTTGCCCGGCACGACCAAGGTCAATCTCAACAGCGCGAGCGAACCGCTGATCGCGATCATGACCGGCGATGCGGCGGGCGCGCGATTGCTGCTGGCGATCCGGGCGCAGCGCGGTTTCCTCAGGCCCGACGATTTCGGCACCGCGCACGTTTCGCTGCCGCCGGGGGCGGGTTTCACCTCCGATCTCTATTGGGTGCGGACGCGCGTGACGATCGGCGAGACCAGCCAGCAGCTCACCAGCCTGATCGCGCGGCGGCGCGACGAACGGCAGCGACTGACGGTCGCGGCGATCGGCCGCTGGCGCGGCGCGGCGGCGCCCGAACAGGCCCCTGCTTTGCCTTAAGTTTGTTTCACTGGACGTTGAACTATCAGTTCCCCGGCGAAGGCCGGGGTCCAGTGGGAAAGCCGTGCAAGGTCGATCCGCACCAATCAGAGTCTCCCATCTGGCCCCGGGCCTTCGCCGGGGAACGACTTAACCAAGACGAAACCGACTCTCGGACGACCTTTAACGATCAGCCCGGCGGTCGCGCGGTCATCGCGCGCAATGCCGCGAAGCAAAGCGGGTCGACCGCGCCGCCCACGCTCTCGGCCATGATCTCCAGCGCCCGATCGATCGGCATGGCCGCGCGATAGGGACGATCGGCGGTCAGCGCGTCGAAGAAGTCGGACACCGTGATGATCCGCCTCTTGAGGCTGATCTCGTCGCCGGCGATGCCATGCGGATAACCCATGCCGTCGATCCGTTCGATGCGCGGCGGCGATCGGGGCGAGATCGCGAAAACGCCGATATGCGCCCGAGGATCGCCTCGGTGCGCCCGGCGTGATCGCGCATCGTCACCCATTCGGCCTCGTCGAGCTTGCCCGGCTAGTCGAGGATCGCGTTGCTGACGCCGAGCTTGCCGATTCCGTAACGCTATCCCGTCGCGCGCATCGGCTCGGCCGCCGCCATCGGCCGCACGCCGAGCTTGGCGAACAGCGCGGCGTCGGCGCTGTCGCCGCGGTTGCCGGTGGTGAGCAATTTGTCGCCGGTGAAGATCGAGTTGGCGCCGGCGAGGAAGCACAAGGCCTGCGTCGTCTCCGCCATGCTCTCGCGTCCCGCCGACAGGCGCACCATGCTCAGCGGCATCGTGATCCGTGCGACCGCGACGGTGCGGACGAACTCGATGTCGTCGATCCGCGCGAGCGGCGTATCCGCGAGCATGTCGCCGAGCACCGTACCTGGCACCGGCACCAAAGCGTTGACAGGCACGCTCTCGGGATGGCGCGGCAGCGTGCTCAGCGCGTGGATGAAGCCGACCCGATCGGCACGCGTCTCGCCCATGCCGACGATGCCGCCGCAGCAGACGCTCATGCCGGCATCGCGGACGTGCGCGAGGGTGTCGAGCCGGTCCGTGAACGTCCGCGTCGTGATGACGTTGCCGTAATTCTCGGGTGAGGTATCGATGTTGTGATTGTAATAGTCGAGGCCCGCCGCGCCGAGCCGCTCGGCCTGTGCCGCCGTCAGCATCCCCAGCGTCATGCAGGTCTCCAGCCCCAGCGCCTTCACGCCGGCGACCATCTCGATCACCGCGTCCATGTCGCGATCCTTGGGATTGCGCCAGGCCGCGCCCATGCAGAAGCGCTGCGATCCCGCCGCCTTCGCTGCGGCCGCCGCCGCGAGTACGGCGTCGACCGCCATCAGCTTCTCGGCCTTGAGATCGGCGTCGGCGGAGGCGGATTGCGAGCAATATCCGCAATCCTCGGGGCAGCCGCCGGTCTTGATCGACAGCAGCGTGCACAGCTGCACCTCGCTCGCGGAATGGTGCGCGCGGTGGACTTCGGCGGCGCGGAACACGAGCTCGCCGAACGGCAGGTCGAACAAGTCTGCGATTTCCGCGCGGGTCCAATTGTTACGCGTGATCATGCTCAAATTCCTCGACCCGCCGAAGCCGTCCATTCGGTATGGGCGCGTTCATCTGCCATGGGAAATGGCGCGAGTGACGGGGCTCGAACCCGCGACCTCCGGCGTGACAGGCCGGCGCTCTAACCAACTGAGCTACACCCGCTT
>CAXSHP010000319.1:0-2848 GCA_964236935.1 uncultured Sphingomonadaceae bacterium
CCGAGGTGCTGCTCGAGCGGCAATGGCCGGGCGGGCCGGTGCTCGGCCGCTTCTTCGCGCGCCATGGCCCCGATGCGGAGCTGCTCGCCAGCTTCACGCTGCGCGCCGCGAGCAGCGACGATCTGCCGGAGATGCTCGACGAGGGCGTCCGCCGACTCGACGAAAGCTACGCCGCGGCGCTGCGGGGCGGCGCGCTCCAGCCCGATCCGTCGCTGACGATCGAGGAGCCGCCGCCGGCCGACCTGATCGAGGGATCGATCGCCGACGATCCGCTGGCCGAGGTCATGGCCGGCCTGTCGGCGACGCCGTACACGGTCGAGGTCGACACGCCCGACGCCGAGGCGGTCGGGCAGGCCGAAGCGTCGCTGCGCGCGGTGCCGGGGATGCGCTCGGCGGCGGTGACGAGCCTCGCGCTCGGCGGGGTGTCGCTGATGCGGCTGAGCTTCGACGGCGATCTCGCGGCGTTGCGCGTGGCGATGACCGCGCGCGGCTGGCGCATCGAGGAGGCGGGCGCGACGCTGCGGCTGCGGCGCCAGGGCCTCCCCCCAGCCGCCGACGCCGCGCCCCCGCAATGAACCAGATCGCGCTGCCGCTCGATTGGCCGGCGGACGAGCGCGAGGACGACTTCATCGTTTCGAGCGCGAACGAGGCGGTCGCGCGGCATCTCGATCATTGGTCGCTGTGGCCGGTGATGGCGACGATCCTCACCGGCCCGCGCAAATCGGGCCGCAGCCTGATCGGCCGGCTGTTTGCGGCGAAGATGCACGGCCAATTGGTCGACGACGGCGAGACGCGCGACGAGGAGGAGATCTTCCACGCCTGGAATCTGGCGCAGGCACGCCGCCGGCCGCTGCTGATCGTCGCCGACGCGCTGCCGCCGGCGTGGGAGATCGGGCTGCCCGACCTGCGCTCGCGCCTCGCCGCCACGCCGCGGGTGGCGATCCTCCCGCCCGACGACACGCTGATCGCCGCGCTGCTGCAAAAGCTGCTCGGCGCGCGCGGGCTGATCGTGCCGACGGGGCTGATCTCCTATCTGCTGCCGCGGATCGAGCGGAGCTACGTCGCGCTCCAGCGCGTGGTCGAGACGCTCGATCAGGGCGCGCTGGCGCGTCGTCGGCGGCTGACCGTGCCGCTCGCGCGCGACGCCTTGATCGCGGCGCGAGTCATCGACGCTTCATAATTAACCGATTATGGTGGCGTGATGGACGACGTCAGCACCGTTCCCGTGAATTCCGACAACGCCCGGGAGAGCGCCACCGCCGCGCCGCCGCTCGCGCCGCGCGAGCGTTATTTCAACCGCGAGCTGAGCTGGCTGGCGTTCAACCAGCGCGTGCTCGACGAAGCGTGCAATCCGGCGCATCCGTTGCTCGAGCGGCTGCGCTTCCTGTCGATCTCCGGCAACAATCTCGACGAATTCTTCATGGTCCGCGTCGCCGGGCTCAAGGGGCAGCAGATCAATGCGGTCGAGCAGCGCTCGGTCGACGGGCTGACGCCGACGCAGCAGCTCGCCGCGATCGCCGAGCGCGCCGACGAGCTGATGACATCCCAGCAGGCGGTGTGGCGCGATATCCGGCAGGAGCTCGCCAACGCCGATTTCCAGGTGCTCGCCACCAAGGATATCGAGGAAGAGCTGATCCCCTGGCTCGATACGCATTTCCGCGAGCAGATCTTCCCCGTGCTCACCCCGCAGGCGCTCGATCCCGCGCATCCGTTCCCGTTCATCCCCAACAAGGGCTTCAGCCTGGTGTTCGATCTGAAGCGACTATCGGATGAGGAGCCGATCCTCGAGCTGCTGATGGTGCCGACGACGTTGCCGCGCTTCATCCGCCTGCCGGGCGAGGCCGCGCGCTACCTCGCGATCGAGACCTTGATCCGCCGCTTCACCGACGTGCTGTTCCCCGGCTACAGCGTCCAGGGGCACGGCGCGTTCCGCATCATCCGCGACAGCGACATCGAGATCGAGGAGGAAGCGGAGGATCTCGTCCGCTATTTCCGCAGCGCGATCAAGCGGCGGCGGCGCGGCCGGGTGATCCGCCTGCGGCTCGCCGCCGGCATGCCCGACGCGATCGAGAAGATGATCTGCAAGGAGACCGGGGCGGGGGCGATCGTCTCCGAGGCGACCGGCTTCCTGGGCATGGCCGATCTCGAGCAGCTGGTCGAGGAGGACCGGCCCGATCTCAAATGGCCGGCGTTCAGCCCGCGCTTCCCCGAGCGGATCCGCGAGCATAACGGCGATTGCTTCGCCGCGATCCGCGACAAGGACATCCTCGTCCATCA
This sequence comes from uncultured Sphingomonadaceae bacterium, assembly GCA_964236935.1. Taxonomy (GTDB): domain Bacteria; phylum Pseudomonadota; class Alphaproteobacteria; order Sphingomonadales; family Sphingomonadaceae; genus Solisphingomonas. The sequence continues at coordinate 2,278 of CAXSHP010000319.1, forward strand.
TCCCTATGAGAGCTTCGAGGTGGTGCTCGCGTTCCTCAAGCAGGCGGCGCAGGATCCCGACGTCGTCGCGATCAAGCAGACGCTGTACCGCGCGGGCAAGCAGTCCGCCGTGATCCGCGCGCTGGTCGACGCGGCCGAGGCGGGCAAGTCGGTCACCGCGGTGGTCGAATTGAAGGCCCGCTTCGACGAAGAGCAGAATCTGATGTGGGCGGCGCAGCTCGAGCGCGCCGGCGTGCAGGTGGTCTATGGCTTCATCGACTGGAAGACCCACGCCAAGGTCTCGATGGTGGTGCGGCGCGAGGGCGGCGGCTACAAGACCTATTGCCATTTCGGGACCGGCAATTATCATCCGGTGACGGCGCGCATCTATACCGATCTCAGCTTCTTCACCGCCGATCCCCGCGCCGGGCGCGATGCCGCGCAATTGTTCAACTATATCACCGGCTATGTCGAACCGGCGGGGCTGGAATTACTGTCGCTGTCGCCGCTTGGTTTGCGCGATACGCTCGGCAATCTGATCGATGCTGAGATCGACCACGCCCGCGCCGGGCGCCCGGCGTCGATCTGGGCA
>CAXSHP010000320.1:0-2830 GCA_964236935.1 uncultured Sphingomonadaceae bacterium
GCCATGTCGTCGGTCAGCGCGTTGAAATCGGTCGAATAAGCCGCCGACGAACCTTCCCAGTCGAAGCGCAGCCCCGCCGACGTGATCTCGCCGTGCGGCTGATCGACCACGCGGATGCGCACGTCGCCGAGGGTGAAGTCGTCGGGCAGCTCGTGCGGCATCACCGTCGGCGGATAAGGCGCGCGGCCGGCGAAGGCATAGCCGAAGCGCTCGCGCATCGTCTTGAGCGTCGCCGGCCGCGCCCAGCAATCGATCGGCGCGCCTTTGGCGAACCATAATTGGCGCAGGTCGTCGATCCCGTGGGTGTGATCGGCATGGTCGTGCGTCCAGATCACCGCATCGATACTGCCGACGTCGGCGTCGAGCAGCTGCTCGCGCATGTCGGGCGACGTGTCGACCAGGATGCGCGTCTCGTCGGTCTCGATCAGGATCGAGGCGCGCCGCCGCCGGTTCTTCGGCTCCTTGGGATCGCACGCGCCCCAGTCGTTGCCGATCCGCGGCACGCCCGACGAGGTGCCACTGCCGAGCAAGCGCAGTCTCACGGCTGCGCTTTGTCGAACAAGCGGAAGAAGTTGGCGCCGGTCGTTGCCGCCAGCTGCGCGATCCCCTCCCCGCGCAATTCCGCCAGGAACGCCGCAGTATCCGCCACGAACGCCGGCTCGCACTTGCGCCCGCGATGCGGCACCGGCGCGAGGAACGGCGCGTCGGTCTCGATCAGCAGCCGCTCGGCCGGCAGCTGCGCCGCGGTCTCCTGCAGGTCGCGCGCATTCTTGAACGTGACGATCCCCGAGATCGAGATGAACAGCCCCAGATCGAGCGCCTTGGCGGCGAAGTCTGCGCTCGCGGTGAAGCAGTGGATCACCCCGGAGAAAGCCCCCCGCCCCATCTCGTCGCGCAGGATTTCGGCGGTGTCGTCCTCGGCGTCGCGGGTGTGGACGATGATCGGCAGCCGGGTCTCGCGCGCCGCCGCGATATGCGCGCGGAAGCTCGCCTGCTGCCGCGCGCGATCGGATTTGTCGTAATAATAATCGAGCCCCGTCTCCCCGATCGCGACGATCCGCGGGTGCACCGCGCGCGCGACCAGCTTGGCGGTGTCGACGTCGGGATGCTGGTCCGCCTCGTGCGGATGGATGCCGACCGAGGCCCACACGTCGCTTTCGCGCGCGGCGGTGGCGAGCACCTCGTCCCATTCGCTCTCGCGCGTCGAGATGTTGAGCATCGTCGACACGCCCCGCGCCCGCGCCGCGGCGAGCACCTCGGCTTGGCGCTCGATCAGGCCCGGATAGTTGAGGTGGCAATGGCTGTCGACGAACATGAGGGCGAGATAAAGGTTTGGCGCGCTCTCGTCACCTCCCCCCCCCCCCCCCGCCATCCCGGCGAAAGCCGGGATCCATGGATACGGAGCGTTTGAATGGAACCGGACGCCGCCCGCGGACCCCGGCTTTCGCCGGGGTGACGATTACTAAAGCTCCAGCCGCGGAAACACCCCCTGCGGCGGCGGCAGCGCCGTCCCCGGCACGAGCGGCGTCCCGAGGGCGGCGAAATCGCGCGCATCCGCCCCCTGCCCAAGCTGATCTAGCAATTTGTCGCACGCCCCGGGAATTGCCCAGCGGGCGAGGATCGCAAGTCGTCGCAATGCCTCCGCGATTACGTAGAGGACGTGATCGGCTTTTGCGGGATCGGTCTTGCGCAGAGCCCAAGGCGCCTGTTCCGAAATATAGACATTGGCGGCAGCGACGCCGCTCCAAACCGTTTCCAAAGCCAAATGAAGCGCCAACCCCTTCATCGTTGATTTAAGTGTCGATTCCGAAAAGCCGACGTCGAACCAAAGTTTGTCGTCCACTTCTGTAAACGGCCCCGGGTCGGGCACCCTGCCCCCGCAATTCTTGGCGATGATCGAGAGGCAGCGCTGCGCCAGATTGCCGAGCCCGTTGGCCAGATCGGCGTTGACCCGCATGACGATCGCCTCGTGGCTGTAGCTCCCGTCCTGCCCGAACGCGACCTCGCGCAGCAGGAAATAACGCAGCGCATCGACCCCGTAGCGCGCGGCCATCGCGATCGGATCGGCGACGTTGCCGAGCGATTTGGACATCTTCTCGCCGCGCTCGAGCAGGAAGCCATGCCCGAACACCTGCCGGGGCAGCGCGATCCCGGCCGACATCAGGAACGCGGGCCAGTAGACCGCGTGGAACCGGACGATATCCTTGCCGATCACGTGCAGATCGGCTGGCCACCAGCGCGCGAACGCCGCGCCGCCGTCGGGATAGCCGACCCCGGTCAGATAATTGGCGAGCGCATCGACCCACACGTACATCACATGCCCCGGGCTCCCCGGCACCGGCACGCCCCAATCGAAGCTGGTGCGCGAGATCGACAGGTCCGACAGCCCGCCCCGGACGAACGACGACACCTCGTTGCGCCGGCTTTCGGGGCGGATGAAGCCCGGCTCGCGCTCGTACAGCTCGAGCAACGGCTGCTGGTATTTCGACAGGCGGAAGAACCAGCTTTCCTCGACGGTCCACTCGACCGGCGTGCCCTGCGGCGAGAGGCGCGCGCCCCCTTCCCCGTCGGTCAGCTCCTTCTCGTCGTAGAACGCCTCGTCGCGGACCGAATACCAGCCCTCGTACCGGTCGACATACAGGTCGCCGCGCGCCGCCATCGCCGCCCAGATCGCCTGGCTGGCGTGGTGGTGCTCCGGCTCGATGGTACGGATGAATCGGTCATACGATATGTGAAGCCGATCTGCCATATCTTTGAAATAGCCGGACATCTCATCGGCGAGCGCGCGCGTTTCGATGCCGCGCCCGCGCGCAGTCTGGACCATCTTCAG
>CAXSHP010000321.1:0-1180 GCA_964236935.1 uncultured Sphingomonadaceae bacterium
TCGATGTCGACCGCGGGACGCCAGTGCCCGATCGCCGCATCGATCAGCGCCGCCACCGTGGCGGGCGGCATCAGCGAGGGCGTGCCGCCGCCGAAGAAGATCGACCCCAGGCGGCGCCCCGGCGACGCGCCCGCTTCATGCGCCAGGTCGGCGAGCAGCGCCGCCCGCCACCGCGCCTGGTCGATCTCGGCGCGGACGTGGCTGTTGAAGTCGCAATAGGGACATTTCGAGACGCAGAACGGCCAGTGGACGTAGAGGGCGAGGGGGGCGCCCTGTTGCTGCATCCCCGCTGTGTCGAGCGAAGTCGAGACACGTTCCACGGTCGAACGTCCCTCGACTTCGCTCGGGACAGCGGAGCAGGGCTGGGCGAGCATCAAAACACCGCCGCGACCAGCTTGCGGAAGGCGTCCGCGCGGTGGCTCATGAGGTGCTTGGCGTCCGGGTCCATCTCGCCGAAGGTCTCGCGCTTGCCGAGCGGCAGGAACATCGCGTCATAGCCGAACCCACGGTCGCCACGCGGCGGCCACACCAACGTGCCGTCGACGCGGCCCTCGAACGTCTCGATATGCCCGTCGGGCCAGCACAGCGACAGCGCGCAGACGAAATGCGCGTCGCGCCCCCCGGCGGGACCGGCCTTGGTGAGATGCTCCTCGACCAGGCGCATCGCCATCGCGAAATCCTTGTCGGGGCCTGCCCAGCGCGCCGAATAGATGCCGGGATCGCCCTTGAGCGCGTCGACGCACAGCCCACTGTCGTCGGCGAGCGCGGGCAGGCCGGTGAGATCGGCGGAGAAGCGCGCCTTCAATTCGGCATTGGCGGCGAAGCTGGTGCCGGTCTCGTCGGGCTCGGGCACGTCGAGCGACCCGGCCGACACCGGCTCGACGCCATAGGGAGCGAGCAGCGCCGCGATCTCGCGCAGCTTGCCCGGATTGTGGCTGGCGAGCACCAGCTTGCCGGGCGTCAGCTGGCGATGGCGCTTCACCGGCCCGTCGCCCGGTCCTGCGCGGCGAAGATCTCGGCGCAGCCGATCCGGGCGAGCCGCAGCAGCCGCAACAGCGCCTCCTCGTCATAGGTCGCGCCTTCGGCGGTGGCCTGCACCTCGGCGATCTTGCCGTCGCCGACTAGCACGAAATTGGCGTCGGCGTCGGCGTGCGAATCCTCGGCGTAATCGAGGTCGAGC
>CAXSHP010000321.1:1190-2825 GCA_964236935.1 uncultured Sphingomonadaceae bacterium
TGATCAGCCCGTCGACCGCGATGCGCAGCGCCACCCACGCGCCCGAGATCGCCGCGGTGCGCGTGCCGCCGTCGGCCTGGAGCACGTCGCAATCGAGCGTGATCTGGCGCTCGCCGAGCAATTTGAGATCGACCACCGCGCGCAGCGACCGCCCGATCAGCCGCTGGATCTCCTGCGTCCGCCCCGATTGCTTGCCTTTAGCGGCTTCGCGCGCCCCGCGCGTATGCGTGGCACGGGGAAGCATGCCATATTCGGCGGTGACCCAGCCCTGGCCCTTGCCGCGCAGCCACGGCGGCAGCCGCTCCTCGATCGAGGCTGTGACGAGCACGCGCGTGTCGCCGAAGCCGATCAGGCACGAGCCTTCGGCGTGGGCGGAATAGCCCGGCTCCAGGGTGATGACGCGCATCTGATCGGGGGCGCGGCCGGAGGGGCGCATGAGGTTCCTTTCGGGTGAGTGGTGGCGGGCTCTATCATCCATCGTCATTCGGGCGAAAGCCGGAATCCATGGTTGCGAAGCGGCTGGAGCGGAGAACGGCCGCCGTCCATGCACCCCGGCTTCCGCCGGGGTGACGAACCTATTACAGATCGGCCATGACCCCCGTCACCGAGATGTCCGATCGAGCGCGCGCGGTGTTCCGCGTGGTGGTCGAGAGCTATCTCGGCTCGGGCACGCCGATCGGCTCGCGCACGATCTCGAAGCTCGCCGGGCTCAACCTGTCGCCCGCCTCGATCCGCAACGTGATGCAGGATCTCGAGGAACTCGGCCTGCTCGCCGCGCCGCATGTCTCGGCCGGGCGGATGCCGACCGAGAGCGGGCTGCGGCTGTTCGTCGACGGGATGATGCAGGCGGCGCAGCCTTCGCCCGAGGAGCAGGCGGCGATCGAGGGCCGGGCGGGGCAGGGCGGCACGATCGAGGATGCGCTCGCGACGACTGCGGCGGCCTTGTCCGGCCTGTCGGCCTGTGCCGGGCTCGTGCTGGTGCCCAAGCGCGAGGCGGTGCTGCGCCAGTTCGCGTTCGTGCCCTTGTCGCCGGGGCAGGCGCTCGCGGTGCTGGTCGGGTCGGACGGATCGATCGAGAACCGGGTGGTGGCGATCCCGCCGGGGACACCGTCGTCGGCACTGGTCGAGGCGGGCAATTATGTCAGCGAACGGCTCGCGGGGCTGACGCTGGCCGATGCGCAGACGCGGCTGCGCTCCGAGATCGGGCGCGGGCGGGCGGCGCTCGACGCGGTGGCGCGCGATCTGATCGAGCGGGGACTGGCCGTCTGGTCGCAGGACGGCGCGCGGCCGGTGCTGATCGTGCGCGGCCAGGCCAATCTGATCGATCCCGCCGCCGCCGCCGATCTCGATCGCGTCCGCCAATTGCTCGACGAACTCGAGGGCAAGGAAGAGATTTCGCGTCTGCTCGAGAGCGCGCGCGACGGGCAGGCGACGAGCATCTTCATCGGTTCGGAGAACAAATTGTTCGCGCTGTCGGGATCGTCGGTGATCGCGGCGCCGTGGCGCGGGAGCGACGGCCGGGTGGTCGGCGTGGTCGGCGTGATCGGTCCAACGCGGTTGAACTATGCGCGCGTGGTCCCCATGGTGGATTTCACCGCACAGGCACTCTCCAGGTTGATGGCATGAACGACGATA
>CAXSHP010000322.1:0-2780 GCA_964236935.1 uncultured Sphingomonadaceae bacterium
CTCTATCCGACCGCCGAATCGCGCACGATCGTCCACGCGCTCAACGCCGCCGGCGCCGCGGCGAGCTTCGTCGAGCTGTCGTCGCCCTACGGCCACGATGCCTTCCTGCTCGACGTGCCCGAGCTCAACCGCGCGGTCGACGGCTTCCTGCGCGCGGGAGAGACACGATGATCCTCCCCGGCACGGGGAGGGGGACCGCCGCGAAGCGGTGGTGGAGGGGGGCCGTCACGAGCGGCTCGCCCGACCTCTCCCCCCCTCCACCACGCCTTCGGCATGGTCCCCCTCCCCGTGCCCAAGAGGATTTTAGGTGAGCCTGCGTCCCGACCTCGCGACGATCGCCGCCAACATTCGCGAAGGCAGCCGCGTGCTCGACGTCGGCTGCGGCGAGGGCGAGCTGATGGCCGAGCTGCGCGACCGCAAGGCGATCGACGCGCGCGGGATCGAAATCGATGCGGGCAACGTCGCCGCGGCGATGGCGCGCGGGCTGTCGGTGGTGCAGGGCGATGCCGATGCCGATCTCGCCGGCTATCCGACCGACGCGTTCGATTATGCGATCCTCAGCCAGACGCTGCAGACCACCCGCGCGCCCGATCGCGTGCTCGACGAGCTGCTGCGGATCGGCCGGCAGGCGTTCGTCTCCTTCCCCAATTTCGCGCACTGGCGCGTGCGGCTGTCGCTGCTGTGGGGCGGGCGGATGCCGGTGACGCACGGGCTGCCCGAGGCGTGGTACGCGACGCCCAACATCCATCACCTGACGATCGACGATTTCCGCGCGTTCCTGAGCGAGCGCGGCATCGTCACCGAGGGTGCCTGGTTCCTCAACGGCGACACGCCGACGACGGCGGCGGCTGCCAACTTCCGCGCAGAACATGCGGTGTTCCTGATCCGGCGATGACCCTAATTGCCGTCATCCCGGCGAAAGCCGCGATCCATGGACGGCGTCCGGTGCCGACTTGAGCGCTCCGCATCCGTGGATCCCGGCTTTCGCCAGGATGACGAATCAGGACCGCAACCGCGCCCCGACCTTCGTCGCCGCCACCACGATCCGCGCCGAGATCGCGCCCAGCTCCTCGTCGGTGAAGCTCTTCGCGCCGGGCTGGAGCGTCACCTCGAGCGCGAGCGATTTCTCCCCCGCGCCGACGCCCGCGCCGGTGAATACATCGAACAACCCGACTTCGACGATCGCTGCCTTGTCGCTCCCCCGCACCGCGCGCAGCAGCACCTCCGCCGCGAGCTCGGCCGGCACCAGGAAAGCGAAGTCGCGCGTTACCGCCTGGAGCGGCGGCGGCGCAAAAGCCGCGCGCGCGCGGCCGACGCGGCGCGGCGGGATCGCGTCGAGAAACAGCTCGGCGGCGACCGCCGGCCCGTCGAGATCGAACCGCGCGAGCAATGCCGGGTGCAGCGCGCCGAATTCGGCCAGGATCGTCTTCGGCCCGAGCCCGAGCCGTCCCGAACGCCCCGGATGATAGGCCCCGCCGCCCGGCCCGACGAGCTGCAGCCGATCGACCGGCGCCCCCGCCGCGGCCAGGATGGCCGCGACCTCCGCCTTGGCGTCGAACGCGTCGGCGGCGCGCGCGCGCCCACCGCGCCAGTCGCGCGGAGCCGCATCGCCCGCGAGCAGCAGCGCGAGCGTCGCCCGCTCGCCGTCCGCCAGATAGCGCCGCCCGATCTCGAACAGCCGCACCGCTCCCGCGCCGCGCGTCCGGTTGCGCTTGGCCGCCATGATCAAGCCGGGGAGCAGCGACGGCCGCATCACCTTGAGCTCCTCGCTGATCGGATTGGCGAGCGTCCACGCCGCGCCGCCGAACGGCTCGGCATCGCGCTCGGCGATGAAGCTCCATGTCACTGCCTCGTCGAGCCCGCGCGCCGCGGCCGCGCGCCGCACCCGCCGTTCGAGCAATTGCTCGGGAGTGGCGGTCGGCCGCGCGACGCCGGCAGCGCGGGGCAACGGCGTCGAAGGGACCGCGTCGAGGCCGACGAGGCGGACGACCTCCTCGACGATATCGGCGGGACCGTCGATGTCGCGGCGCCAGGTCGGGACGCTGACCGTCAGCGGATCGTCGCCCTCGCTCGCGAAGCCCAACCGGGCGAGGATCGCGCGCTGCTCGTCCGCCGGCACTTCGATGCCGCCCAGCTTCGCGCACAACGCGGGGGGATAGGCGATGGTCCTGCGCTCGACCGGCGGAGCACCCGCGCGGGTGACCGCGCTCGCCATCCCTCCGCAATGCTCCAGCACCAGCCCGGTCGCGATCGCGAGCCCCTCGTTGAGGAAGGCCGGGTCGACCCCGCGCTCGAACCGCTGGCGCGCGTCGCTGGTCAGCGCCAGCTTCTGCCCGGTCCGCGCGATATGATCGGGATCGAAAAAAGCGCATTCGATCAGCACGTCGGTGGTGGCCGCCGACACGCCCGCATGCTCGCCGCCCATGATGCCGGCGATGTCGTGGACGGCGACGTCGTCCGCGATCACCGTCATCGTATCGTCGAGCGTGTAGGTCTTGCCGTTGAGCGCCAGCACCTGCTCGCCCGGCCGTGCGCGCCGCGCGACGAGGCCGCCGACGAGCCTGGCCCGATCGTATACGTGGAGCGGCCGGCCGAGGTCGACCGAGACGAAATTGGTGATGTCAACCAGTACCGAGATCGGCTTCTGCCCGATCGCGGTGAGCTGGCGCCGCATCCATTCGGGCGCGGCGCCGTTGGCCACGCCCGACACGGCCTGGGCGAAGAACGCCGGGCAGCCGGCGGGATCGTCGGTGCGGACGGCGGGTGCAGGCCCCTCGCCC
>CAXSHP010000323.1:0-2757 GCA_964236935.1 uncultured Sphingomonadaceae bacterium
GCGACTCGAGCATCGATCCGGTCGGCGCCTGCGTCGGCATGAAGGGCAGCCGCGTGCAGGCGGTCGTCCAGGAGATGCAGGGCGAGAAGATCGACATCATCCCCTGGTCGCCCGACATCGCGACCTTCGTCGTCAACGCGCTCCAGCCCGCCAACGTCAGCCGGGTCGTGATCGATGAGGAGGACGACCGGATCGAGGTGGTCGTCCCCGACGACCAGCTCAGCCTGGCGATCGGCAAGCGCGGACAGAACGTGCGGCTGGCCAGCCAGCTCACCGGCTCGGCGATCGACATCCTGACCGAGGCCGATGCGTCCGAGAAGCGCCAGCGCGAGTTCGTCGAGCGTTCCGAGCTGTTCCAGAACGAGCTCGACGTCGACGAGACCCTGTCGCAATTGCTCGTCGCCGAAGGCTTCGGCGCGCTCGAGGAGGTCGCCTATGTCGACGTCAGCGAGATCGCCGGCATCGAAGGCTTCGACGAGGAGCTCGCCGCCGAGCTGCAGAGCCGCGCGACCGAGGCGCTCGAGCGCAAGGAGGCCGCCAACCGCGAGGAGCGCAAGGGCCTCGGCGTCGAGGATGCGCTGGGCGAATTGCCGTACATCACCGAGGCGATGCTGGTCACGCTCGGCAAGGCGGGGATCAAGACGCTCGACGATCTCGCCGACCTCGCCACCGACGAGCTGATCCAGAAGAAAAGGATCGAGCCGCGCCGGCGCACGCCCAACCCCGAGGCGGAGCGTGGCGGGGTACTGTCCGACTTCGGCCTGAGCGAGGAACAAGGCAACGAGATCATCATGGCCGCGCGCGCGCACTGGTTCGCGGACGAGGACGGCGCCGCCGCAACGCAGGAGGACGCCCCTGCGGATGACGGACAATGATCGCCTTGAGGGTTTAGAAAAAGCCACCACCGCCCGTCCTTCCCGAGCGAAGTCGAGGGACGTTCGACCGTCAGAACGTGTCTCGACTTCGCTCGACAAAGCGGCCGATGAGGACAAGCCGGAGCACGCTCCCGAGCGCCGCTGCGTGATCAGCGGCGCGCACGGATCGCGTGCCGCGCTGATCCGCCTCGCGCTCGGCCCCGACGGGACGGTCGCGCCCGACGTGCGCGCGCGCGCGCCGGGGCGTGGCGCCTGGATCGGGGTCGATCGCGCCGCGCTCGAGCTGGCGCTCGCCAAGGGCAAGCTCAAGGGTGCGCTGCAACGCGCGTTCAAGACCGCGTCGGTGATCGTCCCCGACGATCTGCCGGCACGAATCGAAGCCGCGCTCGAGCGTCATGCGCTCGATCGGCTGGGGCTCGAGGCGCGCGCCGGGACGCTGCTGACCGGATCGGAAAAGATCGCCGATGCCGCGCGCAAGGGCACGGTCGATCTGCTGCTCCATGCGCGCGACGCGGCGCTCGACGGCTCGCGCAAGCTCGACCAGGCGTTGCGCGTCGGGCTCGATCTCGAGGGCCAGGACGTCCGGGGGCTGGTAATTCCCGCGAGCCGCGCGATATTGTCATTGGCGCTCGGCCGCGAGAATGTGGTACATATCGCGCTGATCGCACCCGCTGCCGCTGCCCGCGTCTCGGACGCGCTCGGCCGGTGGCGCAGCTTTATTGGACTGAATGACGATGCCGCGCCTTGCGATGCAGACTCGCAAGGCTCATCGGCGTCGGCAAAATTGAATGAAGGGTTCGGGGCACCTCAATGAGCGATATCGAAAAGCCGAAGCTGGGCATGCGCGCGCCGCTGGGCATCAAGCGCACGGTCGAGACGGGCAAGGTCAAGCAGAGCTTCAGCCATGGGCGCTCGAACACCGTCGTGGTCGAGGTCAAGCGCCGCCGCATTCTCGGCAAGCCCGGCGAAGCCGAGCCGCTGGTGATCGACGCGCCCGCCCCGGCCCCCGAGCCGGTCGCCGAGGCGCCCCGCCCGGCGCCCGCGCCGCCGCCCGCCCCGGCGCCGCAGCGCTCCACGGGCAACGATCTGCTGTCGCGCCAGGAGCTGCAGACCAAGCTGCTGCGCGAGGCGGAGGAAGCGCGCATGGCCGCGCTCGAGGAGACGCGTCGCCGCGAGGAGCGCGCGCGCCAGGAAGCGGCCGAGGAAGAGCGCCGCCGCGCCGACGGCAATCGCCGCGGCGAAGCGGAGGATACCCCCGCCCCCGCCCCCGCGCCGGCAGAGGCAGCCGAAGCCGCCCCGGCGCCGGCGGAAACCGTCGCCGCCGAGCCGGCCGCGGACGGCCGCACGGCCGAGCTGCCCGTGCGCCGTTTCACCCCGGTGGTGTCGCCCAAGCGGCCCGAGCCGCCGGCGCGCCCGACGCGCGGTCGCCCGGGCGCCGACGACCGCCGCCAATCGGGCAAGCTCACCGTCACCCGCGCGCTCGACGACGGCGACGGCGCTCGCGCGCGCTCGATGGCCGCGCTCAAGCGCGCGCGAGAAAAGGACAAGCGTTCGCACCAGGGCGGTGGCGCGCAGGCCAAGCAGGTACGCGACGTCGCGGTGCCCGAGACGATTACGGTGCAGGAGCTCGCCAACCGCATGGCCGAGCGCGGCGCCGATCTGGTCAAGGCGTTGTTCAAGATGGGCATGCCGGTCACCGTCACGCAGACGATCGACCAGGATACCGCCGAGCTGCTCGTCTCCGAGTTCGGCCACAACATCAACCGCGTGTCCGACGCCGACATCGATCTCACCAGCCACGAGGAGGTCGACGCCGAGGAGACCCAGCAGGCGCGCGCGCCCGTGGTCACGATCATGGGCCATGTCGATCACGGCAAGACCT
>CAXSHP010000324.1:0-2747 GCA_964236935.1 uncultured Sphingomonadaceae bacterium
TCCTGGCTCCGCAGAGCCTATCATCGGTGTCCGTCGATCCGAGGGAAGATCAGGCCCGCGAGCTGGCAGCCGACATAGGCGACGATCGCGCCGACGCTGTTTGCCGTTCGATGAAGACAAGCTTGCGACCGTGGCCAAGGCTGTCCGCAAACTGTTCCGCCGCGTGCAGCAGCGCGTCGTGCGTAACGATCCGATCATGCGCGACCAGCGCCGGACGTGCGGCGTGGCGAGCCAACGCTCTTCTCAGATCCTGAACCCCCATGTCCCGCCCCCGGCTTATCGGACTTGCCACGGCAATCGTACGGGCCGGCCAAGGGTGACGATAGCCCGAAATCATTGGACATCAGCGCCCGAACCTCGTCCCGGAGGACGCCGCGCCGCCGAACCGACGTGCAGCGGGGTGAGAGCAAGTCGATGTGATGGTATGTGGGGCTTGCTGATATGGGGACTCATCTGACGCGCTGGCGCAGGGGACATGGGAGGACGGCAGATATGCGTTTTGCGCTTCCGACTTCGATCATTCTGCTGGCTTCCGGTTGCGCATTCACGCCTGTGATCGCGTCCGAGCCGATCGAATGGGTGGATCGCACCATGTTCTGCTCGCTCGTCGTCCGCGATGAGGGTCCCGAGATCAAGAAATTCGTCTCGCCGGCCCTACCTGTCCGGAGCGCCGACGAATTCAGGGAAATCAGGACGCGCTTCAATCAGGCGACGGCCGGGCGGCCGGGGCGGGTGATTTGCAACCTCTATCGTTCCGGGGACGACACCAGGATGAAAGTCGCGGGCTTCTCGGGTGCCGCTATGGGAAGCACCCAATTCATCCACGCCTTCCCGATCGAGGGCCTACCGGACAAGTGGTGGCTTGGGGGAGCCGATCGGGCGAAAGATGATCCCGCCTCGGTCGCCTCAAGCAATGCCGCAGCGTCGACTAAGCCGATCTCGGGCAACCCGCAGACAGCGAGCGCGCCACCGGTCGACTACGAAACAGCGGTCCAACTCAACGCACGCATGCGCTCGCATATCGAAGCAGCCCGAGCTCGGAATCAGGCAAATGCCGACAAATACAGCGCGGCTGTCGCATCGAATGAAGCGGCTAAGGCGCAGTACACTCAAAAACTCGCCGAGATCGCTGCCCAGCGCGAGAGCGATATGGCCCATTACAATGCGCGAGTCGCAGCCTGCAAGGCCGGCCACCGCGCGGCCTGTGCGCAGACTTCATCGATTGAAGATCCAGCCGCACGAGAAAAAGAGGAGAAGCCGGCCAAGGCGATGCCCGTTCGGGCCGAGGCGGCGGCACCGCCAGCTCAGCGCGTGCCTATCGATATCGGCCTTACCGAGGCCGAAGTCCGCACGCGTGTGGGAGAGCTCAGAGCGCTCCAGGTGCTGGATCGCAATGCGGCCGCAGCGGGAGCGGCGCAGCTGCGCGACGATGTCCTGACCACGATTGCGAATGGCTATTCAAACGATCCCGCTGCCCTGGCCAAAGCAGCTATGACGACCGTTTACGACCAGATAGGGAGCAGTGGAGATTGACGGATAGCGCCCAGCGGGGCGTCGGTCATCGAAGTTATCGGTGCCGAGCGACCCGGCTGCTGCTCTAGTCGCCGAAGCTTCAATGCCAACGCAATGTCCGATGCGAGCGCAAGCTCAGCTGAGCACAATCCCGCCAAGACCGACAGAAAAAATAAGCCACCTACGATTCCGCTCGACGGATCGTAAGTGGCTTATCTATCTCGACTGGCGACGCGCGGCCGCCAGGGAAATCTCAAGCGTAGCTGACCGTGGCGCGACCCCGGCGCTGGCTTCGCCGCATCGCGCAACCGATGCCACCAAGCCCGAAGATCATCATGGCCCAAGACGCCGGCTCAGGCACCGCGCTCGATACAGCGACGTCGTCCAACTCGAACGAATTCTGCGACGAATTCAGCGTCACATAAGCGGCGCGATCGGTTCCGAAATCAAACGAAACCCGACGGTTGTTAAGAGGGTCACCCTGCGAGCCATCCGCCGGGGCAGGCGGTATCTCGTTCCCGAAAAATCCTTGGATCAGATTGCCGCCGGTGTCGAAAAACGCGATCTGATTATACGCATCGATCGAACCCCAATATAAGCTCAGAGACTTGACCGCATTCGGCAGGGTCAAGGTCGCGGACTTTCCTGCCTCTATGCTGAGATATTGCGTTCTATCGAGGTAGGGAGCCGCGTCCGTGGCGCCTGTTCCACTTGTCAGGATACCCGTCCCGGTCAATCCGGCGGGAGTCGATCCCTCGAAGTCGAATAAGACGCTCTGGCCCGCCGGAAGCGGCAGCACGTCCGGACCATTGGTCGAAGAAACTGTCACTGCGGCGCTCGCCGACCCCGCCACGGCGCAAAGCGCTGCGCCCATAAGCAACCTGGCAAACATCTCAATCTCCCTATGCGAACGATTCTGGCCATGGATAATCCAAGTCGAGAGGAAAGTTAACACTATTTTGTTGAGAGCCCATTTTTCGCTCCGAGACGGCGCGGTGGGGAAGATTTATCTGGCGCGGTAGTCCGCCCCCCTCTTATTGAGGAAGGGAGAATTCGAATGTCGATCCGTCTTAAAACGCAATCTCTAGCACTACTTTGGCAGGTTGAAGGAACCGGCTGGAATCGTCGTTGATTCTCATGTGTCAGTGTAGGCTGGCGGATCACGTGCGATGGCGATGGGCGAGGACTGGCGGATCGATCTGGAGCGATGGCTTGAGCCGTTTCTGGCGGGGCTG
>CAXSHP010000325.1:0-2747 GCA_964236935.1 uncultured Sphingomonadaceae bacterium
CGCGCAGCCGGTTCCGCCAGACAGGGGACGGCCCGTCCAGCAGGCCGCGCACGGCTGTGATGTCGCCAAGCGGGCAATCGAAACTGATACCGTGGTAGAGAAACGAACCCGACAATGTGTAGCGATAGTCGAGCGTGAGCGTGCCGTCCGCCGCTAGCGTCCACCGCACCCGATCGAGCCCGCCAGCTCCATCCGCCTCGAGCCATGCCCGCGCCGATCCCGTCGCGGGATCGCGGTCGGCACCGTTCCTGAGCGCGAATGGAATGTCGGCGGGGCGCGGGAAGCGCGAAGGCTCATAGCCGAGCCGGACAGAAGCAATCGCGACCGGCTTGCCGCTCGATCCGCGCACATCGGTAATGCGCACGGCCGCGACGGTCGTCGGCGGCAGGGTATAGCGATCGCCGTCATTGTCGCCGCGCTCGCCTGAGTAGATCGTTCTCCACGTTGCACCGTCCGCCGACACCTCGAGTGTGAAGCCCGTCCAACTCTCGCCACGATCCGCCGCAAGCTTGACCTCGACCAGATCGGCCGTCGTCGGCGTTGCCGGCCGGTAGATAACTCCGCCGCCGACGGCGGGCGTCCACATCGGCTCGGCCGTGGATTTCGGGCTGATCGCCACTAGACGCGGACCATTCGACAGCGCGAACTTTCGGCCGCGGCTCGTGACTTCCCGCAGCAATCCCGTACTCGCATCGAACCGCGCGATCACGCCGCCCGCCGAGAGGCGTAGGCTATCCCCGTCGCGTTCCGCCTTGGCGGGAGGCTCGCGCCGGAGCGACGGCGCTCTTGGTGTCGCCGCAACGCGATTGGCGATCGGCCAGGTCCAGGTCGAAAGCTCGTCCGCGCCGCCGCGCGCGGTGACCGACAGCGCGTCGGCCCGCCGCCAGCCGCGGGGCAGCGTCAGCGACAGGTCGCCGGCGGCGTGCGGAGCGATCGATGCCCGTGCGACTCCTCGATCGAGGATGCGCGGTGCGGGGGAGGGATCGTCGGGGCTGGCGAAACGCAGCAGCGTCCAGTCGAACCGCACCGCATCGAGCGGCGTGAAATCATAGTTGTTCGTCACGCGCAGGGTGTCGCGAAAGCCGGCGTCCAGCGTCGGCACGGCAATCTGTACGGGAGACCAGATGTCGCGCACGGCGTAGTAGCTGGGCTCCTTCTCGTGCCGTGCGCCGACAAGGCCGTCGGGCGCGCGGGTCGCGAAATTGTCGATCCGGCCGTTCTGGTCGGTACGCGCGATGCCCTCGTCCGAAAATCCCCAGATGAAGCCCCCCGCCCCATGCGGCGAGCGCGCAATCGCGTTCCAATAGTCCTCGAGCCCGGCCCCGCCCCCGCCATCGAACAGCGCATGCATGAACTCGGTCGGCATCACCAGGTTCGGCCCCTCCAGCCGCCCGACGAGATCAGGAAAGGTCGGATAATGCTTGGTATCGACGCCGTCGTGCAGCTCCCACGGATGCATGACCTTGCGTCCCTGCGGATCGTAGAGCGCGAAATCGCCGTCGAGCTCGCGGTTCCAGCCGCCCTCGTTGCCATTGTCCCATAGCATGATGCTCGGATGATTGACGTCGCGCTCGACCATCTCGCGGACCAGCCGGCGGCCGACCTCGGTATCGTGCGCATGCTCCCAGCCGCTGAGTTCGTCGATCACGTAGAGCCCGAGCTCGTCGGCCGCCTCCAGAAACGACACGTCGGGCGGATAATGCGACATGCGCACCGCGTTCATGTTCATCGACCGGATCAGCCGGACGTCGTCGTAATTGTCCTGCCGCGTGAGCGTGCGCGCGGTATCGGGGCGGAAGCTGTGGCGGTTGACGCCCTTCAGCAGGATGCGCTGGCCGTTCAGATAGAGCCCTTGCCCCGCCCGGATCTCGAACGTGCGGAAGCCGAAGCGTTCGTGCGTGCGGTGGACGATGCGGCCACCCTGATAGAGCGTCAGCGTCAGCCCGTAGAGATTGGGTGTCTCCGCGCTCCACAGCTTGGGCGCGGCGATCCGTGCGTTCAGCCTTATGCGCCCCGTTCCGCCCGGGGGGATCGGCGTCGAGAACGGGGCACCAACCGCGCGCCCGTCGGCATCGGTCACCTGCGCTTCCACGCGCGTCACCTCGCGGGGCGCGGCGAGCGAGACATCGACGCTGATGTCGCCATTGGCGCGCGCGTCGATCGCGCTGTGCTCGATCGCCTGCGCCGGCGTCGCTTCCAGCCACACCGGACGAAAGATCCCGCCGAAAATCCAATAATCGGCGGCGCGCTCGGCCGTGTTGGTATCGGGGTTGGCTGATGCTTCTGACACATCGACCTCGACGATGTTGTCGCCGCCGATCTTCACGAGCTTCGGCACGTCGAAACCGAATCGGTAGAAGCCGCCCTGGTGGATCGGACCTGCCTGGACGCCGTTCACCAGCACACGCGAGTCGGTCATCACACCGTCGAAGACGAGACGGACACGCTTTTCCGTCCATTGCGCCGGTATGGTGAAATGCCGGCTGTAGGTGCCATTGTTCTCCGGTCGGGTAGAACTCTCATAGCCGTATTTGTACGTGCCGAAGCCTTGCTGCTGCCAGTTGGACGGCACCGGGATCGTCGCGCGTTTGCCAGCCCGGCGCCCGCCGCCGATCATGAAGTTCCACGATATTGCGTCTGCGGGACCGTGCCCCGACAGCATCAGACATTCCGTCTCGACGGCGTCCCGTTGCGCATTGGCCGGTTCGCAGGACGCGGATTGCGCCGGTACCCGCGCCGCGGCCGCG
>CAXSHP010000326.1:0-2745 GCA_964236935.1 uncultured Sphingomonadaceae bacterium
ATGCCCAGCAGCGGCGTCATCACGCCCCCCGGCGCGACGAACGGTCGCGGCAGATCGGGCATCGTCCTGCGCATGTAGAGCACGCTCGCGCAAACCATCGCAAACGCCGTCGCCGTCCCCAGGCTGATGAGATCACCGAGGATATCGAGCGGAAGCGTCGCCGCCACGACCGCCATGATCGCCCCCAGCAGGATGGTTCCGGCCCATGGCGTGCGGCGGCGCTTGTGCAGTCGCGCGAAAATCGGCGGGATCAGGCCGTCGCACGCCATCGCGAAGAAGATGCGGCTCTGCCCGAACATGAGCACGAGGATGACCGAACTAAGCCCGGCGAACGCACCGATCTTGATCAGCAACGCGATCCACGGAATGCCGATCCGATCGACCGCGAGCGCGATCGGCGCCGATCCCCCGAGCTCGCGATAGGGCACGATGCCGGTGAGGACCGCCGCCACGAGGATGTAGAGCAAGGTGCAGATCGCGAGCGAGCCGAGGATCCCGATCGGAACATCGCGCCGCGGCCGCTTGGCCTCGGCCGCGGCCGTCGAAACGGCCTCGAACCCGATATAGGCGAAGAAGATGACCGATGAGCCCCGGAACACGCCCGGCCAGCCGTAGGTGAAACCGCCCTCATTCCGCGGAATGAACGGATGCCAGTTCGCCGTGTTGACGTGCGACGCACCGACTCCGACGAACAGCAGCAGCACGCATACTTTCACGACGACGATGACATTGTTGACCCGCGCGCTCTCGGAGATGTCGAGCGTCAGCAGCAAGGTCGCCGCGATCACGCCGGCCGCTCCGACGAGGTCGAAGCTGAGCCCCGGCCCCGTCAGTAGCGGGGTCGCGATCGTGGCGGGCACGCGCACCCCGAAATCCGCGAGCAGGCTCGTCAGATTGCCCGACCAGCCGGACGCCACGGCCGCCGCCGAAACGCCATATTCCAGCAGCAGGAGCCAGCCCATGATCCAGGCGGCTAATTCTCCCATGGTCGAGTAGGCGTAGGTGTAGGCCGATCCCGCGACCGGCATGCTCGCCGCCAATTCCGAATAGCACAGGCCAGCGAAAGCGCAGGCGAGCGACGCGATGATGAAGGACAGGATGACCGCCGGACCCGCATAGGTCGCCGCCGCGTTCCCGGACATCACGTAAATTCCGGCGCCGATGACGCAGCCGATGCCGAGCTGGATGAGGTTAAACGCGCCGAGCGAGCGCTTCAATCCGTGGGCTTCGGACTCCGCGCGAACCTGCTCGAAACTCTTGCGCCTGAAGAGCTTCGTCGTAAGAGCAGCGCGTGTTACCACCCTTCGGCCATTTTCCGATGTCCCCGCGTCCCGCCTACCCTTTATCAAACATGTCAGAACGTCAAGGCGACTTTCTTCTTCCGCTCGAACGGACACGTCGCTTCCAACCGACCGGGGTCGGTGCGCCGAGCGCGATCGTCCCGACAAACATGTCAGAGCTCCAATGGTAAACGGCGAGGGCGGGACGCGTTAGCCCGAACGAGGCGAGGCGAGCTGAACTGAAGTCATCGGGCTCTCAGGTCCGAGCCGCCTCGCTCGGCAGGGCGGTTCAACGCAGGACGAATGGATCGGCGATGGTCTCCGCGAGATTGATCCAGATGCTTTTCGTCTGGAGATACTCGTCGATCGCGGCCTGTCCGTTCTCGCGCCCGATCCCGCTTTGCTTGAAGCCGCCGAACGGCGCCATCACACTGACGGCGCGGTAGGTGTTGACCCAGACCGTGCCCGATCGGATCGCATTCGCCATGGCGAATGCCTTGCGCATGTCGGACGTCCACACCCCCGCCGCCAGGCCGTAGATGGTATCATTGGCGATCTCGACCGCCTCCGCCTGGTCGGTGAACGGGATGATCGTCAGTACCGGGCCGAACACCTCCTCGCGCGCGATCCGCATCTGGTTCGTGACGTCGGCGAAGACGGTCGGCTCCACGAACCAGCCGTTCGCGAGATCCGGCGCATCGGGGGTCTTGCCGCCGAGCAGCAACCGGGCTCCGTCGGCATGCGCGATGTCGATATAATTCAACACCTTCTCGCGCTGGGGAGGGGTGGTGATCGGCCCTACCTGCGTACTGGCGTGCATCGGGTCGCCCAGCTTCGCGCGCGCGGCGAACGATGCGACCTTCTCGCAAATCTCGGCATAGACGGAGCGTTGGACCAGCAGCCGGGATCCGGCGATGCAGGTCTGGCCCGAGGCTGCGAATATCCCGGAGATGGCGCCCTTCACCGCATTCTCGAGATGCGCGTCGTCGAAGATGATGTTGGGGGACTTGCCGCCCAATTCCAGCGTGACGTGCTTGATCCCCTTGGCAGCCGTCGCGTAGACCGACGCACCGGTCGCGTCGCCACCCGTGAAGGCGATCTTGGCGGCCCGTGGATGCCCGACCAGCGCCGATCCGATCTCCGCGCCGAACCCGGTGACGGTGTTGACCACCCCGTCGGGAAAGCCCGCCTCCTTGAACAGCGCAGCGAACGCCAAGGTGGAGCAGGAGGTGAACTCCGAGGGCTTGATGACGACCGTATTGCCGGCGGCGAGGGCCGGTGCGAGCTTCCAGGCCAGCAGCAGCAACGGGGAGTTCCACGGCGTGATCGCGATCACGACGCCCCACGGCTCGCGCCGGGTGTAGGCGAACATCTCCGGCTTATCGATCGGCAGGACCGCGCCTTCCACTTTATCGGCGAGACCGCCGAAATAATAGAACCACTCCGGCAGATAGCGCAGCTGGCC
>CAXSHP010000327.1:0-2075 GCA_964236935.1 uncultured Sphingomonadaceae bacterium
GCCTTGAATCAGAACTCAGCGCAAATGGGAATCCCTAGAGTCCACACCGCCTAGACTCGTTTTCAGTTAGATTGACTATGCTGTTCCCCGGCGAAGGCCGGGGTCCAGTGGGGAAGGCCGCAGGGCAGGCTCGGTGCCCACCAATCAGGTTCCCCACCTGGGCCCCGGCCTGCGCCGGGGAACGATTCAACCAAGACGAAACCGACTCTAGATCGAGCGCGACCTGATCGCTTTCACGAGGCGCCCGCCGGCCGCTCTTCGCCACGAGAGCGGGATGACACTCGCTTGAATCGTTCCCCCGCGAAGGCGGGGGTCCAGCCCCCCACAAACAATCTTGGCCTGGTCTGGACCCCCGCCTGCGCGGGGGAACAAAGCGAAGCAAGCTTGCCTCACAGGCCTCGACACGGCCCTTGACATCCCTCAAATGTTGACGGAATGTGAGTATAAGAACATATAATCTTCCGTAATTGTGTACGTTCGATTACGAAAGCGGGAGCGATCGGCTACATTATCAAGGGGAGTAGTTATGAACGTGAGAAGGGCTCATCTAACATCCGTCGGTTGCGCAGCGCTTTGCGCATGGTCCAATCCTGTCTCGGCGCAGGCCGTGAACCAGCCTGCCGCCGTTACCGCGCAGACGGATCAAGCGGCTACAGTCCCGCCGGAAGCAGGGACGCAGGGTCTGTCCGACATCGTCGTGACGGCGCAGCGCCAGTCGCAAAGTCTTCAGCGGGCGGCCGTGCCCGTCGAGGTGGCGACTGGCGCGGCGTTGATCGCCTCCGGCATCACCGATCCGGATCGGCTGAACATGCTCGTCCCGAACCTGACGATCACGCCTTCCTCGGGCGGCATACGCTTCTTCTTCATTCGCGGCGTCGGAAATTTCACGGGAACCGCGTTCTCCGATCCGGCGATCGCGGTCAATTACGACGACATCTATCTCGGGCGTTCGACCGCTACTTCGGGTCTGTTCTACGACCTCCAGCGCGTCGAAGTGCTCTATGGTCCGCAAGGAACGCTCTACGGCCGTAACGCCACGGGCGGCGTGATCAACATCGTGCCCGCGCATCCGAAGCTTGGCAAGTTCGAAGGCTACGCCACCGCGACCTACGGAAATTACGACGCATATTCTGTGGAAGGCGCGGTCAACGCTCCGATCGGGGACAAGGCGGCGGTACGCATCTCCGGCCAGGCGGTCGATCACGACGGCTATCAGACCGACGGGACCTATGACGAAAAGCACCAGTCGGCTCGCGTGCAATTTGCCGCGGAGCCGACGCCCGACCTCAGCATCCGCGTTTCGGCAGACTATGTCCATCTCGGCGGCGGCGGGCTCGGGCCGACGCTGGACACGACCTACGCCTTCAATCCCGCCACGGGCAGCTATGTCGCCCAACCGTCGCCGCTGGGCCGCAACGTCGGGCTTTACGATCCGCGCGAGCAGGCGATCCGAGGGACGCTCGGCGCCGGGCCGGCGGGGCGCGCGCTCGATCCGCTCGCCCCGCGCCCGACGCAGGACAACAATATCTACGGCACGAACGCGGAGGTCGAGTGGAAGACCGATCTCGGCACGCTGACGGTGATCCCGGCCTATCGTTCCAACGACATCGCCAGCCTCAGCGTCGGCCCCGGCTATACGGTCGATCTCGCCGAGAAGGACCACCAGGCCAGCATCGAGGCGCGCTTCGCCGGCAAAAGGGTCGGTATCTTCGATTATACGATCGGTGGGCTCTATTTCCATGAACGGCAGAGAGTGCATTACGCGGTCAACCTTCAGGCGGTCGGTATTTTTCAGGATTTCGCCGGCAGGACGAATTCGGCGGCGGTTTTCGGCCGGCTCACCGCGCACCTCGACGATCGCCTCCGCCTCGTCGGCGGGATTCGCTACACGCATGACGACAAGACGTTCACCGGTTCGAGCGACAATCTGACGGTCGTGTGTCTTGCCGCGATCAATGGCATTCCCACCTGCCCGACCGCACCGCTTCTGTCCTACGCGCACACGCTGGCGGACGTGACGCTTCCGGTGCCGCCGCGCGGCGGGGTGGCGCCGCTCGGCGGCAGCGGAGCAATCC
>CAXSHP010000327.1:2085-2737 GCA_964236935.1 uncultured Sphingomonadaceae bacterium
TCGTGCGAGGCGGACGCGAACTCGACTCGTCGCTCACCAATTCGCGCGTGACATGGCGCGGCGCGGCCGAATTCGATGTCGCGCCGACTTCGCTGCTCTATGCCAGCGTCGAGACCGGCTACCGGTCGGGCGGCTTCTCCGACGCCGTCGGCTACGAGACCTATAAGCCGGAATATATCACCGCTTATACCGTCGGCATGAAGAATCGCTTTTTCGACAATCGGCTGCAGGCCAACGTCGAGCTGTTCCTGTGGAAATATCGCGATCAACAGCTGTCGCATTTCGGTGTCGACCTGGGTGGCAACAACACCGCCTTCACGCAGAACATCGGCCGTGAAACCAGCAAGGGCGCCGACCTTGATCTATTGGCGCAGGTGACGCCGACGACGTTGTTGCAGGCCAAGATCGCGTATCTCGACGCGACGTACAAGGATTTCACCTACCTTGCGCCGCTCGGCGTTTTCCCGGTCCTGACCGGCTGTCCGCAGACGGTGACCGCGGCGGGACTGCGCCGCGTCGATTGCTCGGGGCTCCAGGGGTACAACTCGCCCAAATGGACGATTGACCTGGGCGTCGAGCAGCGTTTCCCGATCGGCGATTACGAGCTCGTCGTCGCGGGGGATACGCAATATCGCACGCGCCGCTACGTCGG
>CAXSHP010000328.1:0-2735 GCA_964236935.1 uncultured Sphingomonadaceae bacterium
GCTCGAGTGTAGACCCCCCTCAAAGCACTTTTTTGCAGTGCTCTACTTTCGGCCTTTTTCGTAAGCGGTGTTTCGCTCCCACCTTAATCGACGTCGGTTAGCCGGTATTGTTCCGGGGCTGCAGGGAGCTCCGACATATGACGATGCCAAGTGATGATCCTATGTCGAAGACCGGCTTTGTCGGCGCGCGACGGGTAGAGGTGTTCACGGGTTCTGGCAGGCGGCGCGAATGGAGCGCGGAACAGAAGGCGGTGATCGTCGCGGAGAGCTACGTGGGCGATGTCAGCGTATGTGACGTTGCCCGCCGGCACGGCCTGATGCCGTCTCAGCTTTTTGCCTGGCGACGCGATGCGCGTCTTCGGACGAACTCGACCGGCGAAGCAGAAGGGGACTTCTTCGTGCCCGCGGTCATCGATGCGGCTTGCCCAGGCACACCGTCTCCGAGCGATGAAGAGTCGCCGCTGATCGGCTTCGACCTTGACGGCGCGAGCGTGTGGGTCTGTCGCGGCGCGGACGCCGGCATGGTGACGGCCATCATCCGCGCGCTGAAGGCCAGTCGGTGATTGGTCCCACGGGTGCGGTGCGCGTGATGATCGCGACGAAGCCGGTGGACTTCCGCAAGGGCGCCGAGGGGCTTGCGGCGCTGGTGCGTGACACGATGAAGGCCGATCCGTTCTCGGGTGCGGTTTATGTGTTCCGGTCCCGGCGCGCCGATCGCATCAAGCTGATTTTTTGGGACGGGACGGGCGTGTGTCTGTTCGCGAAGCGGCTTGAGGACCGTGCGTTCCGCTGGCCGGCGATCGAGGACGGCGTGATCCGTCTGACGGCGGCGCAGCTGTCGGCTTTGCTCGAAGGTCTGGACTGGCGGCGCGTCCATGACGTGCGAGACGTGGCGGCACCGCTGCAGGCGGGATAGTGCGACAATATCCAAGACTGTCGACGCAAAAGACCTCGCGTGCGGAATCGAGGTGTGATTCTCTCTGGTCATGCCGGCTCCGATTGAATCGCTGCCTGACGATCCTGCCGCTCTCAAGGCGCTGGTGATCGCCGAGCGCGAGCGCAATGCGCGTCTCGAGCAGATCATCAAGGAGTTGCAGCGCCATCGCTTTGGCCGGCGGGCCGAGACATTGCCCGAAGATCAGATGCTGTTGGCACTCGAAGAGGTCGAACAGACCGCAGCCGGCATTGCCGAAAGCACTGACCAGAACATCCTGGCAGGACATGCTCGACAAACTCCAGCACGTCGGACCAACCGTGGATCGTTGCCGGCACATCTGCCGCGGATCGAGATCGTGGTCGACATCGATGACAAAGCCTGTCCGTGCTGCGCGGGCGTGCTTCACCGGATCGGCGAGGATGTGAGCGAGCGGCTTGACATCGTGCCTGCGCAGTTCCGGGTACTGGTCACACGCCGTCCCAAATATGCGTGTCGGTCTTGCGAGGAAGCTGTCGTGCAGGCACCCGCGCCGGCGCGACTGATCGAGGGCGGCCTGCCGACAGAGGCAACGATCGCCCACGTGCTCGTCTCCAAATACGCGGATCACTTGCCGCTCTATCGCCAAGCGCAGATTTACGCACGCCAGGGCGTCACCCTCGATCGTTCGACCCTCGCTGATTGGGTCGGTCGCGCCGCCTGGCATCTGCGGCCGGTGCACGAACGGCTCCTCGCCCATATCCGGTCCTCGCCACGCATCTTCGCCGACGAGACAACGGCGCCGGTGCTCGATCCGGGCCGCGGCCGAACCAAGACCGGGCAGCTCTGGACCTATGCTCGGGATGACCGACCTTGGGGCGGCGCGGATCCACCGGCCGTGGCTTACGTCTACGCGCCCGATCGCAAGGGGGAGAGGCCTGCGGCACATCTGGCCGGCTATGCGGGCGTGCTGCAGGTCGATGGTTATGCCGGCTACCGTGCGCTGGCCGAAACCAACGCCGTTCATCTCGCCTTCTGCTGGGCGCACGTGCGCCGCCGCTTCTACGAACTGGCCGCCGCAAATGCAGCGCCGATCGCAACCAAGACCCTTGAGCGCATCAATGCCCTCTATGCGATCGAGAAAGATATCCGCGGACGCAGCGCCGACCAACGTCGCTCCGTCCGACAGGAGAGAAGCCGTCCGATCGTCGACGCTCTCGAGCCCTGGCTACGCGAAAAACTCGCGACGATCAGCCAAAAGACAAAACTCGCAGAAGCGATCCGCTACGCGCTCTCGCGCTGGAAGGGCCTGACCCTCTTCGTCGACGACGGCCGCATCGAGATCGACAATAACGTCGTCGAACGGTCCATTCGGCCCATCGCCCTCAATCGCAAGAACGCGCTCTTCGCGGGCTCCGACGGCGGCGCTGAACACTGGGCCACAATCGCGTCGCTCATTGAAACTTGCAAATTAAACCACGTCGATCCGCAGGCTTATCTCGCTGATGTCCTCACCCGCATCGTCCAAGGTCATCGCAATAGCCGTATCGACGACCTCCTGCCTTGGATCCACGCAACAACGCAAGACCTCAAAGCCGTGGCCTGAGAACATCGCTTACCCTTTTTCAACAGTATCGACCCTAAGCGGACATATCCGCAGGATTTGCTTGAATTTATGAATGTCGGTTGTTGCCGCGGGAGCCTACACTGCCTTAGTGTTCGCCTGCTTGACGATGGGGCCCATCCCCGTCTCCGCCATTTGGGATAGCGGCCTCACGCGGTGCGCCAAGGCGACAACCGCGGAATCCACCGCGGGACGTTG
>CAXSHP010000329.1:0-2724 GCA_964236935.1 uncultured Sphingomonadaceae bacterium
AATGCGTGGACGCTCCGGAAATCATCGTGGGCAAGATCGCCGGCTTCCTCGGCGAGGCGGAAATGATGGTCCGCGGCGGCATCCTTGCCCTGGAGCATCAGCACCCGCGCGAGCTCGAGGCGCGCGCGCGTCATGTCCGGCCGATCGCGCAGGACGGCGCGGAAGGATTTCGCGGCGGTGGGCAGATCATTGCTGTTCTCGGCGATATAGCCGGTCAGGAAATCGGTCTCCATCCGCATCTCGGGCGCGAGCGCGAGCGCGCGGACGAGCGGCTTGGCCTCCTCGAAATGACCGGCGAGGACGAGCTTCTCGGTCTTGGCGAGGAGCTGTGGCGCGGTCAGCCGCATCGTGCAGACGCCGTCGGCGCATTCCGGAACGGCGGAGCCCGCCGCGAGCAGCGGGGCCCAGATCATGGTTAACGCGCCGAGGCCGGCAGTGGCGGGAGCGAGGATGCGGCGCATCGAAATCCTTCGGCGGCCGCGGCCGCTCGCTCTTACTTGGCGCCGGTGAAGCTGCCGATGATGTCGACGCGCTCGTCGGGAACGCCGCCGACGATGCGGAACGTGCCCCCCACTTCCGCGGCGTGCGGCCCGTAGAACGCGCCGTCGACGGTGCTGCCGGCGATCGTCACGGGGAGGGTCGTACCGTTCGAGACGAAATGCGCCTCGGAATAAGTGCCTACCAGTCCGCCCTTGCCGACCAGGTCGATCTGGCCGCTGCCGGTGGCGGCGAAGGTCGCGCCGGCGGCGATCGTCGGCTGGTCGAACGCGTAGGTCGATTGATTGGTCACCGGCAGGATCGAGCGCGGATCGGTCAGCGCGGCGAACGTGGTGCCCGCCATCGTCGTCGTGAAGCTGTTGGTGCCGAAGTTGACCGCGACGTTCGCGGTCCCCTTGATCCACTGGAAATAGGTGCCGTCCTCCGTCGTATCGAGGGTCGGATTGTTGACCATCGAGGCGATCATGTTGCCGGAGAAGGACGCCGTGCCGCTCTTGGGGACGTCGTCGAGCGAGGTCTGCTCGCCGAACACGAACGCCGCGCGCTCGAGCTTGGTCTTGCGCGAGTCCTGGGCGTCCTGATCGGTCGTGCGATCTTCGAGGGCGGCCTCGGTCGGGTCTTCGAAGTGGTTGCGGACGAAGCCGGCGTAGGTGACGTATTTGGTCGTCGTGCCCGGCAATTCGTAGAAGAACGACGAGACGTCGTAGACCGTGTCGGTGCTGCCGCTGTCCACCTGCAGGTAGCGCACGCCCTTGCTGTCGACGATCGGGTTGGCGTCGAGATTGGGAACGCCGGGCTGCGGTTGCCGGGCGCCGCCGAAATCGGTGCGGTGCGCGGGATCCTGGAAGGTGATGTTCTCGTCGACCCCGTTCTGGGAGATGGCGAGCGAAAAGACCGCGTTGCGCGGATCATAGGTTACCGTGACGCCGGGGCTGCGCACGGTGCTGGAGCCGGCATTGTACAGCTGCTGATCCTGGTAATCGGCGTTGGGACGGGTCGCGGTCGGCTGGATCCGGCGGGTGGCGGGGTCGACCTCGTAAGTCGGGTTGCCGCGACTGTCGAGCACCGGGGTGCCGTCGGCGTTGAACACCTGCCGCTTGTCGAAATGGACGAGCTCGTTGTAGCGATAGGAGAAGGACTGCGCCGCGCCCTGCGACTGGTAGGTCTTGACCTCGGTCGGCGTCACGAACGTGTGATTCGAGCTGACCGTGCCGGTGCCGGTGCCGGCGCCCGTCCCCACGCCGCCGCCTACGGCATTGCCGCCGGCGCTTTCCGGGCCGCCGC
Organism: uncultured Sphingomonadaceae bacterium; assembly: GCA_964236935.1. Lineage (GTDB taxonomy): Bacteria > Pseudomonadota > Alphaproteobacteria > Sphingomonadales > Sphingomonadaceae > Solisphingomonas. The sequence continues at coordinate 1,783 of CAXSHP010000329.1, forward strand.
CCGAACAGGCGCCGAGCGCCGTGAAGCTGATCAGGACGAGACTTTTTCTGCGCATGCCACCACTCCCGCGGAACCGGTCGATTTCGTCATCCGGATACGCTGGCAATGGTTAAGGCGATGTAAACAACCGTCCCCGGCGAGGGGCTATTTGCCCCGTCGCTTGCGGTGGCTTTCCATGTCGAGCACCGCATTTTCGGCGCCTTCGGGAAGCAGGCCGAGCCGCCGCGCGACCTCCTGATAGGCCTCGACCTCGCCGCCGAGATCCTGGCGGAAGCGATCCTTGTCCATCTTCTCGTTGGTCGTCGCATCCCACAGCCGGCAGCCGTCGGGGCTGATCTCGTCGGCGAGGAGGATCCGACTATAGTCGTTATCCCAGATGCGGCCGAACTCGAGCTTGAAATCAACCAGGCGGATGCCGATCCCGGCGAACAGCCCCGACATGAAATCGTTCACCCGGATCGCCATGTCGGCGATGTCGTGCATCTCCTCCTGGCTCGCCCAGCCGAAGCAGGCGATATGCTCTTCCGAGACCATCGGATCGCCGAGCGCGTCGTCCTTGTAATAATATTCGATGATCGTGCGGGGCAGCTGCGTGCCCTCCTCGATCCCGAGCCGCTTGGTCAGCGATCCCGCCGCGACGTTGCGGATCACCACCTCGATCGGCACGATCTCGACCTGGCGGATTAATTGCTCGCGCATGTTGAGGCGGCGGATGAAGTGGGTCGGCACGCCGATCGTGCCGAGCATCGTGAAGATATGCTCGGAGATGCGGTTGTTGAGCACGCCCTTGCCCGAGATCGTGCCCTTCTTCTGGGCGTTGAACGCGGTCGCGTCGTCCTTGAAATACTGGATGATCGTGCCGGGCTCGGGGCCTTCATACAGGATCTTGGCCTTGCCCTCGTAGATCTGGCGGCGGCGCGCCATCGATAGCTCCTCAGGGCC
>CAXSHP010000330.1:0-2723 GCA_964236935.1 uncultured Sphingomonadaceae bacterium
GTGTGCGTCAGACCGCCGGCGTTGAGGATCACGGCGCGCACGCCGCGGCTCGCGGCCTCGTGCAGCCAGTCGATCAGATGGCCCTCATGGTTCGACTGGCGCAGGTCGATCGTCAGGCCGAGGCCGCGCGCCTGATCCTCCAGCCGTCCGGCGATGTCGTCGAGCGTGTCCGCGCCATAGATTTCGGGCTCGCGTGAGCCGAGCAGGTTGAGGTTGGGGCCATTGAGGACGTAGACGATCGCGGTGTCGGTCATCTCGGCGCTCCGGTTGCGGGACTTGCGGCGATAATTATATGCAGCCAGGTCAGTTGCGTCGTTCTCCCTATCCGTTCGGGTCGAGCGAAGTCGAGCCGCGTTTTCACCGCCGCTGCCTATTGAGAGAGAGCCAGATGACTGCCGACGGTACGATCGCGATCCGTGTCAATGGCGAGCACCGCCGGATCAGTGCGCGCACGACGCTCGCCGAGCTGGCGAGCGAGCTGGGCTTCGCGCCGGAAAAGGTCGCGGTCGAGCGCAATCTCGCGGTGGTTCCCCGGTCGACCCTGGCCAACGTCCTGATCGAGGACGGCGACGAGCTCGAGATCGTCCATTTCGTCGGCGGCGGCGACAGCCCCCGCCCGCTCGACGACGACAGCTGGTCGGTCGCGGGCCGGACGTTCCGTTCGCGGCTGATCGTCGGCACCGGTAAATACAAGGATTTCGCCGAGAACGCCGCGGCGGTAGAGGCGTCGGGAGCTGAGATCGTCACGGTCGCGGTGCGCCGGGTCAATATCGCCGATCCGGCGGCGCCGATGCTGACCGACTTCATCGATCCGCGTAAATACACCTATCTGCCCAACACCGCCGGCTGCTTCACCGGCGACGAGGCGATCCGCACGCTGCGGCTGGCGCGCGAGGCGGGGGGCTGGGATCTGGTCAAGCTCGAGGTGCTCGGCGAGGCCAAGACGCTCTACCCCGACATGATCGAGACGCTGCGCGCGACCGAGATCCTGGCCAAGGAAGGCTTCCTGCCGATGGTCTATTGCGCCGACGATCCGATCGCGGCGAAGCGCCTCGAGAATGCGGGCGCGGTGGCGATCATGCCGCTGGGCGCGCCGATAGGCTCGGGGCTCGGCATCCAGAATGCGGTGATGATCCGGCTGATCGTCGAGGGCGCCGGCGTGCCGGTGCTGGTCGACGCCGGGGTCGGGACCGCGTCCGACGCCGCCGCGGCAATGGAATTGGGCTGCGACGGCGTGCTGATGAACACCGCGATCGCCGAGGCGAAGAGTCCGCTGCTCATGGCTGCGGCGATGCGCGCCGCGGTCGAGGCGGGGCGCCTCGCTTATCGTGCGGGGCGGATGGCGAAGCGCCGCTATGCCGATCCCTCGAGTCCGCTCGCCGGGCTGATCTGAGGAACGAGCCGGGCCAACATACGTTATCCTTGCGAACTTGATGAAGGAGATACGTCGTGGGTGAATTCGTCGACAAGGTGAAGGGTGCCGCCAACGAAGCGGCCGGCAAGGCCAAGCGCGCGATCGGCGAAGCGACCGATCGTCCGGACATCAAGGCCGAGGGCGATGCGCAGGAAGCCAAGGGCGATCTGCAGAAAGCCAAGGGCGCGGTCAAAGGCGCGGTCAAGAATACGGTCGACCGCGCCTAATCTGCCACGCTCGAGTATCGGCGCCGCCTCGGTTTACCGGGGCGGCGTTTTCTTTGTCGGCGCGGTGCGTGCAGTCTGATTGACCAGGGCCGGGGCCGCCGCTTATGTGCCCCCGTCAGGAGGCGCGATGCCGAACAAAATCTATCCGGATGCAATAGCGGCGCTCGACGGGCTGCTGCGCGATGGCATCACGATCTGCTCGGGCGGCTTCGGCCTGTGCGGCGTTCCCGAACGGCTGATCGACGCGATCGTCGGCTCCGGCGTCAAGGGACTCACCGTCGCGTCGAACAACGCGGGGATCGACGGGGAAGGGCTCGGCAAGCTGCTGCGCACGGGCCAGATCGCCAAGATGATCTCGTCCTATGTCGGCGAGAACAAGGAATTCGAGCGGCAATATCTCAGCGGCGAGCTCGAGGTGGAATTCTGTCCGCAGGGCACATTGGCCGAACGCTGCCGCGCGGGCGGGGCCGGCATCCCGGGTTTCTACACCAAGACCGGGGTCGGCACGACTGTCGCGGACGGCAAGGAAACCAAAGAGTTCGACGGCGAGACTTATGTGCTCGAACGCGGCATCCGCGCCGATCTGGCGATCATCAAGGGCTGGAAGGCCGACGAGAGCGGCAATCTGATCTTTCGCAAGACCGCGCGGAACTTCAACCAGCCGATGGCGACCGCCGGCAGGATCTGCGTCGCGGAGGTCGAGGAGGTGGTGCCGGTCGGTGCGCTCGACCCCGACAATATCCATGTGCCCGGGATATTCGTGAAGCGGCTGATCGTCGGCGCGCCCTACGACAAGAAGATCGAGTTCCGTACGGTGAGACAGCGGGAGGCGGCATAATGGCGTGGGATCGCAACAGGATGGCCGCGCGCGCCGCGCGCGAGCTCGAGGACGGCTATTACGTCAACCTTGGCATCGGCATCCCGACGCTGGTCGCCAACAATATTCCCGCGGGCATGACCGTGACGCTCCAGTCGGAAAACGGGATGCTCGGGATCGGGCCGTTTCCGCATGAAGACGAAGTTGACGCCGATCTGATCAATGCCGGCAAGCAGACCATCAGCGAATTGCCGTCCTCCTCCTA
>CAXSHP010000331.1:0-2720 GCA_964236935.1 uncultured Sphingomonadaceae bacterium
GCGACACGCACCACGGCTGGATATGCTCGAGCCAGTTGAAATAGGTCTTCTTCCACGTCTCGGGCACGACCTTGATCGCGCCCGAGCGCACCGCCTCGATCGCCGGCCCGGCGAGCGTCTTGGCGTCGACATACCATTGGTCGGTCAGCCACGGCTCGATCACCACGCCCGAGCGATCGCCGTACGGCGCCTGGATCGATCGCGGCGACCACCGCGTCGCGCGCCTGCCTCGCCGGCAGGCCGAGATACTCCGCCGGGATCAGCCCGTCGGCGGTCTGGACCAGCTGCGCCCCGGCATCGAGCATGTTGAGCATGTCGCCCGGCTTAAACCCGGCGCGCCGACCTACCTCGAAATCGTTGAAATCATGCCCCGGCGTGATCTTGACCGCGCCCGAGCCGAGCGCCGGATCGGCATGCTCGTCGGCAACGATCGGGATCAGCCGCCCGGTGATCGGCAGCCGCACCTGCCGGCCAACCAGCGCGCGATAGCGCTCGTCATCGGGATGGACCGCCACCGCCATGTCGGCGAGCATCGTCTCGGGCCGCGTCGTCGCGACAGAGATGTGCCCCGATCCGTCGGCGAGCGGATAGCGGAAATGCCAGAACTGCCCCTGCACCTCGCGCGTCTCGACTTCGAGATCCGAGATCGCGGTGCGGAAATGCGGGTCCCAATTGACCAGCCTTTTGTCGCGATACAGCAGCCCCTGCCGGTGGAGCTCGACGAACACGCGCGTCACCGCGCGCGAGAAGCCCGCGTCCATCGTGAAGCGCTCGTTGGCCCAGTCGCACGACGCGCCAAGCCGCCGCAGCTGGCGCGTGATCGCCCCGCCGCTCTCGGCCTTCCATTCCCACACATGGTCGACGAACTGTTTGCGCGTCAGGTCGCTGCGCCTGATCCCTTGCGACGCGAGGTTGCGCTCGACCACCATCTGCGTCGCGATCCCGGCATGGTCGGTGCCGACCACCCACAACGCATCGCGGCCCTTCAGCCGCGCGTGACGCGTGAGGATATCCTGCAGCGTGACGTCGAGCGCATGGCCGATGTGGAGCGAGCCGGTGACGTTCGGCGGCGGGATGACGATCGTCCACGGCTCGGCATCGGCGCGCGCGGGGCGGAAGCGGCCGCTCTCCTCCCAATGCGCATACCAATGCGCTTCGATCGCCGCGGGGTCGAAGGTCTTGGGGAGATCGCTCATCGTGCGCCGCGCCTAGCAGGCGCGGCGCGGCGGTGCCAAGGCTTGAGGACAGCACATTATGCGAGGATAGCAACACGACGACGTCGATCCACTGTATCCGCCGTCATTCCGGCGAAAGCCGGAATCCATGGACGGCGTCCGTTCTCGGCTCCCGCCGCTGCGTGTCCGTGGATCCCGGCTTTCGCGGGGATGACGGGGTTGGATGACGTCAGCCCTCAGCTGCCCACCAGCAGGCAGCTCTCGCCGGCGACCTTGAGCTTGCCGCACACGCGATTGGCATCGGCACCGGCGACCGCGCGCAAACGATAGACCTTGCCCGAGCCGACCGTCGCCGAAACGATGTTCTTGTTCAGCGGCGCCAGGAAAGCGAAACGCTTCGACATCGCGGTCCAGGCGGCATCGGCCTTGGCCTCGCTCGAGAAGGCGCCGAGCTGGACCAGCCCGCCGCCCGCCGCCTTGGCCGGAGCTGTCGCCGTCTCGACCGGCGTCTTCGTCTTTTCGGGCGTCTTGGCGGTCTCGACCGGCTTGGCCGGCGCCGCGGGAGCGGGCTCCGCCTTGGTCTTGGTCACCGGCGCCTCGGGCAGCGCCGACAGATCCATCGCCGAATGCGGATCGGCGCCCTCGCTCGCGGCATAAGCGGTATCGCCCTGCCCCGGCACGGCCATGCCGCCGGGCTCGCCGGGCTTGACCTTATAGTCGCCGGGCGCGGCGGCGATCACCCCGGGCGCGCCGCTTGCATTGGCGGCGGCGTTGCGATCGCGCACCCAGAAGGCGCCGCCGATCACCAAGCCGATCGCGGCGAGCGCGGCGATCACCCCGCCGACGAGCTTGGCCGGCGCGATCCCCTGATCGTCGTCCTCGTCGTCGACCGCCTCGAGCCACGGCAGGCGATCCTCTTCCGCGACGCTCGCGTCGTTGGTGGAATCGGCCATCACTTCATCTCCTCGGCTGCGGCCACACCCAGTAAACCAAGACCGTTACTAATAATTTGCCCGATCGAATCGGCTAAGGCGAGTCGCGCAAGCGTGGTTTCCGGCGCGTTAACCATCAAAATGCGTCGATCGGGGTCATCGTTGCCCCGATTCCACAGCGAATGGAATGCGGAGGCCAGTTCGGACAGATAGAATGCGACGCGATGCGGCTCCCGAGTCGCAGCCGCAGCTTCGACCGTGCGCGGATATTGCGCGGCGAGCCTGACCAGCGCCAATTCGCTGTCGTCGAGCCGCGCCAGATCGGGCTCGCCCGAAACGTCGATCCCCTCCGCCGCCGCCTTGCGATGGAGCGAGCGGATCCGCGCATGGGCATATTGGACGTAGAACACCGGATTGTCCTTCGACGCCTCGACCACCTTGGCGAAATCGAAATCCATCTGCGCGTCGGCCTTGCGCGTCAGCATGGTGAACCGCACGACATCCTTGCCGACCTCCTCGACGACGTCGGCCAGCGTGACGAACGAACCCGAGCGCTTTGACATCTTGACCGGCTCGCCGTTGCGCAGCAGCCGGACCATCTGCACCAGCTTGA
>CAXSHP010000332.1:0-2714 GCA_964236935.1 uncultured Sphingomonadaceae bacterium
TGTGGGCGGCGAACGCCGCGACCGTATCGCCGGCGCCCGACACCGCCGACGGCCGTTGCCATCTGACGGTCGCCAATCTCGTCACCATGCCGCATCGCAGCCATGAATGGCCAGGCACGCTGGCGCAGTTGCGGCTCGCTTTCGCCGATGCCGGCAGCTTCGCCGTGCACGGTCCCGTGCCGGCGCCGTTCGGCGACGAGGGCGCCGCCAACCACATGCGGCTGTGCCCGGCGCATCACGAGGCCGGAATCGAGGTCTTCGTCTACGGCGAGGCCGGCGGGCCCTATCCGGCGCGGCAGCATCGCGAGGCAAGCGCCGCGGTCGCGCGCCGCCACCGCCTCGACCCCGAACGCACGGTGTTCGCGCGGCAATCGCCCGAAGCGATTGCTGCGGGAGCGTTCCACAACGACGTCGTCGCGGTCGCGAACGAGCATGTCCTGTTCGCGCACGAGCAGGCTTTCGCCGAGCGGGACGCGCTCTATTCGTCGCTGCGCCGTCTGCTGCCGCAGGTGGAGATCGTGGAGGTGCCGGCGGCCGCGGTGAGCCTCGCCGACGCCATCGCGTCCTATCTGTTCAACGCCCAGCTCGCCACCCTACCTGCGGGCGGGATGGCGTTGATCGTTCCGCTCGAGGCGCGGCGCAACGCCCGGGTCTGGAGCTGGCTGTCCGAGCTCGTCGCGGGCAATGGGCCGATCCGTCGGCTCGTTCCGGTGGAGGTGCGCGAGTCCATGGCGAACGGCGGCGGGCCCGCCTGCCTGCGGCTGCGGGTGGTCGCCGATCCGGCCACGATCGACCCGCGCTTCCTCGCGAGCCACGCGAAGCTGGAGCTGTGCGAGACCGTCATCCGCCGGTCGTGGCCCGAGCGGATCGATCCGGCCGATCTCGGCAAGCCGGAGCTGTGGCAGCAATGCCGCTCGGCGCGAACCGACCTGCTGTCCGCCCTCGGATTTTCCGACAGCGAGCTTTGAGGCTGCGCCATGCACTCCGCGACCCATGTTGCCAGCGATGCTATCCGCGCCCGCTTCTCGGACGCCATGTCCGCGATGTACCGGAAGGAAGTGCCGCTTTACGGCGAGCTCCTCGATATCGTCGCGGCGGTCAATGCGCGCGCGCTGGCCGAGATGCCGCCGTGGCCGATGCGCCGGGGACCAGCGGAGAGACAGCACGCCTGGACGTGGAGCGCCACGGCGCCATCCGTCTCGGTACGCCGCAGGAGCTCGGCCTGATGCGCCGCGCGTTCGCGGTGATGGGCATGTTTCCGGTCGGCTATTATGACTTGTCCGTCGCCGGGGTCCCCGTTCATTCGACGGCGTTTCGCCCGACCGACGAACGGGCACTCGCGCGCAATCCGTTTCGCGTCTTTACCTCGTTGCTGCGCCTCGAGCTGATCGAAGATCGGGGACTACGGGAGAGTGCGGCGGCGATCCTGGCCGATCGCCGCATCGTCACGCAGGCGGCGGTGCGGTTGATCGAGCGCGCGGAAGTGCGGGGCGGCCTCGACCGGGACGAGGCCGCAGCCTTCGTCGCCGAGCTGATCGAGACCTTTCGGTGGCACGGTCAGGCCAGGGTCGATGGCGCCACCTACGCACGCTTGCAGCATGCCCATCGCCTGATCGCCGATATCGTTTCCTTCCGTGGGCCGCACATCAATCACCTCACACCCAGGACCCTGGACATCGATGCGGCCCAGGCGGAGATGAAGCGCCGCGGCATCGGTGCCAAGGCGGTCATCGAAGGGCCGCCGCGCCGCCGGGTTCCGCTCCTGCTGCGGCAAACGAGCTTTCAGGCGATCGAGGAGAAGATCGCCTTCGCCGGCGCCGAACAGGATCGGCACGGAGTCCACACCGCCCGCTTCGGCGAAATCGAGCAGCGCGGCGTCGCGCTGACCCGCCAGGGCCGCAAGCTCTACGACGCCTTGCTGGCGCAGGCGCGCGCCTCCGCCGGCTCGCAGGACGACGATTACGAGCACCGGCTGAGCGCCGCCTTTGCGCGGTTCCCCGACTCGCTCGATCTGCTGCGGCGTCGGCGCCTCGCCTATTTCCGCTATGCCGTGACCGACCTGGGACATCGGCTGGCCGCCAGCGGATCCGCGCCGGACGGCGACCTGGAGGAGTGGCTCGCCGCCGGCTATGTGGCGGCGGAACCGATCGTCTATGAGGACTTCCTGCCGGTCAGCGCCGCGGGCATCTTTCAATCGAACCTGGGAGGCGAAGAGCAGCCGAGCTATTCCGCCGCGGCCGCCCAGGAATCGTTCGAGGAAGCGCTTGGCACCCCTGTCCTGGACGCGTTCGAGCTTTACGAAGGTCTTGCTCGGTCGTCGCTCGCGCAGGTACGCGAAGAACTCGGCCGCGCCACCGCTCGGGCGGCTGCCACCTGATGTGGTCCGCCCCGACCGGCCAGGCAGGACGCCCGCGTGCGGCTGCGCGAATGCCAGGCGTTACTGCGAATCTGTTCAGCCTCCGGTGGGGCGGTAGCTTAAGCTGACACCTCCGGTGCGAGCGAATAGCTGGTGCTGCGGCCTCCGGCGGGGTCTTTTGCGAGAATGCCCCGCTGCACCAGATCGTTGATGTCGCGCAATGCCGTGTCGGACGACGTCTTTGTGATCGTCGCCCATTTGGCATTGGTCAGCTTGCCCTCGAAACCGTCCAGCAACCGGTGGATGACTTTGCGCTGGCGCTCGTTCAACGGCTGGCCTGCGACCGATTCCCAAAACC
>CAXSHP010000333.1:0-449 GCA_964236935.1 uncultured Sphingomonadaceae bacterium
AGACGGCCGTCGCCATCTCCGCGGTCCAGGTCCTGATCGGCGTCGTCCTGCTCGAGCGGCCGCATCTCGATCGCCTGCTCGATTGGGAGGATTTCGATCTGCTGCGCATCGCCGGCCGCCAGGTCGCGAGCTATCTCGCCGAGGCGCATGGCGCCGAGGCGCTGAGCGACGCGCGCCGGTTCGACGAATTCAACCGCCGCTTCGCCTTCATCATCCACGACATCAAGAATCTGGTGAGCCAGCGCGCAACGCCGAGCGCCACGCCGACAACCCCGCGTTCCGCGCCGACATGATCGCGACGCTCAACAGCTCGACCGCCAAGATGAACGATCTGCTCGCGCGCCTCTCGCAGCACAACAAGGCGCGCGCCGAGGAGCCGCGGCCGCTCGCGCTGCGGCCGTTTCTCGACGGAATCGTCGCGACGCGCGGCGGGCTTCATCCGCTGCATG
>CAXSHP010000333.1:459-2704 GCA_964236935.1 uncultured Sphingomonadaceae bacterium
TCGTCGCGCTGGCCGATCCGGCGCGGCTCGAGCAGGCCTTGACCCATCTGATCCAGAACGCGGTCGACGCCAGCGCGAAGGACGAGCCGGTCGACCTGTCGGTCGAGCGGCGCGGGATGGAGGCGGCGGTGACGGTGCTCGATCGCGGCTGCGGCATGTCGGCCGAGTTCCTCCGCACCGCTTTGTTCAAGCCGTTCGCCTCGACCAAGGACGGCGGCTTCGGCGTCGGCGCGTTCGAGGCGCGCTCGATCGTCGCGGGAATGGGCGGGCGGCTCGAGGTCGAGAGCCGCGAGGGCGAGGGCAGCCGCTTCACCATCCTGCTGCCGCTCGCCGCCGAGATGGCCGAACGGAGGCGCGCGTGAGACTGATTCCATTCGGAGGAAAGGAGCGTCATGGCCGCTAAGCCGCGCCTGCTGATCGTCGAGGACGACGAAGGCCTCCAGCGCCAGTTGCGCTGGGCCTATGACGATTATGAGGTGATCGTCGCCGGCGACCGCGCGACCGCGATCGATGCGCTGCGCGCGAGCGAGCCGGCGGTGGTCACGCTCGATCTCGGCCTGCCGCCCGATCCCGACGGGACGAGCGAGGGCTTCGTCACGCTCGACGCGATCCTCGCGCTCAAGCCCGACACCAAGGTGATCGTCGCCTCGGGCCACGGCGCACGCGAGAGCGCGCTGCGCGCGGTCGCGGCGGGGGCCTATGATTTCTACCCGAAGCCGATCGATATCGACGAGCTCGGGCTGATCGTCGCGCGCGCGTTCCACGTCCATGCGATCGAGGCCGAGAACGCCCGTCTCGCGCAGGCCGGCGGATCCGATGCGACCGTGCTCGGCGGGATGATCACCGCCGCGCCCGAGATGCTCAAGGTCGCGCGCACGATCGAGCGCGTCGCCACCGCCGCGGTGTCGGTGATGCTGCTCGGCGCGAGCGGCACCGGCAAGGAGCTGCTGGCGCGCGGCCTGCACGACGCGAGCCGCCGCAAGGGCGCGTTCGTCGCGATCAACTGCGCGGCGATCCCCGAGAACCTTCTTGAAGCCGAGCTGTTCGGGCACGAGAAAGGCGCGTTCACCGGCGCGGTCAAGACGACCGAGGGCAAGATCGAGCTCGCGCAAAGCGGCACATTGTTTCTCGACGAGATCGGCGACGTGCCGCTCGCGCTCCAGGTCAAGCTGCTGCGTTTTTTGCAGGAGCGGGTGATCGAGCGGATCGGCGGGCGCAAGGCGATCGCGGTCGACACGCGGATCGTCTGCGCGACGCATCAGGATATCGACGCGATGGTCGCCGACGGGCGCTTCCGCGAGGATCTCTATTACCGCCTCGCCGAGATCGTCGTGCGCATTCCCGCGCTGGCCGAGCGCAGCGGCGACGTGACCCTGCTCGCGCGCCATTTCCTCGCGCGCTTCGCCAAGGAGATGAACCCGACGGTCAAGGGCTTCGCGCCCGATGCGCTCGCCGCGCTCAACGACTGGGGCTGGCCCGGCAACGTCCGCGAGCTCGAGAACCGGCTCAAGCGCGCGGTGATCATGGCCGACGCGCGGCTGATCGGCGCGGCCGACCTCGATCTCGGCGAGCCGGGCGAGGCCGAGCTGCTCAATTTGAAGGCCGCGCGCGAGATCGCCGATCGCCGCGCGATCACCGGCGCATTGGCACGGACCGAGGGCAATATCTCGGGCGCGGCCAAGCTGCTCGGGATCAGCCGCCCGACCCTGTACGATCTGCTCAAAGGCTATGGGATGAGCGCGAGCGGGTGATGCGCTGGCGCCGCCTGCTTCCGCTGCTGCTGCTCGCCGCGCCGGCGATGGCCGGTTCGGGCGACGATTATGCGCGCGGCGCCGCGGCGTTCGCGCAGGGCGACGTGCGCGGCGCGCGCGCGGCGCTGGCCGTGGCGCTGCGCAGCGATCCGGGCAACGGCGCGGCGCATCTGCTCCAGGGCCGCGTCTATCTCGCGCTCGGCGACGGGGTGGGCGCCGAGGCGGAGCTGCGGCGCGCGCTCGAGAGCGGCATCGCGCCCGATCGGGTCCACCATCTGCTCGCCCACGCTCTGGTCCTGCAGGACGATCCCGACGGCGCACTGGTCGAGGCCGCGGCCGCGCCGCCGCGCTATGCCGCATATGCACTGCGGATGCGCGGCCGCGCGTTGTCGGCGCTGGGCCGCGACGACGAGGCCGGCGCGGTGCTCGAGCAGGCGGTGCGGGTCGCACCGAACAGTATCGCGGCGTGGACTGATCTCGCCGATTTCAGGGAC
>CAXSHP010000334.1:0-2696 GCA_964236935.1 uncultured Sphingomonadaceae bacterium
CGGACACCATCCTGACCCCGCCGGTGGCGAAGAATCCGATCCCGCCCAAGGCCGAGCCGGAAGAGCCGCAAGGCACGCGCCGCTGGCTGGCAGGCGCGGCCGACGACGCTGCGCCCAAGCCGGCGAAGCCGGCGCGCGAGGGCGGCGGCACCTTGTTCGAGCGCATGTCGAACATCGCACGCGGTGCGGCGAAAGCGGACGTCCAGGAGGAGGCGGCGCCCGCCCCCACCAGCGACGGACTCGATCTGCCGCGGTTCCTCAACCGGCAGAACAATCAGTAACGGCGCGACGCGTTCGTCCCCGGCGCGACCCGGCTCGGCGTGATCCGCGCCGGGCGACGGCCAAGGCCGATTGGCAAGGCGGCGGGGACGGTCCATTGATCGCCCGCGCCATGGCCGCCGAATCCTCCCTTCGCCCGCTGCGGCTGCTGTTGCCGCTGCTGTGTGCCGCCGCGACCGCTCCGCCGGCGACCCTGCCCGGCGGTATGTCAGCGGCATCCACGCCGCCTCCGCCCGCCTCGTCCACGCCGCCCGCGATCGCCCAGGCGTTCGCGCGGATGCAGCGTGCCGCGGCGAACGACCCGGCCGAGATACTGGCGCGCTACCTGCGCACCCTGGCCACCGATCCGCGCGATCTCGAGGCACTGACCGGCGCGGGGCGCGCGGCGATCGATATCGGCGATGCCAACGCCGCGCTCGCTTTCTACGCACGCGCCGAGGAGATCGCGCCGCGCAACGGGCGGATCAAGGCCGGCATCGCTTCGGCGCTGGTTCACCTCGAGAAACCGAAGGAGGCGCTCAAGCTGTTCGACGAGGCGCGCGATCTCGGCGTGCCCGAGGCGGATCTCGCGAGCGACCGCGGGCTGGCGTGGGATCTGCGCGGCGATACCAAGCGCGCGCAGAAGGATTATGCGCTCGCGCTGCAGGCGCGCGACGACGACGAGACCGTGCGTCGGCTGGCGCTGTCGACCGCGATCTCGGGCGACGATGACGCTGCCGCGCGGCTGCTCGATCCGCTGCTGCGGCGTAACGATCCGGCGGCGTGGCGCGCGCGTGCGTTCATTCACGCGATGAGCGGCGATATCGCCTCGGCCGAACGGGTGGCGCGCTCGGCGATGTCGAGCGCGCAGGTCGCGGCGCTGCGCCCGTTCCTCGTGCGCCTGGCCTCGCTCAAGCCGGCGCAGAAGGCGCTGGCGGTGAATTTCGGCGAGATGCCGGCGGAGGGCAGGGTCTATTCGTCGGCGCAGCTCGCGGCGCTCGATGGCGCGCCGCTTCGGCCCGAGGCGCCGCGTCCGGCCGACACGCTGGTGCCGGCGGGCGAGCCGTTCGGCGCGGACGGGGAGGACGGGCCTGCTCTGCGTCCGACCGAGCGATTGTCCACGGCGCCGCGCCGCCGTCCCGGGGAGGCCGATAGCCCAAACCTCGCGCTGATCGGACCCGCCCGACCGGCGGCGCCCGCACTGCCACGGCCCGCGACCAAACCCGCCGCGTTCGCTATGATGAGCCCGGCGCCGGTGGCGCCCGCGCCGCCCGCGCCTGCGATCAAACCGGCCAGGGTCGCGATGGCAGGCCCGCCTCCGCGCGTAGCGGCCGTGCTGCCGCCTCCAGCAATCAAGCCTGTCGCGCCTGTCGCGCCTGTCGCGGCACCGCTATCCGCTGTCCCGACGCCGGTCGGGCAGACGGCGACGATCGGTAATATTCCTGCGGCGGTCATTCCGGAGCGAGTCCGGACGGTGCCGATCCTGGTCCGGATTCCTCCGCCCGTGGTGCCGGTACGGCTCGCCATGACCATGCCCCCGCCAACGGTCGTCGCGCCGGAGCCGGCGATTGCCGCAAGCACACCGCCTCCGGTTGAGGCGACGACCGCACCGACGGCGGCGCCGCCTGCGATCGTTGCGTCCGAGCGATCGCCCGCGCCGACCGACAGCAGCATCGCCGCGAAAGCCGCCGCCTCGCCTGCCGCCGCCCCGCCTGCCGCCGCCCCGCCTGCGGCTACGACCGTGCCGTCGATCGCTTTCTCGCTTCCCCCGAAGCGGCCTGGGCCGACGTCGCTCGCCGCGGTGGAGACGGCGATCGCGGCGAGCGTCCGGGCCGAGGCCAGTGCCGCTGCGCGCCAAGCCGCCGTTGCCAAGAGCCTGCCGCGCGCCGACGCCAAGCCGGCGGGGGTGGCGAAGGCCAAGGTCGAGGTCGACGAGAAGAAAACGGATGGGGAGAAGGCGGACAAGAAGGCCGCAACCAAGCAGACCGATGAGAAGAAAACCGCCGCCAAGGCGAAGCCGGACGAGCGCAAAGGCGAGAGCGCCAAGCCGTCGACGGGCGACGCGGCGGAGCGGGTGTGGGTCCAGGTCGCCGGCGGGGCGACCAAGGCCGATCTGCCCAAGGCATGGGCCACGCTCAAGGGCAAGGCGCCCCCGCTGGCGAAGGGGCAGGGCACCGTGACCACGCCGCTGCGCTTCACCAATCGCCTGCTGGTCGGGCCGTTCAAGACCGCGGACGATGCGCAGGCCTATGTCAATCGGATGAGCAAGAGCGGGCTGTCGGGCTTCGTCTTCACCAGCGCGAAGGGGCAGGAGGTGGAGAAGCTCCCGGCCGCCCAATGAGCCGCGCCGGTTACGCGAGCGATCCGGCGCGGAGCCGCGGCCGGCGCCACGCCGAGGCGAGGTGGCGCGCGCGGCCCGCGCGACGCGTTCCAGCGCG
>CAXSHP010000335.1:0-324 GCA_964236935.1 uncultured Sphingomonadaceae bacterium
CGGGAAGCCGCCGACCTCGCAATCAAGGCCGACGTCGACGTGGTCGGCGCGTCAAGCCTCGCCGCCGGCCACAAGACCCTGATCCCCGAACTGATCGGCCATCTGCGCGATGCCGGGCGGGGCGATATCCGCGTCGTTGCCGGCGGCGTCATTCCGGCGCAGGACTATCAGTTCCTCCGCGACGCCGGGGTCCAGGCAATCTTTGGACCCGGAACCAATCTGGTCGAGGCGGCGGGCTCGGTGCTCCAGCTGCTCGGGCACAACCTGCCGCCGGTCGGTCTGGATGAGGCCGCAGAATAGGATGGCAATGTTCGACAAGATCCT
>CAXSHP010000335.1:334-1079 GCA_964236935.1 uncultured Sphingomonadaceae bacterium
GCCAATCGCGGCGAGATCGCCTGCCGGGTGATCCGTACCGCGCGCGCCATGGGCATCAAGACGGTCGCGGTCTATTCCGATGCCGATGCACGCGCGCCGCATGTGAAGATGGCGGACGAGAGCGTTCGGCTAGGCCCGCCACCGGCGTCGGAAAGCTATCTGCTCGCCGAAGCGCTGCTGTTGGCCTGTCGGGAAACCGGCGCGCAGGCGGTGCATCCGGGATACGGCTTTCTGTCCGAGCGCGAGAGCTTCGCCCGGCTGCTGATCGACAACGGGATCGCCTTCATCGGGCCGCCGCCCGCCGCGATCGCGGCGATGGGCGACAAGATCGAGTCGAAGAAGCTGGCCAAGGCGGCGGGGGTCAACGTCGTCCCCGGCTTCCTCGGCGAGATCGCCGACACCGACGAGGCGGTGAGGATCGCGTCTGACATCGGCTATCCGGTGATGATGAAGGCCTCGGCCGGCGGCGGCGGCAAGGGCATGCGCCTCGCTTATTCGGAAAAGGACGTCCGTGAGGGTTTCGAAGCGACCAAGCGCGAGGGGCTCGCCAGCTTCGGCGACGATCGCGTGTTCATCGAGAAGTTCATCGAAAGTCCGCGTCACATCGAGATCCAGGTGCTCGGCGATCAGCATGGCAATATCGTCTATCTCGGCGAGCGCGAATGCTCGATCCAGCGCCGCCACCAGAAGGTCGTCGAGGAGGCCCCCTCCCCCTTCGTCACCCCCGTGATGCGGAAAGCGATGG
>CAXSHP010000335.1:1089-2363 GCA_964236935.1 uncultured Sphingomonadaceae bacterium
AAGCGCCGTCGCCGTTCGTTACGCCGAAGATGCGCAAGAGCATGGGCGAACAGGCCGTCGCGCTGGCGCGCGCGGTGGGATATTATTCGGCCGGCACGGTCGAGCTGATCGTCTCGGGCGCCGACAAAAGCGGCGAAGGCTTCTATTTCCTTGAGATGAACACCCGGCTCCAGGTCGAGCATCCGGTGACCGAATGCGTCACCGGGCTCGATCTCGTCGAGCAGATGATCCGCGTCGCCGCGGGCGAGAAGCTCGGCTTCGCGCAGCAAGATGTCAGGCTGGACGGCTGGGCGGTCGAGACGCGGGTCTATGCCGAGGATCCGTACCGCAACTTCCTGCCTTCGACCGGGCGGCTGAGCCGCTATCGTCCGCCCGCCGAGATCGCGGGCGTGCGTGTCGACACCGGCGTCGTCGAGGGCAGCGAGATTTCGATGTTCTACGATCCGATGGTCGCCAAGCTGGTGACCAGCGGCGCGACGCGCGAAGAGGCGATCGATCGCCAGATCATGGCGCTCGACCGCTACGAGATCGATGGGGTCGGCCACAACATCGATTTCCTCTCGAGCGTGATGCAGCATCCGCGCTTCCGCTCGGGCGAGATCACCACCGGTTTCATCGCCGAGGAATATGCCGAAGGGTTCACCGGCGCGGCGGAGGATGAGGCGCGCACGCGCGATCTCGCCGCGGTCGCGGCGCTGGTCGCGAGCGCGCGGGCCGAGCGCGCGGGCGAGATCGATGGCCAGCTCAACGGCCGGCCGCCGATATCGCGCGACTGGGTCGTGCGCATCGATGGCGTCGAGCATCAGGCGACGGTCGAGAATGGCGTGGTGATCGTGGATGGGGTGGGTCTCGCGGCGGACGCGCCGTTCATCCCCGGGCAGCGTCTGGTCGAGGCAGTGGTGGATGGGCGCCCGCTCAGCATCCGGATCGCGCTGCGGGGAGCGCGCATGTGGCTGACGTCGCGCGGACGCCGCCGCGAGGTGATCGTTCTGCGTCCCGCCGTAGCGGCGCTGGCGCATCACATGATCGAGCAAGCGCCGGCCGATCTCTCGCGCTATCTCGTTGCGCCGATGCCCGGGCTCTTGACCCGGCTCGATGTGGCGGTCGGCGACACGGTCGAGGCGGGGCAAGCGTTGGGCGCGGTCGAGGCGATGAAGATGGAAAATATCCTGCGCGCGACCAAAGCCGCGAAGGTCAAGGCGGTCGGCGCGACGGTCGGCAGCAGCCTGGCGATCGATCAAATAATCCTCGAGTTCGAATGACGATGCTGACTT
>CAXSHP010000335.1:2449-2676 GCA_964236935.1 uncultured Sphingomonadaceae bacterium
CCGACACCGCCCTGACGCTGGCTCGCGCGCAATTCGCGTTCACCGTCTCGTTCCATTTCATCTTTCCCGCCTTCTCGATCGGTCTCGCCAGCTACCTCGCCGTGCTCGAGGGGTTGTGGCTCGCGACGGGCAAGCCGGTGTTCCTCGATCTGTTTCGTTACTGGGTGCGCGTCTTTGCGGTGTCGTTCGCGATGGGCGTCGTCTCGGGCATCGACATGTCCTGCCAG
>CAXSHP010000336.1:0-2671 GCA_964236935.1 uncultured Sphingomonadaceae bacterium
GCGGGGCGCGAGTTCAAGGCGTGCTGCCCGTTCCACCAGGAGAAGACGCCGAGCTTCTACGTCAACGACGACAAGGGCTTCTACCATTGCTTCGGGTGCAGCGCGCATGGCGATGCGATCCGCTTCGTCACCGAGACGCAGGGGTTGCCGTTCATCGATGCGGTCAAGGAACTCGCGCAGGCGGCGGGGATGAGCGTCCCAGCCCCCGATCCGCGCTCGGCCGAGCGGGCCGAGCGCGCGGCGGGGCTGCATGACGTCGTCGCGGCGGCGGCGAAATGGTTCGAGAGCGAGCTGGCGGGGATCGGCGGGGGCGAGGCGCGCGAATATCTCAAGGCGCGCGGGCTCGGCGAGGCGATCGTGCGCGAGTTCGCGCTCGGGCTCGCGCCCGACAGCCGGAGCAAGCTCAAGACCGCGCTGGCCAAGCACGGCGTCGAGCGGCTGGTCGAGACCGGGCTGCTGGTCGCGCCCGAGGACGGCGGGAAGGAACCGTACGATCGTTTCCGCGGGCGGCTGATCTTTCCGATCCGCGATCCGCGCGGGCGGGCGATCGGGTTCGGCGGGCGGATCCTGGGGCCGGGCGAGCCCAAATATCTCAATTCGCCCGACACGCCGTTGTTCGACAAGGGGCGCACGCTCTACAATCTCGATCGCGCCGCGCCGGCCAGCCGCCATGCCAAACGGATCATCGTCGTCGAAGGCTATATGGACGTGATCGCGCTCGCCCAGGCGGGGATCGGCGAAGTGGTCGCGTCGAGCGGGACGGCGCTGACCGAGGGGCAGATGGAGCGGCTGTGGCGGCTCGATCCGCTGCCGATCCTGTGCTTCGACGGGGATGCGGCGGGGCAGCGCGCCGCGGCCAAGGCCGCGGTCCGGGCGCTGCCCTTCCTCGCGCCCGAGCGCTCGCTGCGCTTCGCGACGATGCCGCCGGGGCAGGATCCCGACGACGTCGTGCGCGGCGGCGGGCGCGCGGCGTTCGAGGCGCTGGTGGCGGAGCCCGAGCCGCTGGTCGACCGGCTGTGGCGGCATGAGCGAGATGCCGAACCTTTGACCACGCCAGAGGCGCGTGCCGGACTTCGCACGCGACTTCGCGAACATGCGAGTACCATACAAAATAAAGATGTTCGGGAACAATACCTTGGCAGCTTTAACACTCTGGTTTGGGATTTATTTAACCCTAATCAGCAAAGCGGGTCTTTTACTCGCCTGAGCACAGCATTTCATCAGTTCCAGCCGGTGTCAGAACGCCTCAGGATGATAGCTAAGCATGGAATCGATCAGGCAACGATCATTCCTTCGTTGATCAAGGGTATGATACGTTATCCAGATGTGATCGCGCCTGTGGCCGAGCCACTCTCTCAAATTCACATTCAGGCCATTCGATTGAGACAGACACGCGAGGTGATTCTCATGGCCGCGTTGTCGCATCCACACCTTGAAACCGAAGAACTGAGAGCCATTTTACGAAAGGATGGCTTGGAAACGGTTCTCAAGGCAATGGACGGAGCGTCCGACCTAGCTTTTTCCTTCCTTGCCCGCGAAGCCGATTCGGCTAGAGCAAAACGGGATTTGGCTGCGGTGACCGACGCGCTCGCAGTGACTCCAGAGATCAATGCGGCAGTTATTTTAGCACGCGATCGTTGGGTCGCGAATTCTGACGATGGCTTATATGACGAGTACGAACGCCTATTGAAACTGAAACGGCAGGCGGATCAGACGTTGATATCCGACAATCGGCCCACCGAGATGGCGGACTACTAATTGCAAAGGCAGCTGAATGGCGAAGACGAACATGGCGGAGCCGGTGGAGAAGGTCGAGGCCGGCGATGCACCGCTGATCGATCTCAACGAGGCGTCGATCAAGAAGCTGATCGCGCGCGCCAAGAAGCGCGGCTACATCACCTACGATCAGCTCAACGAGGCGCTGCCGCAGGACGTCATGTCGTCCGACCAGATCGAGGACATCACCTCGTCGCTCAGCGAAATGGGCATCAACATCGTCGAGAACGACGAAGCGGGCGACGACGAGCAGCCGGCCGAGGAGCAGGCGGAGGAAGAGGTCGTCGGGGTCGATGACGGCGAGGGTCCGCAGATCCTCCAGGCGACCGCCAAGAAGGAGACGATCGACCGCACCGACGATCCGGTGCGGATGTACCTGCGCGAGATGGGCGCGGTCGAGCTGCTCAGCCGCGAGGGCGAGATCGCCATCGCCAAGCGGATCGAGGCCGGGCGCGACACGATGATCCTCGGGCTGTGCGAAAGCCCGATCACGTTCAACGCGATCATCGAATGGTCGACCGCGCTCAACGAAGGCACGATCCAGCTGCGCGAGATCCTCGATCTCGACGCTATGCTCCACAAGGATCCGACGCCCGAGCAGGTCGAGGCCGACGAAGCCGGCGACGGTTCCGAAATCTCCGAGAAGACCGCCGGCCCCTCCTACAAGGAGGAGGAAGAGGTCGAGGAGGTCTCCGCCGACGAGGAGGACGAGGAATCGATGACCGAGCGGCGCGCACCGCGCCCGGTCGACGACGAGGAGGAGGACAATACCCTCAGCCTCGCGCAGATGGAGGAACAGCTCAAGCCGCAGGCGCTCGAGAAGTTCGCGACGATCACCGCGCTCTACAAGAAGTTCGCCAAGGTCCAGCAGGCGCGGCTCGTCGCGTTCAGCGTC
>CAXSHP010000337.1:0-2655 GCA_964236935.1 uncultured Sphingomonadaceae bacterium
CGGCCGCCCGGTCGTAACGCGGCCGGCGCGCGAGGCCGGAATCGACCACCGCGTCGATCCCGGCCAGCGTCAGGCTGGTCTCGGCGATGCTGGTCGCAAGCACCAGCTTGCGGATGTCGGACGGCGCGATCGCGGCGCGTTGCAGTGCGGGGTCGAGGTTGCCGTGGAGTTGATGGAGCGCGACCTCCGGCAGGTCGGCGAGCCGTTCGGCGGTCCGCGTGATCTCGGCCACGCCGGGCAGGAAGGCGAGCACCCCGCCGGCCCCGTCGCGCAGCGCCTGACGGCAGGCGGCGGCGACGGCATCCTCGATCCGCACCGTGGCGTCACGGCCAAGATAGCGCAGCGTCAGCGGAAAGCTGCGCCCCTCGCTCTCGATCACCGGCGCGTCGCCGATCAGTTCGGCGAACCGCGCCCCGTCGAGCGTCGCGGACATCGCCACCAGCCGCAGGTCGGGCCGCAATCCGGCTTGCGCATCCAGCGCGAGCGTCAGCCCGAAGTCGCCGTCAAGACTACGTTCGTGGACCTCATCGAACAGCACCGCCGCCACGCCGGTCAATTCCGGATCGGCCTGGATCCGCGCCACGAAGATGCCCTCGGTCACGACCGTGACCCGGGCCGCCGCCGAGCGCTTGCTGTCGAGCCGGGTGGCGTAACCGAAGGTGCGCCCGATCGGCTCGCCGGCCAGCGCCGCCATCCGCTCGGCCGCGGCGCGCGCCGCGAGCCGGCGTGGCGACAGCAACAGGATCTCGCCATCGCACCACGGCTCTGCCAGCAGTGCCGGCGCGACCGCGGTGGTCTTGCCCGCGCCGGGCGGGGCGACCAGCACGGCGTTCGACTCCGCCCGCAACGCGGCCAGCAGCGCCGGCAGGACATCGTGGATCGGCAATTGCATCATCGCGGTGCGTCATGCGATGGACCGCGCGACATCGCCAGTGCGCTTCGCTAAGGCTTCGGTTCACCCAGGGAGATCGACAGATGAGCATGCTGGACGGAATCCTCGGCCAATTGGCCGGGAATGTAGACATCGCAAGCCTGGCCGAACGCGTTGGTCTCAGCCACGAGCAGGCCGCGCTGGCGGTCCAGGCGCTGGGCCTGGCGCATCCCCAACCGGGCGACACGGTCACGACCGCCGCCGCCCAGACCGGGCTGCCGGCGAATACGCTGCAACAGATCGTCGCGCATCTTGGGGGCGAAAGCGCGCTCGGCCAATTGGCTGGGATGCTCGGCGAAGGCGGCGCGGGTGGTGGCCTTGGTGGAACGCTGGGCGGGATGCTCGGGAAAAGCTGAGCCCGGGATCAACTCTTCAACAGGCTCAGTATGCCCGGACCACCGCGAATTCGACCGCCTCGACCATCGCGTCCTTCGCCTGCCCCGGGGCGAAGCGACCCAGCGCGTCGATCGCGCGCTGACCGTAATGACGCGCGCGGGCGAGGGTGTCGGCGACAGCGTTGCTGGTCTTGACCAGCTGGATCGCTTCCAGGAAATCGGCGTCGGACTGGCGCCGCCCCTCGACCGCGTCCTTCCAGAACGACCGCGCCGCTGCATCGCCGCGCGCGTAGGCGAGGATGACGGGCAGCGTCATCTTGCCCTCACGGAAATCGTCGCCGGCGTCCTTGCCCATAGTCCCGGCGTCGGAGGTATAATCGATCGCGTCGTCGACCAGCTGGAACGCGATGCCGAGGTTGCGGCCGTAGGCGTCGAGCGCCCCCTCATCGGTGTCGGCGCGTTCCGCGACCACCGCCGCGATCCGGCAGGCGGCGGCGAACAGCGCCGCGGTCTTGGCGCCGATGATCGCGAGATAGCGTTCCTCGCCCAGATCGATTCGGCGCGCGGCAGTAAGCTGGTTGACCTCCCCCTCCGCGATGACCGCTGACGCGTTGGACAGGATCTTGAGCACCTTCAGGCTGCCATCCTCGACCATTAGTTCGAAGCTGCGGCTGAACAGGAAATCGCCAACCAATACGCTGGCGGGGTTGCCCCAGATGATGTTGGCGGTGCGTTTGCCGCGACGCAGGTCGCTGCCGTCGACCACGTCGTCGTGGAGGAGCGTCGCGGTGTGGATGAACTCGACCGCGGCGGCGAGCTTATGGTGGCGGTCGCCGGGATAATCGAGCAGCCGCGCCGACGCGAGCGTCAGCATCGGCCGCATCCGCTTGCCGCCGCCCGCAATCAGATGCCCGGCGAGTTCGGGGATCAGCGGGATGTCGGACTGCATTCGCGACAGGATCACCTGATTGACCAGGTTCATGTCATGCGCGACCAGCGCCATCATCGGATCGAGCGAGGGGGCGGCGTTGCGGCCGTCGAGACGATGGAGGGTCGCGGTCATGCCGGTCAGGCTGTGGCGACTGAGCGGATCAAACGCAAGCGCGCCACCGTGGTTTTAGAGCGGCCAGGGCTTTGGAGCGACCAGGGACACCGCGACCGTTCCAACGGCGATCCGACTTCGCTCGACACCGACCGGTTTTGTTGGCAGCTTCGGCCGATGCCCAACGAAGCGCTCGACCATTTCCGCCAGTCGATCGACAACATCGACGCGGCACTGGTCGCGATCCTGGCCGAACGGTTCAAGGTGACGCAGGCGGTCGGCCGGTACAAGGCGAAGGCCGGGCTGCCCGCGGCCGATCCGACCCGCGAGGAGCGCCAGATCGCGCG
>CAXSHP010000338.1:0-1086 GCA_964236935.1 uncultured Sphingomonadaceae bacterium
CTCGACGAGAATCCGCGGCTGGTGGAACACGGCGATCCCGCGCGCCATGCCGTCGACCAGCTTGAGCCCCGATAGCCGCACCGGACCCGCATCCCGCGCGCTGCGCGATCCGGCCTGGCCGTCGTCGATCAGCCCGGCGCCGGCGATCAGCTCGGCGAGCACCATCGCCACCGTCTGCAGCGCCTCGATCTCGACGTCGTCGTAGCGGCGCGGATCGACATGCTGCACCGCGAGCACGCCGACCGCCAGCTCGCGCCGCACGATCGGTACGCCGGCGAAGCTGTGGTACAATTCCTCGCCGGTCTCGGGCTTGTAGGCGAAATCGGGATGGCTGGTCGCCTCGTCGAGGTTGAGCATCTCGACATTCTCCGCGATCGTGCCGACGAGGCCTTCGCCGAGCCCGAGCCGCGTGACGTGCACCGCATCCTGCCGCAGCCCGCGCGTGGCATAGAGCTCGAGCACGCCTTCGCGCAGCAGATAGATCGAGCAGACCTCGCTATCGAGCGCCTCGCCGATGATTTGGACGACGCGGTTGAGCTTGCCCTGCGCGTTGGTCTTCGCCGCCATCACGTCGTGCAACCGCGTCAATATCTCGCGCGCGGCGGTCGCGGCGGAGGTCGGGCTGGCGATCGGAAGCGAGGTGGCGGGCATGGTCATGCGCTATCAGATCGAGGGATTACGCACCATCGCCTTCAGGTAGCGGCGGGTTGGGCGAAAGATCGAAATCGCGCAGCATCTTGACCTGCGGATATTGCTCGCGCGCTTTGGCCTGAAACTTCGCATCGCAGGTGGCAAGCTCGCAGCCGAATTCGATCGCAAGCGCCAGATAGATGCAATCGGCGACGGGATGTGCCAGTGCCAAAGCGAGTTTGCCGGCCTGGTACAGACGGCGCTGGGTGACTCGATGCGGCCGGACGGCGTCCGGGACTTGTCCGGGCGGCGACTGCCGGCGCATCTCGATCCATTTCCGTACTTCGGCGTCGGTCTGCCCTACCGCGCCGGCCGGCCGTACCCGCTGCCGCCCGGCACGGCCTCCTACCAGCGGCGCAGGCCGGGTGACCCGAAGGACTGGGAGGGCCGGGCCGC
>CAXSHP010000338.1:1096-2626 GCA_964236935.1 uncultured Sphingomonadaceae bacterium
CCGTGAAGAGGAGGTTGGGTCCTCGAAGAACGCGACGATAATGGAACAGGAACCGCAAAGCGTAGCGCGTATCCTGCTCCCATAAGAACCATTTTGCCGCAAGGCTGGCATCGACGACGATCATTCGTCGCGTCGTATCTCGCGAATGGTTTCAGTGCTGTCGGCCAGATAGCCATGCTTCGCGACCATGCGATCGTGAAACTCGCAAAGATCTTCGACGATCGTCTCGATGTTGCCTGATTTGCCGCCGATCCTGCTTTCGGTATCGCGCGATCCCTCGTCCAGCACGCGCTTCGCCTCCGCTTCGAGCGATCGTCTGTTCTTTCGAGCTGTCGCCCTAAGGCGATCATAAATGGCGTCGTCGAGCGTATGAATAGTCAGCGTGGCCACACGCGGTTATACCATATCGGCGGCAATTTGCCAGGCCATGGCAATCAGTCCGCGCGCCGCGCCAATGCGTTCGCCGCCTCGTCGAGCAGCCCCGCGATGATCTCGGCGAGGGGCTCTTCCTTCGTCACCATGCCGACCGACTGGCCGGCCATCATCGAGCCGTGCTCGATGTCGCCGTCGATCACCGCGCGGCGCAGCGCGCCCGCCCAATAATGCTCGATCTGGAGCTGCGCCTCGCCCATCTCGACGTGCCCTTCGTCGAGCGCGGCGGCGACCTCGCGCTGCTTCGCGGTGAACAAGTCGCCGCCGGCGTTCTTGAGCGCGCGCACCGGGATCACCGGCAGCCGCGGATCGATCTGGACGCTGGCGATGGCGTCGCGCGCCGAGGCGCGGATGAACGCCTTCTTGAAGTTCGGATGCGCGACCGATTCGTGCGCGCAGACGAAGCGCGTACCGAGCTGGACGCCCGCCGCGCCCATCTCGAGATAGGCCGCGATCGCCTCGCCGCGGCCGATCCCACCGGCAACGAACACCGGGACGCGATCGGCGATCTCGGGCAGGATTTCCTGCGCCAGCACCGAGGTCGAGACCGGGCCGATATGGCCGCCCGCCTCCATCCCCTCGACCACCAGCGCGTCGACGCCGGAACGGATCAGCTTCTTCGCCAGCGACAGCGCCGGCGCGAAGCAGATCAGCTTCGCGCCCGAGCCCTTGATGCGGTCGAGCGACCCTGCCGGGGGCAACCCGCCGGCGAGCACGACATGGCCGACCGCGTGGTGCGCGCACACGTCGATCAGCGCGAGCAAATCGGGATGCATCGTGATCAGGTTGACACCGAACGGGCGTTGCGTCAGCGCCTTGGTCGCGGCGATCTCGGCATCGAGCAGCGCGGGCGTCATCGCCCCGCATGCGATCACCCCGAAGCCGCCCGCGTTCGACATCGCCGCGACGAGGTTGCGCTCGGACACCCACGACATCGCCCCGGCCATGATCGCGACGTCGGCGCCGAGAAATTCGGCGCCGCGGGACATGAGCCTGGCCAGCCGGTCGCGGCCGCTCACTCCGCCGCGTCCTGCGCGTCGAGCCCGTAAGCGGTGTGCAGCACGCGCACCGCGAGCTCGGTATAATCCTCGTGGATCA
>CAXSHP010000339.1:0-2625 GCA_964236935.1 uncultured Sphingomonadaceae bacterium
CAAGGTCGGGGATATCCACCTGATGCCCGACAGCCCCGAATTCGTCCGCGTGCGCATCTCGGTCGACGATCAGGTGCCGGTGCTCCAGGGGACGACCGCGACGATCGCCGGCGTCGGCTTCACCGGCGTGTCGCAGATCAACCTCGACGGCGCGATCAAGGGCACGCCGCCGATCGCGGATCCGGGGCCGTTCGGCGTGCCGGTGATCCCGACCAAGCCGGGGGCCCTGGGCGAACTCCTGTCGAGCGCGCCGCAATTGCTCGAGCGGCTGACGACGCTGACCGAACGCCTGTCCGAATTGCTGTCCGATCGCAACCAGGCGTCGATCGCGGGCATCCTCGGCAACGTCAACCGGCTGACCAGCTCGCTCGCCGAGCGTGGGCCCGAGATCACCGCCGCGCTCGCCGAGCTGCATCTCACGCTCAAGCAGGCGGGCGACGCGGCCGAACAGATCGGCAAGCTCGCCGGCACGACCAACACGATGATGACCGAGGACGGCAAGCCGATGATCGCCGATCTGCGCCGCACGGTCGCGGCGGCGCGCCACAGCATGGAGAATCTCGATGCCGCGGTGAGCGATGCGCGCCCCGGCCTGAAGGCGCTGTCGACCCAGACGGTGCCCGAGGTCAGCCAGCTCGTGCGCGATCTCACCGAAATGTCCCAGGCGCTCAGCGCCGTCACCGGCCGGCTCGATGCGGGCGGCGCCGGCGGCGTGCTCGGCGGACGCAAGCTACCGGATTACAAATCGAAATGACCCAGCGCCGCACCCTCGTCTCGCTCCTCGCCGCTCTGCCGCTCGCCGCGTGCATCAGCTTCGGCGGGAAGCCGCCGCCGACCTTGCTGTCGCTCACCCCCGAGGCGACCGTCGCCGCCGGCGCCGCCCAGAGCGCGGACGAAGCGAAGACGATCTCGGTGCTCGTGCCGATCGTGCCGCAGTCGCTCGCGACGCTGCGCGTGCCCGTCCAGGCGACGGCCAACGAGATCGCCTACCTGCCCAAGGCGCAATGGGTCGACGCGCCGGCCAAGCTGTTCGCCGCCTTGCTGACCGAGACGATCGCGGCGAAGACCAAGCGCGTCGCGGTCGATCCGCGGCAGATTGCGCTGGTTCCGGGCGCGCGGCTGTCGGGGAGGCTCGATGCGTTCGGGATCGACGCCGCCTCGTCGAACGTGGTCGTGACCTACGACGCGACTTTGATCCGCGCGAGCGGCGCGACCCCCGAGGTCCGCCGGTTCGAAGCGCGCGGGCCGGCCGGCGGGCTCAGCGGGCCGGCCGTGGCGGTCGCGCTCAACCGCGCGGCGAACGAGGTTGCCGCCGAGGTGGCGGAGTGGGTGGGGAAATAGGCTCCCGTTCCCCGGCGAAGGCCAGGGTCCAGTAGCGGAACGCCGCTTGGCTGGCACGCTCCGATCGTGCCGCCGGGCGTAACTGGACCCCGGCCTTCGCCGGGGAACAGCATCTCGGGGTCACTTCAGCCCGTATAACCCGGTGTCGCGCCCTCGGGCACCACGGTCACCGCGCGCCGGTTCTGCGCCCAGCTCGCTTCGTCCGATCCTTCCGCGACCGGGCGTTCCTTGCCGTAGCTGATCGTCGACAGGCGCGACGCGTCGATGCCCTTGCCGACGAGATAGTTCTTCGCGGCATTGGCGCGGCGATCGCCGAGCGCGAGATTATACTCGCGCGTGCCGCGCTCGTCGCAATGGCCTTCGATCGTCGCGCGGACGCTGCCATATTGCCGGAGCCACTGCGCCTGCGCATCGAGCGTGGCGCGCGAGTCGGCATCGAGATCGATCGAATCGGTGGCGAAGTGGACGGTGTCGCTGCCGGCGCGCTGGATGAAGTCGGCGCGCGAGCCGGGCGCCGTGGTCGATCCGCCGGGCGGCGGCGACGTGTTGTTGTCGAGCGGCGACGAGGCCGTGGGTGGCGGCGGCGGCAGCTCCTTGGGGGGCTTCTTCGCGCATCCGGTGATCGCCACCATGGCGGCTACGGCCAGGATCACTGGGGTCCGGCTGGTCATAGTCGTTCTCCTCATCGTCAAAAATCAAGCTCTTGCCGCTCTCTATGCCCGCTGCGGCCGCTCAAGGCAAAAGCGGCGACCAGGCCGGGTCCGATCCGTCGAGCGGGGTCGGCACGCGGCGCTCGTTGACCCCGGTCAGGTCGACCGACCACAGATCGGCGCGGCCCGACCCTTGAGCGGTGCGGAAGAACATGATCACGCGCCCGTTGGGTGACCAGCTCGGCCCCTCGTCCTGCCACGCGTCGGTCAGGATCTTCTCGGCCCCGCCGTCGGGACGCATCACGCCGATGCGGAAACCGCCGGCGATGCGGGTGAACGCGATCAGATCGCCCTTCGGGCTCCACACCGGCGTCGCGTAGCGCCCGCCGCCGAAGCTGATCCGCTGCTGCCCCGAGCCGTCGGCGCTCATCACGTAGAGCTGCTGCGCGCCCGAGCGGTCGCTCTCGAACACGATCTTCGAGCCGTCGGGCGAATAGCTCGCGCCGGTGTCGATGCCGGGCGCGGTGGTCAGCCGCTGCGGCGTGCCGCCGGCGGCGGGGATGCGATAGAGATCGGTGTTGCCGTTGACCGCCATCGAGAAGATCAGCCAGCGCCCGTCGGGCGAGAATCTCGG
>CAXSHP010000340.1:0-2608 GCA_964236935.1 uncultured Sphingomonadaceae bacterium
CGATCAGCGTGTCGATCTCGGCCCGCCGCGCGTCGACCCCGCGCACGACATCGTCGAAGAAATCGACCTCGGCATCGACATATTCGACATCCTCGATCGTCGCGCCGAGGCGATGGTTGTGAAACTCGCTGAGCAGGCGCGTCATCGGCACGCTCTCCATTTCCTGCTGGTAGAGCGCCTGGACGGCGGCGAGCCGCGCGGCCGAGCGCGAGCGGGCGCGCGTGCTCACAGCCGGATCGCCACCGAGGCGGCGTGCGCGGGCAGCCCCTCGGCCTCGGCCAACGCCACCGCCGCCGACCCGATCCGCGCGAGCGCCGCGGCGTCGCAGGCGAGGAAGCTGGTGCGCTTCATGAAATCGAGCACCGACAGCCCCGAGGCGAAGCGCGCGCGACGGCCGGTCGGCAGCACATGATTGGGCCCGCCGACATAATCGCCGACCGCTTCGGGCGTGTGCCGGCCGAGGAACACCGATCCGGCATGGCGCACGCGCGCGAACAGGCTGTCCGGATCGGCGACGGCGAGCTCGAGATGCTCGGGCGCGAGGCGATCGACCAGCGGGGGGGCCTCGTCGAGGCTGCGCAGGACGATGATCGCGCCGTTGGCTTGCCAGGAAAGCCGGGCGGTTTGCGCCGGACCGTGCCCCCGCGCAGGCGGGGGCCCAGCTTCAGCCGTCGAACTGGATCCCCGCCTGCGCGGGGATACGTCATCGAGTTGCCGTTCGACCTCCTGCGCTACGGCATCGGCGAACCCGGCGTCGTCGGTCAGCAGGATCGACTGGCTGGTCGGGTCGTGCTCGGCCTGGCTGAGCAGGTCGGCGGCGATCCACGCGGGATCGTTGTCCGCGTCGGCGACGACGACGATCTCGGACGGCCCCGCGACCATGTCGATCCCGACGACGCCATAGAGCTGGCGCTTGGCCTCGGCGACCCAGGCGTTGCCCGGCCCGACGACGACGTCGACCGGCGCGATCCGGTCGGTGCCGTAAGCGAGCGCGGCGATCGCCTGCGCGCCGCCGATCCGCCACACCTCGTCGACCCCGGCGAGCTCGGCGGCGGCGAGGACGAGCGGATTGACCTCGCCGTCCGGCGTCGGCGTGACCATCGCCAGGCGCGTGACCCCGGCGACCTTGGCGGGGATCGCGTTCATCAGCACGGTCGAGGGATAGGCCGCGCGGCCGCCCGGGACATAGAGGCCGGCGGCATCGACCGCGCCCCAGCGCGCGCCCATCCGCACCCCGGCGGCGTCGGTCGTGTCGCTGTCGGCGGGGCGCTGGCCGGCGTGGTAGGCGCGGATGCGTGTCGCGGCGAGATCGAGCGAGGCGCGCAACGCCGGATCGAGCGAGGCGAGCGCGGCACGGCAGTCTTCGCGCGGGATCCGCCAGCCGCTCGCCGCCAGATCGTGGCGATCGAAGCGCGCGGTATATTCGCTCACGGCCGCATCGCCGCGCGTCCGCACTTCGGCCAAGATCGCCGCCACGTCACGCGAGACGTCGCTATCGGCCTCGCGCCGCGCTTCGACCAGCGCGGTGAAGGCGGCGGGAAAGGCGGGGTCGACGGCGTCGAGGCGCAGCGGGCCGGTCATCGCACCGCCGCCCGGAATGCTTCGACCAGCGGGCCGATCTCGGCCGAGCGGGTCTTGAACGCCGCGCGGTTGACGATCAGCCGCGCGGTGACCTGCGTGAGCACCTCGACCTCGACCAGCCCGTTCTCGGCGAGCGTCTTGCCCGACGAGACGAGATCGACGATCCGGCTCGACAAACCGAGCGCGGGGGCGATCTCCATCGCGCCGTTGAGCTTGACGCATTCGGCCTGCACCCCGCGCGCGGCGAAGTGGCGGCGGGTGAGCGACGGATATTTGGTGGCGACGCGGACATGGCTCCATTCGCGCGGATCGTCGCCCGCGGCCAGCTCGGCCGGCTCGGCGACCGACAGTCGGCAATGGCCGATGGCGAGATCGACCGGCGCGTAGAGCTCCGAATAGTCGAATTCGAGCAGCACGTCCGAGCCGACGATGCCTAGCTGCGCCGCGCCGTGCGCCACGAACGTCGCGACGTCGAACGCGCGCACGCGGATCAGCGCAAGGTCGGCGCGATTGGTGGCGAAGCGCAGCGCGCGGCTCGCCGCGTCGGAAAAGGCCGGCTCGGGCACGATCCCCACGCGCGCGAGCAGCGGCAGCGACTCTTCGAGCAGGCGCCCCTTGGGCACGGCAATGATCAGCGGAGCGGCCATTGGCGGCGGGGCTTATAGGCTGGGCGCGGCAGGGGCAACCGCGCCGCGTCGGGTGTAGCCGACCGTGAACGTTACTTCGGGCCGGCGCTCATGCCGCATCGAGCTCGGGGTAATGACGAAAGATCCCGATCCCGAACGGCACACGGCGCTCGCTCGAGAGATAGGCGCGCAACGCCGGAAGCGTCGCCACCGCCTCGTGCAGCGCGAGCACCTTGGGACAATCGCGCGCTACGCTGGCCATCCGCTTGGGAAAGGCGAAGCGCAGCCCCTCGATCAGCTGGAACAGCGAAAGATCGGCGTAGCTCCAGGTCGCGCCGGTCAGCCATGGGCCCTGCCGTGCGAGGACGCGTTCGAAATAGAGGAGGTATTTGGGAATGCGA
>CAXSHP010000341.1:0-2607 GCA_964236935.1 uncultured Sphingomonadaceae bacterium
TGCCCGATCTGCGACCAGGGCGGCGAGTGCGACCTGCAGGACCAGGCGATGGCCTACGGCAAGGGCTTCACCCGCTATCACGAGCACAAGCGCGCGGTGACCGAGAAATATATGGGCCCGATCGTCAAGACGATCATGACCCGCTGCATCCAGTGCACGCGCTGCATCCGCTTCGCCGAGGAGGTGGCGGGCGCTGAGGAGATCGGCGCGCTCTATCGCGGCGAGAGCATGCAGATTACCACTTATCTGGAGAAGGCGATCACCTCCGAGCTGTCGGGCAACGTCGTCGATCTGTGCCCGGTCGGCGCGCTGACCTCGAAGCCCTATGCGTTCGAGGCGCGGCCGTGGGAGCTCAAGAAGACCCCGACGATCGACGTGATGGATGCGGTCGGCACCAACATCCGCCTCGACAGCCGCGGCCGTCAGGTGCTGCGCGCGCTGCCGCGCCTCAACGAGGACGTCAACGAGGAGTGGGCGTCGGACAAGACGCGCCATGCGGTCGACGGGCTGGTCCGCAACCGGCTCGACAAGCCCTGGCTGCGGCGCGACGGGCGGATGGTCGAGGCGAGCTGGGCGGAGGCGTTTGCCGCGATCGCCGCGGTCGACGCCGGATCGAGCGTCGCGGCGATCGCTGGCGACCTGGTCGACTGCGAGACGATGTACGCCGCCAAGGCGCTGCTGCGCGCGATGGGATCGGATTTGCTCGAAGGGCGCCAGACCGGGCTCGCCTACGACACGTCCAATCTCGCCGCAGTCAATTTCAACAGCACGATCGCCGGGATCGAGACCGCCGACGCGATCCTGCTGGTCGGGACGAACCTCCGCTGGGAAGCGCCCTTGGTCAACACGCGCATCCGCAAGGCCGTCAAGCGCGGCGCGAAGGTGTTCGCGATCGGGCCGGTGGTCGATCTGACCTATCGCGTCGAATGGCTCGGCGACGACATCGGCCTGCTCGGCAATTTGCCCGACACGGTCGGCGAGGCGTTCGGCCAGGCGCAGCGGCCGGCGGTGATCGTCGGCGGCGCGGGGTTGAAGGCCGGGCAGGGCGCTTCGCTTGCGCTGGTCGGGTCGCTCGACCTCGTCCGTGACGGGTGGAACGGCTATAATGCGCTGCACATGGCGGCGTCGCGGATGGGTGGGCTGATGCTCGGTTACGCGCAGCCCGGCGGAATCGCGGCGCTGGCGGCGAAGCAGCCTAAGCTGGTGTTGCTGCTTGGCGCCGACGAGGTCGCGACCGATCGTTTCCCCGGCGCCTTCATCGTCTATATCGGCCACCACGGCGATGCCGGGGCGGCGCAGGCCGACGTCATCCTGCCCGGCGCGGCTTACGCCGAGAAGAGCGGCACCTGGGTCAATCTCGAGGGGCGCGTCCAGCGCGGCGAGCGCGCGGTGTTCCCGCCGGGCGACGCGCGCGAGGACTGGGCGATCCTGCGCGCTTTGTCCGACGTGCTCGGCGCGAAGCTGCCGTTCGACACGCTCGAGGCATTGCGCGCCGCGATGGCCGCGGAGGTGCCCGATCTCGGCCGCGAGGGGCTGGCGCGCTACGAATGGGCGCCGCCGTCGCTCGAGGCGACCGCGAGCGGGGCGATCGCGGCGTACCCGATCCAAGATTTCTATTTGACCAACCCGATCGCGCGCTCCTCGCCGACGATGCGGCGCTGCTCTGCCGAGCTTGTCCACGGCCTCGACTATGCGGAGGCGGCGGAGTGACGGCGCTCGAGATCCTCCCCGGGACGGGGAGGGGGACCATGCGCAGCATGGGGGAGGGGTCCCTCCACGAGCGCTCCGTCCAGCCGCAATCCCCCTCCACCACGCCGCTTCGCGTCGCGGTCCCCCTCCCCGTGCCGGGGAGGATCATCCTGTGACCGCCTTCTTCCAATCGCATCTCGGCTATGGCGGCGGCTGGTTCCTCGCCAACCTGATCCTGATCCTGCTGATCGCGTTTCCGCTGATGCTCGCGGTGGCGATGATCATCTATGTCGATCGCAAGATCTGGGCGGCGATGGCGCTGCGGCGCGGACCCAACGTGGTCGGGCCTTTCGGGCTGCTCCAGTCGTTCGCCGACGGGCTCAAGGTATTCCTCAAGGAGACGATTATTCCGTCGAGCGCGAACCGTGGCCTGTTCCTGATCGCGCCGATCCTCACGTTCACGGTCGCGCTGGTCGCCTGGGCGGTGATCCCGTTCGGCGCGGGGATGGCGCTGGCCGACATCAACGTCGGGCTGCTCTACATCCTCGCAGCCTCGTCGCTCGGCGTCTATGGCGTGATCATCGCCGGCTGGGCGTCGAACTCGAAATATCCGTTTTATTCCGCGCTGCGCGCCGCCGCGCAGATGGTCAGCTACGAGGTGTCGATCGGCTTCGTATTGATCTCGGTCGTGCTGTGGGCGGGGACGTTCAACCTCGGCGGGATCGTGCTCGCGCAGAAGGGGCAGATCTTCGGCATCGTCAACGCGTTCGGCTTCAATCCTTTGCTGTTCCCGATGGCGGTGGTGTTCCTGATCTCGTCGATGGCCGAGACCGCGCGTGCGCCGTTCGACCTGACCGAGGCGGAGAGCGAGCTCGTCGCCGGCTACCAGACCGAATATTCGTCGATGAGCTTCGCGCT
>CAXSHP010000342.1:0-625 GCA_964236935.1 uncultured Sphingomonadaceae bacterium
GCCTTGGCGATCACTTCCGGGCTCATCCCCGAGCCCGTGTCGCTGACGCCGATCATGACATATTGGCCGGCGCGGACCTCGCCGCGCGATGCGGCATAGGCTTCGTCGAGGTGCGCGTTGGAGGTCTCGATCGTCAGCCGGCCGTCCGCGCCGTCCTCGCCGAGAATGGCGTCGCGGGCATTGACCGCGAGGTTGAGCAGGGCATTTTCGAGCTGCCCGGGATCGGCGAAGGTCGGCCACAACCCGCCCGCAAGCACCGTCTCCACCGCGATCTGCTCGCCGAGCGTGCGGCGCAGCAGCTCGGACATGCCGGCGACCAGCCGGTTGATGTCGATCGGGATCGGTGCGAGCGGCTGCTGGCGCGAGAAGGCGAGCAGCCGGCCGGTCAGCGCCGCGGCGCGCTCCGCTCCCTCGCGCGCGGTGGCGATCGAGCGCTCGAGCTTGCCCGAAGTGTCGCCGATCCGACGCGACGCCATGTCGAGGCTGCCGATGACGATCGCCAGCATATTGTTGAAATCGTGCGCGATGCCGCCGGTGAGCTGGCCGACCGCCTCCATCTTCTGCGACTGGCGCAAGGCCTCCTCGGCTATGGCGCGCTCATCGACCGCCATGGCGACGCGGCTCT
>CAXSHP010000342.1:635-2603 GCA_964236935.1 uncultured Sphingomonadaceae bacterium
CTGGCGGAGCTGGTCCTCGGCGATCTCGCGCGCGTTGCTCTCGACCATCAGGCCGGCATAAGCGGTCGCGGCGCGATCGCGCTCCTCCTCGATCGCGGCGATCTGCCGGCGATATTGGCGCAGGGCGATCGCCGCTACCAGGAGCACTCCGAACAGGCCGATGAGCAGGCCGGTGATCAGCCAGCGCGCATTGGCTGCCGACCGCTTGGCGATCACATGGAAATGGGCGTGGGTGCGTTCGCGCGCGGCCTGTTGCTCGCTGCGGATCTGGTCCATCAGCCGGCGCCCGCGATCGGTCTTGACGATCGCGATCGCGCCCGCGTGATCGCCCGCCCGTTCGGCCGCGATCGTCTCGGCCAGTTCGGCGAGCTTGGCCGCGACCAGCGGCCGCAGCCGGCGCGCGATCGCGCGACTGTCGGGATCGTCGGCCTGCGCCAGCCGATCGAGCATCGGACCGACGCGACTGCGCCCTTCCCGATAGGGCGCCAGATAGGATTCCGAATGGGTGAGCAGATAGCCGCGCTGGCCGGTTTCGGCATCCTTGGCGCCCGACAATACGGCAATGATCGTCCGTTCGAGCTCGACCAGGCGAACCGATTCAGCGCTGTCCGCCGCCTGCTGCCGCGCGAACAGGAAGCTGCCGCCGACCATCAGCAGCAACAGCACGAACCCCAGCAGGAGATCGTAGGGGAAGCGGCTGCGGTGAAGGACGGAGGTCATGGAGCCGTCGCTATAACCGTGGCTTGAAGATGCGCATAGCCCGCTCGTCGGACATCATTGCGCTTCCGCGACGATCTTCGCCCAACCCGCTTCGTCGGTGGTCGCGACGCCGAGCGCGGCGGCCTTGCGCAGCTTCGATCCGGCATCCGCGCCGGCGACGACCAGATCGGTGCTGCCCGAGACCGATCCCGCGACCTTGGCGCCGAGCGCCTCGGCCTGCGCCTTGGCCTCGTCGCGCGACATCGTCTCGAGCTTGCCCGTGAACACCACCGTCTTGCCGCTGACCGACGAGGCGCGCGTCTCGTGGATCACCGGCTGGGGCTCCACCTGATCGAGCAGATCGCGCATCACCTCGCGATTGTGTGCCTCGGCGAAGAAGTCGATCAGCGACTGCGCGACTTCGGGTCCGACCTGCGGCGTCGCGACGACCGCCGCCAGCTCCTTGGCGATCCGCGCGGCGAACTTCGCGTCGGTCTCGCCGACCGCCGCCACCGCCGCGTCGCGCTGCGCGACCGCGCGCGCGATCATCTCGGCGAACGCCTCCCACGT
This sequence comes from uncultured Sphingomonadaceae bacterium, assembly GCA_964236935.1. Taxonomy (GTDB): domain Bacteria; phylum Pseudomonadota; class Alphaproteobacteria; order Sphingomonadales; family Sphingomonadaceae; genus Solisphingomonas. Next base: position 1,905 of record CAXSHP010000342.1, read on the forward strand.
GGCATAGCGCCGGGCGAGATCGCGCGCGGTGATCTGGCCGACATGACGGATGCCGAGCGCGAACAGCAAGCGATCGAGCGGGACGCTCCGCCGCGCGTCGATCGCCGCGATCAGGTTGGCCGCCGAGACCTCCGCCCACCGCTCGCGCGCGAGCAAGGTCTCCTTGGTCAGGCGGAAGATATCGGCGGGCGAGGAGATCAGCCCGTCGCGAAAGAAGCTCTCGATGTGGGTCTGCCCCAGCTTCTCGATGTCGAGCGCATAGCGCGAGACGAAGTGGCGCAACCGCTCGACGCGCTGCGCCGGGCAGATCAGCCCGCCGGTGCACCGCACGACCACCGCCTCCGCCTCACGCTCGGCGGACGAGCCGCATTCCGGGCAATGAGCGGGAAAGACATAGGCCTCGCGCGCCTCGTCCGGGGTCAGATTCTCCACGATCTGCGGGATGACGTCGCCCGCGCGCTGGAGCACGACGCGATCGCCGGGCCGCACCCCGAGCCGCGCGATCTCATCGGCGTTGTGCAGCGTCGCATTGGTCACGACGACGCCGCCGACGGTGACCGGCTGGAGCCGCGCCACCGGCGTCAGCGCACCGGTGCGCCCGACCTGGATGTCGATCGCGACGAGCCTGGTCTCCGCGCGCTGCGCGGGAAATTTATGCGCGAGCGCCCAGCGCGGCGCCTTGGCGACCTGACCGAGCCG
>CAXSHP010000343.1:0-2580 GCA_964236935.1 uncultured Sphingomonadaceae bacterium
GTCGGCGCGCGTGGCGCAATCGGCCAGCATCGCCTGGAGATCGTCGAGGTCGAGGAGCAGCAGCCCTTCCTTGTCGGCCAAATGGAAGGCGATCGTCAGCACGCCTTCCTGGATGTCGTTGAGGTTCATCAGCCGCGCGAGCAGCAGCGGGCCCATCTCGGACACGGTGGTACGGATCGGGTGGCCCTGCTCGCCGAACAGGTCCCAGAAGATCGCGGGGTTGTCGGCATAGCCCCAATCGGTCTCGCCGATCGCCGCGGCGCGCGCGGCGAGCGCGGCGTGGATCGGCGCCATCGGCGATCCCGCCATCGCGATGCCCGAGAGATCGCCCTTCACGTCGGCGAGGAACACCGGCACGCCGAGCGCGCTAAAGCTCTCGGCGATGCCCTGCAGCGTCACCGTCTTGCCGGTGCCGGTGGCGCCCGCGATCAGCCCGTGGCGGTTGGCGCGCTTGAGATCGAGCCACTGGGGATTGGCCCCGCCATCGCTTGCGCCGACGAAGATCCCCGATTGTCCGTCGGCCATAGAAGCTCCGCCTTGCTGTAACGACCGCCTAACCAGTCCGTCATCCCGGCGGACGCCGGGATGACGATCTCTATTTCGCCGCCGCCAGCTTCACCCCGATATAGGCGGGTGGACGCGCGCCGCGCTGGACCAGCAGCAGCACGCTGCTGCGCCCCGCATGCCGCGCCTCGACGATCGCCGCAGTGATGTCGGCCGCGGTCAGCGTCGGACGCTGGTTGATCGACAGGATCACGTCGCCGCGCTGGATGCCGTTGGACGCCGCATCGCTCGACGGGTCGACCGCCGAGATGACCATGCCATGCACGGTCGTGGCGATGCCGAGCTGCGACGCGATCTGCGGGGTCAGCGCCTGGAGCGTCAGCCCGAGCGACGCGCGCGCCGCCTGCTGGCTCTGGCTGTTCGAATTGGGCTGGCCGAGCGCGCCGTCGCCATCATCATCGTCGTTGCCGAGGCTGGCGGCGAGCTGGTCCTCGGGCGGGCGCTCGCCGACGGTCGCGGTCAGCGTCTGGCGCTGGCCGCCGCGGATCAGCTCGACCGGCACGCGGCTGCCGACCGGCAGGTTGGCGACGATATAGCTTAGCGTCGTATCGGGGGACACCTCGGTGCCGTTGACCTTGACGATCACGTCGCCCTGGCGGATGCCGGCGCGCGCCGCGGCGAAGCCGGGCTCGACCCGCGAGACGATCTCGCCGCGATCCTTGGGCAGGCCGAGCGAGGCGGCGATATCCTCGGTCAGCGGCTGGATGCCGACGCCGAGATAGCCGCGCTTGATCTTGCCGCCGCTGCGCAGCGCCTCGACCACCGGCTTGGCCTGCTCCGCCGGAATGGCAAAGCCGATCCCGACATTGCCGCCGGTCGGCGAATAGATCGCGGTGTTGATGCCGACGACATTGCCCTGGAGATCGAACATCGGGCCGCCCGAATTGCCCTGGTTGATCGCCGCGTCGGTCTGGATGTAGCGATCGTAGGCGCCGCCCTGGCCGATGTTGCGGTGGATCGCCGAGACGATCCCGGCGGTGACCGTGCCGCCCAATGCGAACGGATTGCCGATCGCGACGACCCAATCGCCGACGCGGGTCCGCGTCGAATCGCCGAACTGGACGAACGGCAGGCCCTTCGCCTCGATCTTGAGCACCGCGAGATCGGACGCGGCGTCCTTGCCGACGACGCGCGCGGTGAATTCGCGGCGATCGGGCAAGGTCACCGTGATCGCCTCGACCGTGGCGGCGTTGCGGCCCGGCGCGCCGCCCGAGATGACGTGGTTGTTGGTGACGATATAGCCGTCGGCCGAAACGATGAAGCCCGAGCCGAGCGAGGTCGCCTCGCGCGTCACCGGCTGGCCGCTGCCGTCGTCGCCCTGCGGCGCGAAACGCTTGAACAGCTCGTCGAATGGCGTGCCGGCGAACGGATTGGCGTCCGCCGTGCCGACCTGGACGCGCTGCGTGGTCGAGATGTTGACCACCGCCGGCTGGAGCCGCGCGGCGAGATCGGCGAAGCTCATCATTGCGCCTGCGGGGGGCGCCACCGCCGCGATGCGGCCCGGCGCATTCTGCGCGACCTGCGCGTCGAGGGGCTGCTGGAGCGCCATCGTCGCAGCGGCGCCGCCGGCGAGGAGCGCGGTCGTAATGGCATAAGCGTAACGCACGATAGGGAACCTCCTAATGGGTATGCTGGCCGGCCGACCCCCGCGGCCGTGCCGACGCTGGGAACAAGCGGCTGAACGCAGTTTGAATGAACCGCGCGATCATTCGCCCGCACCCCTGAACTGGCGCAGATACTGGTTGTTGGGCGACAGCACGACCGTGGCGCTGCCGGTGGCATTCGTGCCGTCGGTGCCGAAGGTGTGCCGGTAGGACTGCATCGCCCGGTAGAAATCGTAGAAATCGGCGTCCTTGTTGAAGCTTTCGGCATAGACCTGCGACGCCAGCGCATCGGCATCGGCGCGGATGATCTGCGCTTTCTTCTGGCCCTGTGCCTGGATCGTCAGCGCCTCCTGGCGGCGGGCGGTGCGCATCCGCTCGAACGCGCTCTCGAGCGGCGTGCCGTCGGGCAGAT
>CAXSHP010000344.1:0-2571 GCA_964236935.1 uncultured Sphingomonadaceae bacterium
CGCGGTCGACAGCGCGAGGCCGACGTGCGCCAGCGGCCAGATCAGGATCAGGTTGCCGATCAGGTTGACGAGCATCGCCACGAGCGCGATCCGCACCGGCGTCTTGGTGTCGGCGCGCGCATAGAATCCCGGCACGAGCACCTTGATCAGCACATAAGCGGGCAGGCCGAGCGAGAAGGCCGACAGCGCCTGCGCGCTGGCGATCGTGTCGTGCGCGTCGAACGCGCCGTGCTGGAGCAACGCGCGGATGATCGGCGTCGCCGAGACCATCAGCGCCGCGGTCGCCGGCAGCGTCAGCAGCAGCACCAGCTCGATCGCGCGGTTCTGGGTATGGCCGGCGGCGGCGTCCTCGCCGCGCGCGAGCTGGCGCGACAGGCCCGGCAGCATCGCCGTGCCGACGCCGATGCCGATCAGCCCGAGCGGGAGCTGGTTCAGCCGATCGGCATAATAGAGATACGACACCGAACCCTGGGGCAGGAAGCGCGCGGCGAGCGTGGTCGAGATCAGCAGGTTGAACTGCACCGCCCCCGCGCCGATCGCCGCCGGCCAGATCAGCTTGAGCAATTGCCGCACGTCTGGGGTCAGCTGCGGCCACTTGAGCCGCAGCACGATCCCGGCGCGGCGGCACGCCCAGATCAGCCAGCCGAGCTGCATCACCCCCGACACCGTCACGGCGATCGCCTGGGTCCGCGCGGTGTCGACGTCGCTGTGGCCGCGGAACAGCAGCAGCCCCGCGATCAGGCAGATGTTGAGCAGCACCGGCGCGGCGGCGTTGACCCAGAAGCGGTCGACCGAGTTGAGGATCCCGCCGAGCAGCGACACCAGCGAGATCAGCAGCAGATAAGGAAAGGTGATCCGCGTATATTCGGTCGCCAGCGCCAATTTGTCCGGCCCGCCGTCGGGGAAGCCGCCGGTCATCGCCCACACGATCGGGCCCGCCATTATCATCATCAGCGCGGTGAACAGCACGAGGAACGGAAACAGCACCGACAGCACGTTCTCGGCGAAGCCCAACGCGTCGCGCAGGGCGACCTGCTTCGCCGCGGCGGGAAATTCGCCCGGTATCGTGTGCGCGAAATCCGCTTCCGAGCGCCGCATCGTGCGGTTGAACATCGGCACGAACGCGGCCGAGAACGCCCCTTCGGCGAACAAGGCGCGGAACAGGTTGGGCAGCCGCCACGCGATCAGGAACGCGTCCGAGGCGAAGCCCGCGCCGACGAAGCGCGCCATCAGCATGTCGCGGACGAAGCCGAGGACGCGGCTGACCAAAGTCAGCCCGCCGATCGTCGCGGTGTTGCGGACCAGGCTCATGCGCGCGCGCGCAAGGCGATCACGCCTGCCCGGCGGCCTCGCCCAGCGTGGCCTGCTCCTGCGCTTCGAGCTGCTGGAGGTAGAGCGCGCCGAAATCGATCGGCTCGAGCATCAGCGGCGGGAAGCCGCCGTCGCGCACCGCATTGGCGACGATCTGGCGGACGAACGGGAACAGCAGCCGCGGCGCCTCGGCGAGCAGGAACGGCGGCAGCTGATCTTCGGGCACGTTGCGGATCGCGAACAGCCCGGCATAGACCAGCTCGATCTGGAACGCCGTCTGATTGGCCGCGACCGACTTGATCTCGACCTTGAGCGTCGCCTCGTACACGTCCTCGCCGACCGTCTGCGACGCGATGCCGAACTGGACGTCGATCTGCGGCTGGCCCTGCCACTGATAGACCGCCGGCGCGTTCGGATTCTCGAACGACAGGTCCTTCACATATTGGGTGATGACCGCGACCTGGGGGGCGGTATCCGCGCCGTTCGCCAGCGGCTCGCCCGTGGTTTCGCCCTCGGCCATCTCGTCTGTCCTCGATCGATTGGAAATTGCAGCGGCGCGCTAGCAGGCAGGCCGAGCGAGGGCAATGGCATGCGCGGCAGGCATGCCGCGTATCGCCATTTGAAACCGCGCGCGGTCACGCCTATGTGAGGGTGGGTTCGCGCGTGTGGAGACCAAGCGGTGGTGATCGTGATTCTGGCGATGGTGGCGGGGTTCCTGGCGCTCCGCCTCTACAGCGTCCTCGGTCGTCGCACCGGGCACGAGCAGCCGCTGGTCAAGCCGGCCGAAGGGCAGGCGGTGGCGGTTGCGCGGACGCGCAACGCCCCGGAGTTGCTCGCCGCCCCCGAGGCGCCGAGCGAATCCCCGATCGATCCGCGCGCGACCGATGGCCTGCGCGCGCTGGTCGCGGCCGATTCCTCGTTCGATATCGCCCGCTTCGTCGAGGGCGCCAAGTCCGCGTACCGGATGATCCTCGAGGCCTATTGGCGCGGTGACGAGGAAGAGCTTGGCCGCCTCGTCGGCGATGAGGTGCGCGCGGCGTTCGTCGCGGCGATCGCCGAGCGCAAGGCGTCCGGTCATGTGCTCGACAATCGCCTGGTGTCGATCGAGCGCGCGGTGATCGATCGTGCCTCGGTCGCCGGCCAGATGGCGAGCGTGACCGTCCGGTTCGATGCCGATATCGCGGCGGTGACCCGCGACGGCGAGGGCAATGTCGTCGCCGGTTCGACCAGCGACGCGGTGCCGACCCACGACGTATGGAC
>CAXSHP010000345.1:0-2568 GCA_964236935.1 uncultured Sphingomonadaceae bacterium
CGGTTACGCGAGCGATCCGGCGCGGAGCCGCGGCCGGCGCCACGCCGAGGCGAGCGGTGGCGCGCGCGGCCCGCGCGACGCGTTCCAGCGCGACCGCGACCGGATCATTCACGCGATCGCCTTCCGCCGGCTGCGGCACAAGACCCAGGTGTTCGTCGCGCCCGACGGCGATCATTTCCGCGTGCGGCTGACCCACAGCCTCGAGGTCGCACAGATCGGGCGAACGATCGCGCGCGCGCTCGGGCTCAACGAGGATCTGGTCGAGGCGTTGTGCCTCGCGCACGATATCGGCCATCCGCCGTTCGGCCATGCCGGGGAGGATGTGCTGCAGGCGGCGATGGCGGATTACGGCGGGTTCGATCACAATGCGCATACTTTGCGCATCCTCACCCGGCTCGAGGCGCCCTATCCGCGCTGGGCCGGGCTCAACCTCAGCTGGGAAACGCTCGAGGGGTTGGCCAAGCATAACGGTCCGGTGCTCGCGCCGCCGTGGGCGCTGGCCGAGGCGGATGCGGAATTTCCGCTCGAACTCGGATCGTGCCCGTCGCTCGAGGCGCAGGTTGCGGCGATCGCGGACGATGTCGCCTACGACAATCACGACGTCGACGACGGTCTGCGCGCGGGGTTGTTCTCGCTCGAGGCGCTGTGCGAGGTGCCGCTGGTCGCGCGGCTGTGGGCGGGGGTCGTCGCGCGCTTTCCCGATCTGCGGCCCGAGCAGCTGATCCCCGAGCTGATCCGCGACCAGATCGGCGTGATGGTCAACGACGTCATCGCCGAGACGCAGCAGCGCGTCGCGGCGGCGGGTGTCGAGACCCCGGACGAGGTTCGTGCGTTTGGCCGGCCGCTTGCCGGTTTTTCGGTTGGTCTGGCCGGCGAGGAACGCGCGCTCAAGTCATTCCTGCGGTCGCGAATGTATCACCATCCGCAGCAGATGGCGGTCGCCGACGCCGCGCGACAGCTGCTCGGCCGGCTGTTCGCCGCCTATTGCGCCGATCCGGTTTTGCTGCCCGAAGAATGGCACCGGACACTGCCCGAGGCCGAACCGGCGCGCGCGAGGCACCTCGCCGATTTTATCGCGGGGATGACCGACCGCTACGCGATCGCGCGGCATCGCGAATTGATCGGGCCGGTGGAGCTGCCCGAGGGGTTTTAGACTCCGTTTCATTTCAGTTGAATCGTTCCCCGGCGAAGGCCGGGGTCCAGTTGCGAGATCTGATTGGCTGGCGCTGCGCCTTGCCACCGCAGCCTTCCCGACTGGACCCGGCCTTCGCCGGGGAACCCGATGGTTTGATCGTAGTGAATCGTCTCAAACCGGGCGGGTTCCCAACCGGCGCTCGCTTGCCTACAGCGCCGCGATCCCAAACTGTCGGACGCCGCCGTGACGCTGTACCTCCGTTTCGCCGACGAGATCGGCCGCATCCTCGATACGCTTGAAGGCGAAGGCGCGCTGCCTGCCGGGCTCGACCGGCGCAACGTCGCGGTCGAGCCGCCGCGCGATGCGGCGCACGGCGATCTGGCGACGAACGTCGCGATGGTGCTCGCCAAGCCGGCGGGGAGCAATCCGCGCGCGCTCGCGGCGCTGGTCGCGGCGAAGCTCGAGGCGGTCGCAGGGGTCGTCGGGGTCGAGGTCGCGGGGCCGGGGTTCATCAACCTGCGGCTCGCGGCCGGCGTGTGGCAGGACGAGCTGCGTGGGATACTTGCCGCCGGCGACGGCTATGGCCGTTCGAACGCGGGCGGGGGCGCGCGGGTCAATGTCGAATATGTCTCGGCCAATCCGACGGGGCCGATGCACATGGGGCATTGCCGCGGCGCGGTGGTCGGCGATGCGCTCGCGACCCTGCTCGAGGCGGCGGGCTACCGCGTCACGCGCGAATATTACATCAACGACGCCGGCGGGCAGGTCGACGTGCTCGCCCGTTCGGTCCAGCTGCGTTATCGCGAGGCGCTGGGCGAAAGCATCGCGATCCCCGACGGGCTTTATCCGGGCGACTATCTGATCCCGGTCGGCCGGGCGCTCGCCGTCGAGTTTGGCGATCGCTATGCCGCCGCGCCTGAAAGCGAGTGGCTCGCGCTGTTCCGCACGCGCGCGGTCGCGGCGATGATGGCGCTGATCCGCGCCGATCTCGCGCTGCTCGGCATCCACCACGACGTGTTCGCGTCGGAGGCTGCGGTGCATGCGGCGGGCAAGGCCGAGGCGGCGATCGCCCGGCTGCGCGCCGAGGGACTGATCTACGAAGGCGTGCTCGAGGCGCCCAAGGGCGAGACGCCCGACGACTGGGTGCCGACCGAGCTGACTTTGTTCCGCTCGACCGCGTTCGGCGACGATCAGGACCGGCCGGTCAGGAAAGCCGACGGCAGCTGGACCTATTTCGGCGGCGATCTCGCTTATCATTTCCAGAAGGCGGAGAATGCCGACCAATTGATCGACATCTGGGGTGCCGATCATGCCGGCACGGTCAAGCGCATCCAGGCGGCGGTCAAGGCGCTGACCCACGGCGCCAAGCCGTTCGACGTCAAGCTGGTGCAGATGGTCCGGCTGCTGCGCAACGGCGAGCCGGTCAAGATGTC
>CAXSHP010000346.1:0-2544 GCA_964236935.1 uncultured Sphingomonadaceae bacterium
GGGAAGCCTCCAGCAACTGCGCAAACTCCCGGTAGATGTCGGGATATTCGTCGGCCGGGCCGACGAATGGCGGCGCGCCATCGGTCTCCAGCCGCGAGCCGCCGTCGACCAAGGTCAGCTTGGTCCCGTCGGCCGTTTCGACTTCGATCGACCATGTCTGCGGGCCGGTCTGACGCCAATCGAGCTCGCCGACCAGCTGTGCGTCGCCGGGCAGGCCGAGGCCGAACGTGAGGTTGGCGGCGATCGGGGCCTGCCGGTTGGCGGGGAAGAACAGGTCGGCGGCGCTGATGAACACCGGCTGGGGCAGGATGCGCGTCAGGATCGACAAAGCGTTGATGCCCGGATCGAAGATGCCGAGGCCGCCCGCCGCCATGATCCATTCCTGCCCCGGGTGCCAGCGGCGCAGGTCCTCCTTCCAGGTGACGCGCAGCGCCTTCAGCGTCTTGCCGGCCAGCATGTCGGCGGCGCGCTTGACGGCGGCGTTGTGCTGCGCGTGGTAAGTGGCGAAGGCGACCTTGCCGGCCGCCTCCGCGCGGCGCGCGATGTCGCCGACCTCCGTCACCGTTCCCGCCGGCGGCTTCTCCAGCAGCACATGCTTGCCGGCCGCGAGGCACGCGGCGGCGATCGCGCGGCGCGGTCCGGGCGGGGTGCAGATCGACACCGCGTCGAGCTCGGGGACGCCCTTCAGCATCTCGTCATAACCGGCGAAGGCAGGCACGCCGTCGGGCGCGGTTCCGCCGCCGACGTTCGCCACCGCCGCGAGTTCGAAATCGGGCGAGGCGGCGATCGCCGGAGCGTGCTGATCGCGCGCGATCTTGCCGAAACCGATGATGCCGATCCTGTGCTTGGCCATAGAAAGTCCTTTGGGTTTCAGAAGTGGTGCGAGTTACCGAGATCAATCGATCGGTCGATCGCCCGCCGACGAGGCGACGACGTCGAACCGTGCGTGCAGAACCCTGGACTGCCCCTGCTCGAGCAGCGTCAGTCCCAGCGTCGGCCAGTCCGCCTGCGGGGCGTTGAGCGCGGCGTTGGCATTCTGGACAGGCTCGGCGACGAACAGGCCGCCCCCTGCCGGCGAATAGACCTGGAAGCGTCCGGCGTCCGGTGACGACAGGCGCAGCGACGCCTCCTCGCCCGGCCAGGCGATCGAGGCAGTCCCATCCCAGCCGTCGAAACCATTGTCGAGCGCCTGCCCGCAGATGCGCCTCGCGCGCAGCTCGTATCGGGCCGTCGCCGGCACGTTGTCGACCGGCAGGACCGCCGCGTCGATCGTCCAGGCGCTGGCAACGGCGGTATCGAGTACGGTCTCGGCCGTGCAGGGATAATAAGGGTGAAAGCCTAGGCCGCACGGCATCCGCTCGGCCGATAGATTGCGGCAGGACAGTTCGAGCGACAGGCCATGCTCGTCGAGCGCGATCCGCTGGATCGCCTCATATTCCCACGGCCATTCACCCGCCGCATGGTGGAATGAGAGGATCGCGTGCCGCTCGCGATCCTCCACCACGTCCCATGCCGCGCGCCACCCCTGGCCGTGCATCGGACTGGGATCGCCCGGGCTGTTGACCGACAGGGTGACGGCCCGTCCATCGCAATCGAAGGTGCCGCCGCGGATGCGATTGGCGAACGGCACCAGGGGGAAGCACGACGCCTCCAGCACGTCGGCGATCGCCGTCTCGGCGCCGCGTAGCAGCGGCTGTCTCCGGCCGCCGGCGACGCGATCGAACCGCACGATGCTGCCGCCGACCGCGGGCTGCAGCGCCACCTCCAGCGCGCCTGCCCGCAGGGTGAGCCGGCGCTCCGTCACGCATTGTCCTGCATCGCCGGCGCGGTCGGCTTCGTCTTGATCATCCGCCGCGCGCGCGTGCGCTGGCGCACCGCATGAACATCGCCGGTCTCGTCGGGCATCACCACCGGCACGGTCAGGCACATGCTCTGCGTGGGCAGCACGTCGCGCCACTGCTGGATCAGGTCCTTGTAGGCCTGGCCGACCGGTCGAATCCTGCGGTCGAGGTCATAGAGACCAAGCGGGTTGACGTTGCCGTTCTTCTCGCGAAGCGCGCTGTCCCAGTCGACCTGGTCGGTGAGCGAATACCAGGTGAACCCGACGACGGGCACGCCGTCGTTGCGCACCCGCAGGACGTTGGCCCACTCCTTCCACAGCCAATCCACCGCCTCGGTGCCGAGCGGGCCCTGGTTGATGTTGGTCTCGGTGTGCATCACCGGCAAGCCGTAGCGTGAATGATATTGGCGGGTGATCTCGCTGTAACCGAAGATCTCGCCCGATGCCCTCGTCGATCCGTCGGGCGCGACGCGATGTTCGTTGGTGACGTAATAATCGTTGCCCATGATGCAGTGCTGCTTCAGGCGGCCGTCGAGGAAGAAGTGATACTCGTCCTTGGTCATGCCGTTATCCAGCAGATATTCGTACATCTCCGAATCGAGGCGGCGGCCGTAGTTGAGGTCGAGCGACAGGAAACGCTGCGAGTTCATCAGCTCCGCCGGGCGGATCGCCGCCGGGCTTTCGGCGTGAAAATATTCGGATGA
>CAXSHP010000347.1:0-2527 GCA_964236935.1 uncultured Sphingomonadaceae bacterium
GGACGAGCTTACCCTCCTGCGGCGCGCGCCAGAACCAGGCGGTCAGCGCGCGCATCAGCAGCTGTTGCGCGAGGCTCATCCGCGCGTCGGGTGGCATCTCGAACCCGCGGAACTCGACCAGCCCGAGCCGCCCGGTCGGCCCATCGGGCGAGAAGAGCTTGTCGATGCAGATCTCGGTGCGGTGGGTGTTGCCGGTGACGTCGACCAGCAGGTTGCGGAACAGCCGGTCGACCACCCATGGCGCGGGTGTCTCCCCTTCGCCGGGCTTGGGAACTTGCGACAAGGCGATCTCGAGCTCGTAGAGCCCGTCGTGGCGCGCCTCGTCGATCCGCGGCGCCTGGCTGGTCGGGCCGATGAACAGCCCGGAGAACAGATAGCTGAGCGACGGATGCCGCTGCCAGTAGAGCACGAACGACTTGAGCAGGTCGGGCCGGCGGATGAACGGCGAATCGGTCACGCTCGGCCCGCCGAGCACGAGATGGTTGCCCCCGCCCGTTCCGATCGAGCGGCCGTCGACCATGAACTTGTCGGCTGTCAGCCCCTCCTCGCGGGCGAGTTCGTACACCCCCTCGGTAATCGCGCGCGCCTCGGCCCAAGATGCGGCCGGATGGATATTGACCTCGATCACGCCCGGATCGGGGGTGACGCGCAGCACGTTGATCCGCGGATCGGGCGGCGGCGGATAGCCCTCGATCCGCACCGGCAGCTGCTTCGCCTCGGCGATCGCCTCGACCTCGGCGACCAGCTCGAGATAATCCTCGAGCTTCTCGGTCGGCGGGATGAACACCGCGAGATAGCCCTCGCGCGGCTCGACCGTCAGCGCGGTGCGCACCGCGCCCTGGATGATCTTCTGCTCGGCGATCTCCTGCGCATTGCCGTCGGCGGGGGTGACCTTCTCGACGCGCTGGTCGCGGTAATCGGGCAGCGGCTCGCGCGGCTCGGTCGTGTCGCGAATGTGGAGATAGGGATAATCGGCCGGCGGCACATAGGGCAGCGCACCGAGCGGCAGGCGATAGCCGAGCGCCGCATCGCCCGGCATGACGAACAATTGCCCGCGGCGGACCTGCCACTTCTCCGATTTCCATCGTCCCTTGGGCACCGGCGGCACGGGCGAGGCGGCTGCCTGCCAGCGCTGGATCGGCAACACATAGCCAACCGGCTTGCTCAGCCCTCGCTCGAACGCGCGCACCATCCGCGAGCGCTCCTCCGGATCCTCGATCTTGGGATCGGTCGGATCGGCGTTGGCGGGCAGCTCCGCCTCCTTGACCGCCCAGGCGAGCCCGTCCTCATAGGCGGGCTGGACATGGTCGGCCGCGACCCCGAGGCTCTCAGCCATCGCCCCGAGGAATTCGCCCGCCGCGCCCGCATCGACCGGCGCGAGCGCGCCATTGCCCGCGATCAGGCCCGGATCGCGCCACAAGGGCACGCCGTCCTTGCGCCAATAGACCGAATAGCCCCAGCGCGGCAGGCTCTCGCCCGGATACCATTTGCCCTGGCCGTGGTGGAGCAGCCCGCCGGGCGCGAACCGCTCGAGCATCCGCCGGATCAGCCGATCGGCATAAAGCGCCTTGGTCGGCCCGACCGCGTCGCCATTCCACTCGGGCTCCTCGCCGCCCTCGACCGCGACGAAGGTCGGCTCGCCGCCGGTGGTCAGCCGCACGTCCTGCGCGACCAGATCGGCGTCGACCTGCCCCCCGAGCGCATCGAGCGCGGTCCAGCGGTCGTCGGTGAACGGCTTGGTGATGCGCACCGCCTCGGCGATGCGGGTGACGTGCATCTCGTGGTGGAAATCGACCGTCGCCGGCTCGACCATCCCGGTGATCGGCGCGGCCGAGCGATAATGCGGCGCGGCCGCCAGCGGGATATGCCCCTCGCCCGCGAACAGCCCCGAGGTCGGATCGAGCCCGACCCAGCCCGCGCCCGGCAGATAGGCCTCGGCCCAGGCGTGGAGATCGGTGAAGTCCGCCACCGGCCCCTTCGGCCCCTCGGCCGGCTCGACGTCGGCCTTCATCTGGATCAGGTAACCCGAGACGAACCGCGCGGCGAAGCCGAGCCGGCGCAGCAGGTGGACCAGCAGCCAGCTCGAATCGCGGCATGATCCGGTGCCGAGCGCCAGCGTCTCCTCGGGCGCCTGCGTGCCCGATTCCATCCGGATGACATAGCCGATGCGCTGCTGCAGCGTGGCGTTGAGATCGACCAGGAAATCGATCGTGCGCTGGTTGCGCCCGGCGAATTCGGCGACGAACGCATCGACCAGCGGCCCGTGCGTCTCCTGCTCGAAATAAGCCGCGAGATCGCTCGCCAGATCGGCTTCGTAGGTAAACGGCCAGGTTTCGGCATAGCTTTCGACGAAGAAATCGAACGGGTTGATCACCGTCAGGTCGGCGATCAGGTCGACCGTCACGCGGAACTCGGTCGTCCGCTCGGGGAAGGTCAGCCGCGCAAGCCAGTTGCCGTGAGGATCCTGCTGCCAGTTGATGAAGTGATTCTCGGGGACGATCGACAGCGAATAATTGTTGACCGCGGT
>CAXSHP010000348.1:0-2517 GCA_964236935.1 uncultured Sphingomonadaceae bacterium
GAGCAGCCGCGCCGGGCGAGCCGCTTGATCCGCGCGCCCGTGCGCGGCGCCTTGTCCGGCCGCAACTGGATCGTCACCTGGCCCCCGCTCGACAGATCGAGCCGCAGCGTATTCTCCGGGGTGAGCGCCGGCACAACCGGGATCGGGGCGAGCGCCGGCGGCTTGCCATGCGCCGCGACGGCGAAGCACAAGCCGGCGAACATCACCAGATATTGTCTCAGACGCATAATGCCTTCTTCCCCGGATATGGCGATCCCGAACCGGCGCTAGCTGATCCGCCGCCGCTTTCCCATGCCTGAACGATCAGCTGCCCTTGCGGCCGAGCTGTTCGACCCGCGCGACGACCTCCGCCTCGACCGCCCGCGGCACGAAGCGCGTGATCGCGCCGCCATAAAGCGCGATCTCCTTGACCAGCCGCGATGCGATCGGCTGCAGCGCCACGTCCGCCATCAGAAACACCGTCTCGACGCGATTGTTGATCTGCTGGTTCATCCCCGCCATCTGATATTCATATTCGAAATCGGCCACCGCGCGCAGCCCGCGCACGATGATCGACGCGCCCTCGCGCTCGGCGAAATCCATCAGCAGCGAATCGAATGCGCGCACCTCGATCGCGCCGTCGACGCCCGCGGCTTCGCGCTTCACCATCGCCAGGCGCTCGTCGAGCGAGAACATCGGCGATTTCGACGCGTTGGTGGTGACGCCGATGACCAGCCGGTCGACCAGCTTCGCACCGCGCCGGATGATGTCCATGTGGCCGAGCGTGACGGGATCGAACGTGCCCGGATAGACGCCGACGCGGGTCATCGATCGCGTTCCACGACATAATGCGCGATCGCGCGGAGCGGATCGGCCTCGCTGCCGAAGCTGGCGAGATGGGCGATCGCCTGCTCGACCAGCATCCCCGCCTGCTGGCGCGCGCGCTCGACTCCGAGCAGCGAGACGAACGTCGCCTTGCCCGCGGCGGCATCCTTGCCGACCGCCTTGCCCGTCGCCGCCGGATCGCCCTCGACGTCGAGCAGATCGTCGGCGATCTGGAAGGCGAGCCCAAGATCGCGCGCATAGCCGCGCAGCCGGGTGCGCCCGTCGGATTGGACGTGGCCCATGATCGCGCCGGCCTCGAGGCAGAAGCCGATCAGCGCGCCGGTCTTGAGCTGCTGGAGCCGCGTCACCGTCGGCAGGTCGAACGTTTCGGCCTCGGCCGCGAGATCCATCATCTGCCCTCCCGCCATGCCCGCGGGCCCGCTCGCCTTGGCGAGCTCGGCGACCAGTTCGGCGCGGACGCCGGGATCGGGATGCGTCTCGGGATCGGCGAGCAGATCGAACGCGAGCGCATGGAGCGAATCGCCGGCGAGCACGGCGGTCGCCTCGTCGAACGCGATATGAACGGTCGGCTTGCCGCGGCGCAGATCGTCGTCGTCCATACAGGGCAGATCGTCGTGGATCAGGCTGTAGACGTGGATGCACTCGATCGCGACGGCGACGCGCAGCGCACGCGCGCGATCGACGTTGAACAGGTCGCACGCCGCGCACACCAGCAGCGGGCGCATCCTTTTGCCGCCGCCGATCGCGGCGTGGCGCATCGCCTCGTAGAGCTTGCGGCGCGGGTCGTCGGGCGGGGTCAGCAGCCGATCGAACAGATTATCGACATCCTTCGCGACGCGCGCGAACGCCGGGCCGAGGCTCAGCGTAGCGTCCGCCACGGGCGCGTCAGCCCGCATCGAACGGCTGGACGCCGGTCGGCCGGCCGTCGGCGCCGAGCTGGATCTTCTCGAT
Source organism: uncultured Sphingomonadaceae bacterium (assembly GCA_964236935.1). Taxonomy (GTDB): domain Bacteria; phylum Pseudomonadota; class Alphaproteobacteria; order Sphingomonadales; family Sphingomonadaceae; genus Solisphingomonas. The sequence goes on from CAXSHP010000348.1 coordinate 1,777, forward strand.
CCGCGCCTGCGCCGCGGCAAGCCGCGCCTCGCACTGCGCGCGCAGCCGATCGCCCTCGCCGTACAGCGTGATCGATTCGTCGAGCGAAGCATCGCCGCTCTCGAGCCGCTGGACGATCGCCTCGAGCCGCTTGAGCGCGTCCTCGAACGACAGCTCGGTGATCGTTTCGGTCTGTTCGGCCATGCCCGGTCTTGTGGCGGGCGGGGTGGCGAGGGTCAAGCGGAGCCGCGCACCGGACGCCAGGCGAGCGGATGCTCGCGGAGCTTGGCGTCCTCGGTAACGAGCTTCAATTCAAGCACCGTGCAAACCGCAAGCAGCAATCGGTCGAATGGATCATTCGTCGCCGGCCAGGGTGACACTTCGGCAACGGCCTGCTCTGGCGACACAGGTAATATCGCACACCTCAGACGGGCGACCTCGCGCGAAAGGTCAGCGAGCGGGACCGTCAATTCGAGCTTGCCTAGCCGCGCTTTGATCGCGATTTCCCACAGACTCGCGACGCTCACCAGGAACCGGTGATCGTTGCTTTCGAGTAATCGGGCGATGTCCGCTCCGTATCGGGCGCGACTGCCGTCGAACAGGCCCAGCAGCACGTGCGTATCCAGCAGGAGATCCACGATCAGGCGGGACCAGGCGTGATCAGGAAATCCTCGGGCAGCGGATCATCGAAGTCGTCCGAGATATGCGCGACGATGCGATCGACCCCCCGCTCCGCCTTCCAGCGCCGAGCCGCCTCCCAAT
>CAXSHP010000349.1:0-2506 GCA_964236935.1 uncultured Sphingomonadaceae bacterium
GCATCACCTTGCTCGATGCGGATTCGCGCGACGCGGCGCGTTACATGCTCGCTCCGGGCGCGATGCTCTCGGTCTAGGACGGCCAGGTGGTCAAGGCCGGCGAGGTGCTCGCCCGCGTCAGCCGCGAAGCAGCCAAGACGCGCGACATCACCGGCGGTCTGCCGCGCGTCGCCGAGCTGTTCGAGGCGCGCAAGCCCAAGGAGAATGCGATCATCGCCAAGGTCTCGGGCCGGGTCGAGTTCGGCAAGGACTATAAGGCGAAGCGCAAGATCTCGATCCGTCCCGACGACGGTTCGGAACCGGTCGATTACCTCATCCCGAAGTCGAAGGTGATCGACATCCAGGAGGGCGATTACGTCAAGCGCGGCGACAATCTGATCGGCGGCTCGCCCGATCCGCACGACATCCTCGAGGTGCTCGGGATCGAGCCGCTCGCCGAATATCTCGTGTCGGAAATTCAGGAAGTCTATCGTCTCCAGGGCGTGAAGATCAACGACAAGCACATCGAGACAATCGTCCGCCAGATGCTGCAGAAGGTCGAGATCACCGCCTCGGGCGACAGCACCTATCTCGTCGGCGAACAGGTCGAGCGCGAGGACATGGAAGCCGACAACCGCAAGCTGGTGGCCGAAAAGCGCCAGCCCGCGGAAGGCAAACCGGTCCTGCTCGGCATCACCAAGGCGTCGCTGCAAACGCGCAGCTTCATCTCGGCGGCGTCGTTCCAGGAGACTACGCGCGTTCTCACCGAGGCGTCGGTCCAGGGCAAGATCGACAATCTCGTCGGCCTGAAGGAGAACGTGATCGTCGGCCGGCTGATCCCGGCGGGCACCGGCGCGGGGATGAACCGGCTGCGCGTGGCGGCGACGTCGCGTGACGCCGCGCTGCGCGCGCAGCAGCGCTCGTTCGCCGCGGCGATCGCGGCGCCGGTCTCGGCGGCGGAAGAGCATGCGGCGGAGCTGGCCCGTCCGGTCGAGGACGACACCGGCAACGATCCACTCGGCGATGTCGTCGGCGAGACCCACGGAACCGACGCCGATGCGGGCGAGTACCTGCAGAGCTGAGGATATCGAGAACACCGCCGTTCCGATGAGAACGGCGGTGTTTCCGCCGCGTTGATCGGCGTTTGGCGTTTGGCGTCGCATCCCCTATCGCCCGGCGATGAACGTCACCGATCTGCGCGTCGCGATCTTCACCGGCAATTACAATTATGTCCGCGACGGGGCCAACCAGGCGCTTAATCGGCTGGTGTCCTATCTGCTCGCGCAAGGCGCGGCGGTGCGCATCTATTCGCCGAAGTCCGAGGCGCCCGCCTTTCCCTCCAGCGGCAAGCTGATCGGCGTCCCCTCGCTGCCGTTCCCCGGCCGCAACGAATATCGCGCCCCGATCGGCATCCCCCGGCGCGTGCGCCGCGACCTGCGCGAATTCCGCCCCAACATGTTCCATGTCGCCAGCCCCGAGATCCTCGGCCATCGCGCGATCACTTTGGCGCACAAGTGGGACCTGCCGGTGGTCGCCTCGGTCCACACGCGCTTCGAAACCTATCCGCGTTACTACGGCCTCGCCTTCCTCGAGCCGCTGGTGCTCGCGGTGCTGCGCCGCTTCTATCGCCGCTGCGACGCGATCTTCGCGCCCTCCGAATCGATGGCGCAGCTGCTGCGCGATCAGCGGATGAGCTATGATGTCGGCATCTGGTCGCGCGGGGTGGAGCGCGACATGTTCTCCCCCGATCGGCGTGACCTCGCGTGGCGGCGCGGCCTGGGCATCGACGACGACGATCCGGTGATCGGCTTCATCGGCCGGCTGGTGATGGAGAAGGGCCTGGACGTGTTCGCCGACGCGATCGACCAGCTCGGCCGGCGGGGCGTGCGCCACCGCGTGCTGATCGTCGGCGAAGGGCCGGCGCGCGAATGGTTCGAGCGCCGGCTGCCCGACGACGCGATCTTCGCCGGCTTCCAGAAAGGCGCCGATCTCGGCCGGGCCGCGGCATCGATGGACATGCTGTTCAACCCGTCGGTGACCGAGACCTTCGGCAACGTCACGCTCGAGGCGATGGCGGCCGGCCTGCCGGTGATCGCGGCCGCGGCCACCGGCAGCCGCAGCCTGGTCGACGACGGCGTCACCGGTCGGCTGCTCCGCCCCGGCGCGATCGCCGCGTTCGCCGATGCGCTGGCGCATTACTGCACCGACGCCGCCGCGCGCGCGGCCGCCGGCGCCGCCGGCCGCGTGGCGAGCGCACGCTACGGCTGGAACGAAGTCAACGGCGCGCTGGTCGACGGCTATATCCGCGTCGCGCGCCAACGCGAGCGCGGCGGACACGGCATCCCGATCTAGGCGGCATCGGCCCAGTCGAACGCCAGCGGCGCCTCGCGAAAGGCGAAGCGATCGAGGTGCCGGGCAACTGCCCCTTTCAGCCCCTCGAGCTGCTCGGCGACGCTGGCGTCGATGCGGCATTCGAGCGTGTCCGGGTGCGCGATCATCGTCAGGAGCCCGTCGCCGGGCCAATCGC
>CAXSHP010000350.1:0-2493 GCA_964236935.1 uncultured Sphingomonadaceae bacterium
CCGCGCGCTACGCACTCTGCTGGCCGACCTCGGCGAGATGGTGACGCGCGAGCAGGTGATCAGCCCGGCGATCATCGTCGTCGGCGAGGTCGTGCTGCTGTCCGACGCCGAGAACCGGCTGCAGGCGCTCGCGCGCCAGGCGCAGGCGATCGCGCCCGAGCAGGTGTCGTGAACATCCTCACCGGCAACGATCTGCCGAGCGGCGACGTGCTGTGGTGGACCGGCTCCGGCTGGTCGCGCCATCTCGCCGAGGCGACCGACGTCGGCGATCGGGGCGAGGCGATCCTCGCGGTCGAGGAGGCCGCGCGGCGGGTCAACGCGCCTTACGTGATCGAGGCGAGCGATAGCCCCGACGGGCCGGTGCCCGATCATATCAAGGACCGCGTCCGCGCCGCCGGGCCGACCGTGCGGCCCGATCTCGGCATCCGGCCGGGCCTCGCGATCGTGAAGGGCTAAGCGATGTACCGCTATGACGAATATGACCAGACCATCGTCGACGCCCGCGTCGCCGAATTCCGCGAGCAGGTCGAGCGGCGGCTGGCGGGCGAGCTGACCGAGGACCAGTTCAAGCCGCTGCGACTGATGAACGGGCTCTATCTCCAGCTCCACGCCTATATGCTGCGCGTCGCGGTGCCCTATGGCACGCTGTCGGGCGCGCAGATGCGGATGCTGGGCCACATCGCGCGCAAATACGATCGCGGCTACGGGCACTTCACGACACGGCAGAACATCCAGTACAATTGGATAAAACTCGACCAGGCGCCTGATATCCTTGCCGATCTCGCGACAGTCGAGATGCACGCGATCCAGACCAGCGGCAATTGCATCCGCAACATCTCGTCGGATCAGTTCGCCGGCGCGGCGGCCGACGAGAGCGAGGATCCGCGGCCGTGGGCGGAGCTGCTGCGCCAGTGGAGCAGCTTCCATCCCGAATTCAGCTATCTGCCGCGCAAGTTCAAGATCGCGGTGATCGCGGCGGACGAGGATCGCGCGGCGATGCGGCTGCACGACATCGGGCTGCAGGTGAAGCATGACGCGGCGGGCGATACCGGCTTCGCGGTCTATGTCGGCGGCGGCATGGGGCGCACGCCGATGATCGCGCCGCTGATCCGCGAATGGCTGCCGGCCGCCGATTTCCTGAGCTATATGGAAGCCTGCCTGCGCGTCTACAATCGCTACGGGCGGCGCGACAATATCTACAAAGCGCGTATCAAGATCCTCGTCCATGAGCTTGGCGCGGAGGAATATTCCCGCCAGGTCGAGGAAGAATGGGCACACGTCAAGACGCTTGGGCTCGATCCGCCCGCCGGCGAGTTCGAGCGCATCGCCGCGCAATTCGCACCGCCCCCCTATGAGAGCGGATTGAGCGACGAGCTCGACCGCAGCGATCCCGACTTCGCGCTGTGGCTCGACCAGAACGTCCATGCCCACAAGGCACCCGGCCATGCGATCGTCACGATCAGCCTCAAGCCGGTCGGCGGCATCCCCGGCGACGCCTCGGCCGACCAGATCGAGCTGATCGCAGATCTCGCCGAGCGCTACAGCCACGACGAGCTGCGCGTCACGCACGCGCAGAACATCGTCTTCCCGCATGTGCGCAAGATCGATCTCTATCTCCTTTGGCAGCAGCTCGAATCAGCCGGTCTTGCGACCGCCAATCTCGACTTGATCAGCGACATCATCGCCTGTCCCGGTCTCGATTATTGCAGCCTCGCCAACGCGCGCTCGATCCCGGTCGCGCAGAAGATCGCGACGCGCTTCGCCGATCCCGCGCGGCAGCGTGACCTGGGGGAATTGAAGCTCAAGATCAGCGGCTGCATCAACGCCTGCGGGCACCATCATGCCGGGCACATCGGCATCCTCGGCGTCGACCGGAAGGGCGAGGAGAATTACCAGCTGCTGCTCGGCGGTTCGGGGGCGGAGGACGCCAGCCTCGCCAAGATCGTCGGCCCCGGGTTTAGCGAAGACGGCATCGTCGACGCGGTCGAGAAAGCGACCGACGTCTACCTCGGCCTGCGCAGCGAGGGCGAGCGCTTCCTCGACACCTATCGCCGCGTCGGCCTCCAGCCGTTCAAGGAGGCGATCTATGGGTAGATTTGCCCTGAAATCCGCTTGGTCGAGCGCAGTCGAGGCACGTTCGGCGGCCGCAATCATCCTTGGGCGTCGAACGTCCCTCGACTTCGCTCGGGACAGCGGGTGGGTGAAATGACCGATCAGCTCCGCTATCGCGACGATGCCGCACACGAGGAGCCGGCCGTCACGCTCGACGCGTTCCTCGGCCAGTCGAACGCCACCGCGGTGCGCCTCGAGGTAGGCGAGGACGCGCGCGCCTTGCTGCCGCATCTCAACCGGCTTGCGCTGATCGAGGTCGCGTTTCCCAAATATCGCGACGGGCGCGGTTATTCGGCGGCGCGGATCCTGCGCGAGGCGGGCTATCGGGGCGAGCTGCGCGCGCATGGCGACGTGCTGGTCGATCAGATCGCGTTCATGCGC
>CAXSHP010000351.1:0-2484 GCA_964236935.1 uncultured Sphingomonadaceae bacterium
CGCTGATGGTGACGATGAAGGGGCTGCCGCTCGCTTATTCGAAGGACATGCAGGACGACAAGCCGCCGTTGTTCGAGGCGCACGACCTGCTCGCTCTGTCGCTCGCGGCGATGACCGGGATGATCGAGACGCTGGCGTTCCGGCCCGAGCGCATGCGCGCCGCCGCCGAGGCGGGCTTCGCCACCGCGACCGATCTCGCCGATTGGCTGGTGCGCGAGGGAGACGTGCCGTGCCGCGAGGCGCACCATATCACCGGCGCGGCGGTCAAGGCGGCGGAGGAAGCGGGCGTCGGCCTGTCCGCGCTGCCGCTCGAGCGGCTCCGGGCGATCGATCCGCGAATCGACGCGCGCGTGTTCGGCGCCTTGTCGGTCGACGCGTCGGTGGCGAGCCGCGCCAGCCTGGGCGGAACCGCGCCCGAGCGGGTGCGCGCGGCCATCGCCGCGGCGAAGGCGCGGTCGGAGAGCGAATGATGCGGCGCACGATCCTGTTGCTCGCTGTGGTGGCGGCGCTCGGCGGATGCGGGGGCCAGACGGCGCTGAAGCCTGCTCCAGGAAAATCGCTCCCGCCCAAGGCCGCCACCGCGCCGCGCGCCGCGACCGTCGACGAACTGCTCACGCCGCCGACGCAGGCCCGCCCCGAGCGCCGCGACGAACTGTACAAACGATCGATGCCGCGCGCCGACGACCGCTTCGACCTCCCCCCGCCGGGCTGACCGCCGAGCGCATGGACCATTTCCACATGATCGACGGCGTGATGCACGCCGAGGACGTCCCCCTGCCGCTGATCGCCGAGGCGGCCGGTACGCCGACCTACGTCTATTCGACCGCGACGATCGAGCGCCACGTCCGCGTGTTCCGCGAGGCGCTGGCCGGGCTCGACTCGGGGCCGCTCGGCCCGCTGGTGGCGTTCGCGGTCAAGGCCAATCCCAATGCGGCGGTGCTCGCCACGCTCGCGCGGCTCGGCGTCGGCGCGGATGTCGTGTCGGGCGGCGAGCTGCGCCGCGCGCTCGCCGCCGGAATCGCGCCCGACCGGATCATCTTCTCGGGCGTCGGCAAGATCGCCGACGAGATGGCGCTGGGGCTGCGCAGCGGGATCGGCCAGTTCAACCTCGAATCGGAGGAAGAGGCCGAGATGCTCGCCGCGGTCGCCGGCGGGCTCGGCCTCGTCGCGCCCGTCGCTTTCCGCATCAACCCCGATGTCGACGCGGGCACCCACGCCAAGATCTCGACCGGCAAGTCCGAGAACAAGTTCGGCATCGCCTTCGAGCGCGCGCACCGTGCCTATGCCCGCGCGCGCGACCTGCCGGCGCTCGAGGTGCGCGGCGTGGCGGTCCACATCGGCAGCCAGCTGACCGATCTCGCGCCGTTCGAGGCGGCGTTCAAGCGCATCGGCGGGCTGATCGCCGAGCTGCGCGCCGCCGGCCACGCCATCACCGCCGCCGATCTCGGCGGCGGGCTCGGCGTGCCCTATGATCCGGCACTGCCGGTGCCGCCGAGCCCGGCCGCTTATGGGGAAATGGTCGCGCGCGTCACCAGGGGCTGGAACGTCCGCCTGTCGTTCGAGCCGGGGCGCGTGATCGTCGGCAATGCCGGCGCGCTCGTCACCCGCGTGATCCGCGTCAAGCAAGGCGCGACCGCGCCGTTCGTGATCGTCGACGCGGCGATGAACGATCTGCTGCGCCCGAGCCTGTACGATGCGTGGCACGATATCCGCGCGGTGAGCCCACGTGGCGGCCGCTTCGTCGCCAACATCGTCGGCCCGGTGTGCGAGACCGGCGACACCTTCGCGATGCGGCGGGAGATCGACCGGGTCGAGCCGGGCGACCTCGTCGCGCTGATGACCGCGGGCGCTTACGGCGCGACGATGGCGAGCACCTACAATTCGCGCGCCCTGGTCGCCGAGGTGCTGGTCGACCGGGCGCGCTGGGCGGTGGTCCGCGCGCGGCCGCCGATCGAGGCGCTGCTCGCCGCCGACAGCCTCCCGCCGTGGCTCGAGCGGTCCGCCGGTTAAGCCGCTTGGCAAGCGGCGCGATCGGCGCGACAAGCGCGCGGTGCACAGCCTGCCGATCTTCCTCCGCCTGACCGATCGCCCGGTGATCCTGATCGGCGAGGGCGACGCGGGTGCCGCCAAGCGCCGGCTGCTCGAGCGCGCTGGGGCGCGCATCGTCGGCGAGGCGGACGACGCCCGCCTCGCGATCGTGGCGCTCGACGATCCCGACGCCGCGCGCGCGGCGGCTGAGCGCCTTACGGCACGCGGCATCCTCGTCAATGTCGCCGACCGGCCCGCGCTGTGCGACTTCACCTTGCCGGCGATCGTCGACCGCGATCCCGTGCTGATCGCGATCGGCACCGGCGGCGCTTCGGCCGGGCTCGCCAAGGCGCTGCGCCAGCGGCTCGAGGCGCTGCTGCCGGGATCGTTCGGCAACACGGCCGACGAGCTGAGCGCGGCGTACGGCGCGATTCGGGCACGGTGGGGCGAAGCCGA
>CAXSHP010000352.1:0-2477 GCA_964236935.1 uncultured Sphingomonadaceae bacterium
ATGCTGATGATGCGCGGCAAGGGCGGCGGCGTCGAAGCCGATATCACTGTTCTGCTGCGCTACCTAGATCGCTTCGTACGCGAAGATGGGAGCTGGAAGATCGAGGAGCGCACCCCGGTCTATATCAAAGACCGCGTCGATGCGGTTATCCCCGGAACCCCGATCCCGATCGACCAAGATTTGCTCGCGCAGGGCCCGCCCGGTTGCCAGTTCCTGATCTATTCGAGCCGCATCGCCGGTGCCCCGCCACCGCCGGTCGAGGCGATCACCTTCAACACGCCGCGTGCCGACGCGCTCTACGCCGCGGGCGAAGACTGGCTGGCTGCGTGACCTCGCCGGCGCCGGCGTCCGCACCGCCTCCGGGGGCGCTGGACGGCATCCGCATTCTCGATCTTTCGACCGTGCTGATGGGGCCGTTTGCCACCCAGATGCTCGGCGACATGGGCGCGGACGTCATCAAGGTCGAGCCGCCGAACGGCGACCGCACGCGTACGACCGGCCTCGGTCGCTCGAAGGAAATGTCGGGCTGGTTCATGAACTTCAACCGCAGCAAGCGAAGCCTCGCGGTCGATCTCAAGACCGCCACGGGACGCGAGGTCCTGCTGGACCTGGTCGAGACCGCGGACGTGCTGCTTTATAATATCCGGCCGGCCGCCATGGAGCGTCTCGGATTGAGCTATGCCGAGGTGGCGGCGCGCAACCCCCGCATCGTGTACGTCGGCGCGCTGGGGTTCGGGCGCAAGGGCCCGTATTCGGGACTGCCCGCGTTCGACGATCTGATTCAGTCGGCGACCGGCCTGCCGTGGCTGTTCCACTACGCCGGGGCGTCCGAGCCGCGGTTCGTTCCGCTGCCGATCGTGGACCGCCTCGTCGGCAGCCAGGTGGCAATGAACATCCTGGGCGGTCTGATGGCGCGGACCCGGACGGGGCGCGGTCAGCAGATCGACGTCCCGATGTTCGAGACGATGGCGTCGATCATGCTCGGCGATCATCTTGGCGGCGAAACGTTCGTGCCGAGCATCGGACCGTGGGGCTACCGACGGATGCTCGCGCCGGAGCGCCGTCCTTACCGGACCAGCGACGGCTATGTCGCGGTGCTGCCTTACTACCGCGAGCAATGGAGCGCTTTCTTCGGAGCGGTCGGACGTAGCGCGCTGTTCGAGGACGACCCGCGCTTCGCCGATCCGGTCACGCTGTTGCGCAACGTCAACGATCTCTACGGCCACGTCGCCGACATCATGCTGGAGCGGACCAGCGTCGAATGGATCGACCTGTTCCGCAAGCTCGACATAGCGGCGATGGAAGTGAAGTCGATCGAGGACCTACTGCACGATCCGCAGGTCGAGGCAGCGGGCTTGCTCGTCGAGCAGGAGCATCCGACCGAAGGCCTGATCCAAGAAGTCCGCCCTCCAGCGACATGGTCCGACACGCCGGCCGCCATACGCCGCTCGGCCCCGAATATCGGCGAACAGTCCAGTGAAATCCTCGCCGACGTCGGGTATAGCAAAGACGAAATTGCGGCGCTTATTGCGAGCGGAACTGTTCGACAATGGGTTTCGTGACCGATCCCCCCAATTGATAAACAACGGCGCGTGACGACGGCATTAGACCGTCGGGCACGTGAAGGTGCTGGATACAGGAGCAAAAATGGATCAGCGAGCCGATATCGCACAGTACGTCGTCAGCGACGGCATCGGGCTTCTTTTGATCGACTCTCCTCCGGTCAACGCCTTGAGCCTGGACGTCCGCAAAGCGCTCGACAATGGTGTTCGTCTGTTCGCCGCCGACAAAAACGCGACTGCACTCGTCATCCGTTGCGGCGGCCGAACCTTTTTCGCCGGAGCCGATATCAGCGAGATCGGTGGACCGCTCCGTCGCCCCGGCCTCGACGATATCTTTGCGGCGATCGAAGCATCGCCCAAGCCGGTGATCGCGGCCATTCACGGAACCGCGCTTGGCGGGGGCTTCGAACTGGCGCTTGCTTGCCATTACCGCGTAGCGCTGAAGAGTGCGCTGGTCGGCCTCCCCGAAGTGTCGCTCGGGCTGCTGCCCGGCGCGGGCGGCACGCAACGCACGCCCCGGATTGCGGGTGTCGTCACGGCGCTGGATCTCATCGTTGGCGGTCGGCCGATTACGGCAGGGGACGCGGAACAAAAAGGCATGATCGATCAGGTCGTGGATGCCGATCTGACGGAGGGGGCAATCGCTTTCGCTAAAGACCTGGTGGCCCGCGCCGCGCCGCCACGGCGGATCCGCGATCTGACGCCCGATCTCGACGTTGTTGGCACGGCGCACGCCATCGATGCGTATCGAAAGGCCAACGCGTCGGCCTTTGTCGGGTTCAAGGCACCGGGGCACATCGTTCAGGCGATCGAGGCGGCCGTATCGCTTCCGTTCGATGCAGGGCTCAAGCGCGAGTGGGAGTTGTTTCTGGAACTGAAAGACTCGACCGAATCCGCTGCGCAGCGCCACCTCTT
>CAXSHP010000353.1:0-833 GCA_964236935.1 uncultured Sphingomonadaceae bacterium
CCTGCGCCGTCCGCCGCGGTGCTGCGCGTCCACGATAACGATACCGCCGGCCGCTCGTCCTCGCAAAAGCGTGCCAACATCGCCGACTGGCTGGCGAGCGAACAGGCCGATGCGGTGGTGCTGACCGCGCTCGATTCAGTCGCATGGGCGCTCAACGTGCGCGGCGACGACGTGCCTCACACCCCGGTCGCGCTGGCCTATGCGATCGTCGACGCCGACGGCACCGCCGAGCTGTTCGTCGCTCCCGAAAAGATAACGCCAGCGGTGACCCAGCATCTCGGCAACGCGATCCGCATCCGCGACCGCGACGATTTCGCCGGCGCGCTGGCGGCGTACCGGGGCAAGCGCATCGCCGCCGACCCGGAACGCGCGGTCGCCGCAATCTTCACTGCGCTGGAAGCCGGCTGCGCGACCGTGCTGAACGTCCGCGATCCGGTCGTGCTGGCCAAGGCGGTCAAGAACCCGGCCGAGATCGCGGGACATCGCGCGGCGTCGGCGCGCGACGGCGTGGCGCTCGCGCGGTTCTTGCGCTGGGTCGAGACCGAAGCCCCCCGCGGCGGTCAGGACGAACTGTCCGCCGTCGCGAAGCTTCACGAATTCCGCGCCGCCGACGGGCTGCTGAAGGACGAATCGTTCGAAACGATCAGCGCGACGGGACCGCACGGCGCGATTCCGCACTATAAAGTCGACGCGGCCAGCAACCTGCCTATCGAACCGGGCCAGCTCTATCTGGTCGATTCGGGCGGGCAATATGCCGACGGCACCACCGACGTGACTCGCGTCGTGCCGGTCGGCGACCCGACCCCGGAAATGGTCGATCGCTTCACCCGGGT
>CAXSHP010000353.1:843-1477 GCA_964236935.1 uncultured Sphingomonadaceae bacterium
TTGAAAGGCCATATCGGCCTCGCCACCGCGAGTTTTCCGCCCGGCACCTGTGGCGGCCAGCTCGACAGCTTCGCGCGCCGGCCACTATGGGACGCCGGGCTCGATTTCGCGCACGGCACCGGCCACGGCATCGGCGCCTATCTGTCGGTCCACGAAGGGCCGCAACGGATCGCCAAGCCCAACTACCCCGGCGGCGGCCCGCTCGAGCCGTTGCGTGCGGGGATGATGCTGTCCAACGAACCCGGTTATTACAAACCCGGCGAATATGGCATCCGGATCGAGAATCTGGTGCTGGTCGTCGATCGCGACCTGCCCGGCGGCGACGGCCCGATGTTGGGTTTCGAGACGCTGACCTTCTGCCCGATCGAACGCAACCTGATCGACGTGACGCTGCTGAGTGAGGACGAACGCCGCTGGCTCAACGCCTATCACGCGCAGGTGCTCGACGTGCTCGGCCCCGAACTCAGCGCCGAGGAACGCAGCTGGCTGATGGACAAATGCGCGCCGCTCTGACCGCCACTGCGTTGCAGGCGGACGCAGGAGCTCGAATCACCCCCTTGCGGCGCGAATCCAGTGGATAGACGAGCTATTCCTTTTGATCTGAGGCTGGCATCGGCCCAATTTGCATCAGGTC
>CAXSHP010000353.1:1487-2469 GCA_964236935.1 uncultured Sphingomonadaceae bacterium
ACCGTCTCATAAGCGATGGAGGTGGCGCCGGACTGCATCAGGTCGCGCGCCTGCACTTTGCGGCGGCGCAAATTCTCGCGTAGCGCCGCCCCCAGCCGCGCCGCCCGGCCGTCCCGGCCCGCCTTGTCTATGCTGTCCGCCATGACCGATCGCTAAACCACCGGCCCTCGCCTTGACAATCCTGCCCCCGCCGGGCCAAGGCCGCGCCTCCGCAGGGCCACCGGCTTCGCGAGTGCTGCCGTAGCTCAGTGGTAGAGCGCATCCTTGGTAAGGCTGAGGTCGTGAGTTCAATCCTCACCGGCAGCACCATCTCGCTTCGATCAACGAATTAGAGGCATGCCTTCGGGCGACCTTTAAGCCCTTGCCAATCTGAAGTGCACAGGAAGAACGCGGCGGCAGGCGCAGCTTTGCCAGGCCATGAAATAGCACCAAGATCGAGTACCTCCTTTACCGCTTTGTGCCGTCCAGAATGAAGCGCCGGCCGGTGCTGCCGGTACTGCCGCTGCTCGAGACCTGCCTGCGTGAGGAGCTGGCGATCTACGACGCGCTGCCGGCCGGCGATCGCGTCGGCCGCGGCTATTTGGTCAATTATTTCGGCCGACCGGTTCAGGCGATCGACACCGCCTGGGCCACGATGCTGACCGAGCTGAAGCTGCCGACCGGCCGTGAATGGCGGCCTTACGTCCTGCGCCACAGACTGGCGACGCTGGCCCGCAACCGCGGCGCGGAACGCTGGGATCTCGAAGGCTACATGGGCCACGTCGCGCCAGCCAGACCGAGGTCTACGCGATCGGCGATTTCCTCAGCGTTCAGCGCGCTCTCCAAAGCATCCTGGACGAGATCGATCGGCTGGTTCCTGGCGCGTTGCACCGGACCAGCACCGGAGCCGGTCTCGCCGCCCCCAAGCGAAGGGAGGCGAAGATGCCCGGATAATCGCCATAAAGGATGGTGCCTTTTGCTTTTATTGATACGGCGACCACCG
>CAXSHP010000354.1:0-1661 GCA_964236935.1 uncultured Sphingomonadaceae bacterium
CAACGCGGGCATCGCCGGCCTGATGGGCTGCCTCGTCATCGGCAAGCGCATCGGCTACCCGCACGAGGCGATGCCGCCCCATTCGCTCACGATGACGATGATCGGCGCGTCCCTGCTGTGGGTGGGCTGGTTCGGCTTCAACGCCGGTTCCAACCTTGAAGCGAGCGGGATCGCCTCGGTCGCCTTCATGAACACCATGGTCGCGACCGCCGCCGCCGGCATGTCGTGGCTGCTGGTCGAGCAGGTGGTCAAGGGCAAGCCGTCGCTGCTCGGCGCGGCCTCGGGCGTGGTCGCCGGCCTCGTCGCCGTCACCCCGGCGTCGGGCTATGCCGGCACCATGGGATCGGTGATCCTCGGCCTGATGGTCTCGCCGCTGTGCTTCTTCTTCGTCACCGTGGTGAAAAAGAAGTTCGGCTATGACGACAGCCTCGACGTGTTCGGCGTGCATTGCATCGGCGGCATCACCGGTGCGATCATGACCGGGATCCTCGTCAACCCCGATTTCGGGGGGCAGGGGATCGCGGACTACACCACCAAGCCGGGCACGCTCATCCCCGGCACCTACGACATGGCGCACCAGGTCTGGGTGCAGTGCCAGGGCGTGTTGACGACGCTGGTCTGGTCGGGCGTCATCTCGTTCATCCTGTTCTTCGTGATCGACAAGGTCTGGGGCATGCGCGTCTCGGCCGAAACCGAGCACGAGGGCCTCGACATCGCCGAGCACGGCGAGCGGGCCTACCACTATTGATCGGACGGGCGGGGCCGCACCGGCTCCGCCCCGACGACCTCGCGAGGTTCCTCCTGCGAACGCCTGGCCGGCGGAGAAATCCGCCGGCTTTTTTGCGCCGCAGCAGGCCGGTCGCGCGGGGTAGAATTGCGGAGTCCGGTGACATTCGGTTCAATTGCCGTTCCCCGGCGCAGGCCGGGTCCAGTTGGAACGTCGCGGTAACGAAGCGCTTTGCACGCCAATCAGCTCGTAACTAGCCCGGCCTGCGCCGGGGAACCGGATGGTTTCATCTCGGCGAAATCAGGTCAGGTGGAAATCTGATCCAAAGAGACGGGCCGCCAACGGAATAAGAATTTTGCAATCGCGCCTGTGCATTTCGCACTTGCACAATGAACCAGATAGCCACAAAACGAACATGCCTTTTCAGGCATCCTCTCCTAAACTTCATCGGGTCGGCCCTTCGGGACCGGCCCGTTTTTTATGCGCGGCCGATCAGCGCGCGGATCGGCGCGAGATCGTAACCGGCCGCTCCGGCGACGGCCGAAAGTGCTTCCGGATCGTCGCCGCCGCGCCCGCGCGCGAGCGCCCACAGCGAGGTCGATCGCATGCCCGAGCGGCAGAAGGCGAGCACCGGTCCGCCGGCTTCGGCGAGCGCTGCCGCCATCGCGTCGATCTGCGCGGCGGTGAAGCCGCCGGGGGTCACCGGGATCGCGCGATAGGCGATTCCCGCCGCGCGCGCCGCCGCCTCGATCGCCGCGCCGCTCGGCTGGCCGGGCTGTTCGCCCTCGGGCCGGTTGTTGATCACCATCACCGCGCCGCGCGCCGCCGCGGCGGCGACATCGTCGGGCGCGATCTGCCCCGCGACGAAGATCGTCTTGTCGAGATCCTTGAACATAGCTTTCCTTCCTCAACCTTGATCCCGCCACCCGCGGAT
>CAXSHP010000354.1:1678-2466 GCA_964236935.1 uncultured Sphingomonadaceae bacterium
CACCGCGAGAAACGCTTCGCCATAGGCGTCGCGCTTGGCATGGCCTACCCCGGTGACGGTGGCGAGCTGGGCGATGCTGTCCGGGCGCAGCGCCGCCATCTCGCGCAGCGTCGAATCGTGGAACACGACATAGGGCGGCAACCCGCGCTCCTTGGCGATCTCCCGGCGGCAGGCGCGCAGCGCCTCGAACAAGGGATCGTGCGGGAACTCGCGCGTTTGGCTGCCGCGTTCGCGCCGCTGGCGCTCGCGCTTCGGCGGCAGCACCAGTGAGACTTCCTCCTCGCCCTTGAGGATCGCGCGCGCCGCCGGACCGAGCATCAGCCCGCCATGCTCGCTCGTCCTGAGCGCATCGCGCAGCAGCAGCGCGCGCGACACCGGGCGGATCAGCGCGGCTTCCTCGCCGTCGACGATCCCCGCGACCGACAGCCGATCGTGACCCAAGCGCGCGACGCGCTCGTCGGCGGCGCCGGTCAGCACCGCCTCGACATGGCCGACGCCGAAGCTCTGCCCGGTGCGGAACACCGCCGAGAGGAATTTGCGCGCCGTCTCGGTGACGCGCACCGCGAGCGGCGGATTGAGGCAATTGTCGCAATTGCCACAGCGCGCCCCCGGCTCTTCGCCGAAATGGCGCAGCAGGATCGCGCGGCGGCAGCCGGCGGTCTCGACCAACGCACCGAGCGCGGCGAGCCGCGCGCGCTCGCCCGGCTGGCGCTGCTCCTCGACCTCGCCGATCCGCTGGCGCGCCTTGGCGAAATCCTCCGCGCCCCAGAACAGATGCGCCGCCGAGG
>CAXSHP010000355.1:0-1171 GCA_964236935.1 uncultured Sphingomonadaceae bacterium
ACGGCGCGCTCGATCCGGCGCCGTGGCCGCATTTCACGCTAACCGTCGCCGCGATCATCTTCGCCTGCCTCTCGGTTTCGAGCTGGTTCACCCGCTCGCGCATTCCCTGGCTGCCGCACCAGGCGCCGGGAACGCCGCGCTTCGGCCTCGCCCAGTTCCTGCAGGACGTTCGCCACGTGCTGGCGAACCGCAACTACGTCGTCCTGCTGATCGGCTTCTTCTTCCTGTCGCTGATGAGCGGCGTTCGCAATGGCCTCTGGATCTATACCGCGACCTTCCTGTGGCGGCTGACCAACGCGCAGATCAGCTTCTTCGTGATCGGCAGTCTCTGCGGCTATTTGTTCGGGTCGTTCGCGGTCACCGCGCTGCACCGCCGGTTCGACAAGCGCTGGACGGGGATGGTCGCTTTGCTGGTGTTCTGCGTCGGCCCGGCGCTGCCGCTGGCGCTGGGCTGGCTGGGCGTGATGACGCCGTCGACGCCTTTGCTAGTGCCGATCCTGATCGCCTTCTCATTGTTACAGCACGCGCCGTACAGCATCATGACGACGACGATCTATTCGGCGCTCGCCGACATCGCCGACGAGAACGAGCTGCGCTACGGCGTTCGGCAGGAGGGCATCCTCTATTCGACGCGCACGCTGTTCGCCAAGGTCGATCAGGCGATCGGCACCGCGCTTGCCGGCTGGGTGCTCACGATCATCGCCTTCCCTGCGAAGGCGGTGCCGGGGCAGGTGCCGCACGGCGTGCTGATGGGCCTGGCGGCGGCGTTCGTCCTGTCGACCGTGCCCGGGCTCGTCGCGGTCGTGTTCTACGGTATGCTCGGCGTTTCGCGCGCAAGCCACGCGGCGACGCAGGCCGCGCTCGCGGCGCGGCATGACGAGGCGGCGATACCATCACCAGTTGCGGAGATCTGAGTGTTGAACGACCACGCTATCAACAAGCGGCTCGTCGTGTCCTTCCTCGACGACATGGCGGGCGCGGAAGGGGCGGGCATCGACGCCGTTCTCGATCGATACTGTCATCCCGACGCGGTCTGGCGCATCTTCCACCCGTTCAACACGCTGGCGGGATCGGCGGCGGTCGCGGCCGAATTCTGGGCGCCGCTGAAAGCGTCTTTCGCCGACCACGAACACCGCCTGCATTTCGCGCTTGCCAGCGATTACGAGAGCGA
>CAXSHP010000355.1:1181-1577 GCA_964236935.1 uncultured Sphingomonadaceae bacterium
GTCATGGGCAATTTCGCCTGGCCCTGGATCGGCATTCCCGCGACGCACGGCCTGACCTTCCTGCGCTTCGCCCTCAACGCGCGCATCCGCGACGGCCGTATCCAGAAGGCGTACGTGCTGCTCGACGTGCTCGACGTGATGCGCCAGGCAGGGCGCTACCCCCTGCGGCCGATGCCCGGATCGGCCGAGCAGTGGCCCGGCCCACCCGCCTCGTCGGGCGCGGACCTCATCGGATGCGACGCGGCGCGGGGCGTCGAGTCGCTCAGGATCATCCGCGAGATGCAGACCGGGCTCGCGCACGGCGAAGGCTCGTTCCTCGCGTGCAGCTTCTGGCTCGTCGACGCCTATTGCCGGCTCGGGCGCCGCGACCAGGCACTCGCCTTGTTCGAGACGCTG
>CAXSHP010000355.1:1587-2459 GCA_964236935.1 uncultured Sphingomonadaceae bacterium
GGATCATCCGCGAGATGCAAACCGGCCTTGCCCAGGGCGCCGATCTTGCCGATCTCGCGAAGGCCCGTGGCAATCATAGCCCGCACTGGCACGACAACATGAACTGGTACGGGCCAGCGGGGGTCGGCTCCAGCCGTGGCCAGAGAGGGTTCCTCGATTATCACGGGGCGCTGTTCATGCAGGCCTTCCCCGATCGCGCCGGCGTCGTCCGCAGTAGCGAAGGCGACGACGACCGGCCGGGCCACTACGTCCGGCTGGGAGACGGCCGGTTTGCGATGACCGCCGGATGGCCGTCGCTCACCGCGACCCATCTGGGCGGCGGCTGGCTCGGCATGCCGCCTTCGGGCAAGAAGGTCGAGATGCGCGTGGCCGACTGGTATCGGATCGATGCCGACGACCGGATCATCGACAATTGGGTGGCGATCGACACGCTCTACCTACTCCACCAGTTCGGGCTCGACGTGTTCGACGATCTGCGCTTCGCGGTCGATCCCAGTCTGCCGCGCTGGCCGCAATAGCGCTTGCGATCGGCTATTCCGCCGCGCCGGCCGACCGCCTATCATGCGCGCGATGACGAAGTTCAAATCGAACGGTATCGCAGCGGCAACCCCGCCGTTCCGCGCCAATCGACGACCGACCTCCTATGACGTCGCCCAATTGGCCGGGGTGTCGCAATCGGCGGTATCGCGCTGCTTTCGCGCGGGCGGCAGCATCGCGCCCGCAACGCGCAAGCGCGTGCTGCGCGCCGCGCACGAACTGGGCTATCAGCCCAACGCGATCGCCTCCGGACTGACGACCAGCCGGTCGAACCTGGTCGGCGTCCTCATCTCGCGCCATTCCACCCTCTTCTACCCCGAGGTTCTCGACGAGCT
>CAXSHP010000356.1:0-2453 GCA_964236935.1 uncultured Sphingomonadaceae bacterium
GCATGTCGAAATCGAGCACGCGCTTGTCGATCCACACGACATTCTCGATGAACGGGATATGCGCGATCAGCCCGGCGCCGGTCCGGCCGAACGCCTGTCCGCCACGATAGCCGTTGATCATCCGCACCGGCTGACCGAGCCGGACGATCAGCGCCTGCTTGGTCTCGGGTACGACCGAGAAGGTGCTGGCGAACAGCAGCACCGCGGCGAGCGCGAGCATGGCCCAGCCGATCGGATTGCGCGCCATGCGCGAGGCGGCGTTCACTGGCCGGCCTCCTTGGCGCGCGCGTGCACCTCGGGCAGCGGCAGATAGGGGGTCACGCCGGGCGCCTCGACGATCGTCTTGTCGACCTTCGCCAGCACATCCTCCATCGTCTCGTAATACATCCGCCGCCGGGTGACCGCCGGAGCGAGGTGATATTGCGCATAGACGCGATCGAACGCCGCCGCCTCGCCCTGCGCCTTGGCCGCCATCTGCTCGGCGTAGGTCCGCGCATTGTTGAGCGCCGACTGTGCCTCCTGCTGCGCCGCCGACACCGCCTTGAACGCGTCGTTGACCTCCTGCGGCGGATCGGCCTGCTTGATCGCGATGCCCTGGACGGTGATGCCGGCATGGTAGCCGTCGAGGATCTGCTGCATCCGCAGCGCGACGCGCGCCTCGATCTCGCCGCGCATCGGGCCGATCGCGTCGTTGAGCGTGACGCGCGCGATCTCCTCGCGCATCGCGCTCTCGGCGACCTCGCTGATGGTGTCGTCGGGATCGGCCAGCTCGAACAGATAGAGCTCGGGATCGCGGATGCTCCAGCGCGCCGAATAAGCGAGATCGACGATGTTCTGATCCCCGGTCAGCACCAGATTCTGGCCGGTGCCGTCGGGAATGTCGATCGTGCGGATATTGTCGACGTTGATCTTGGTGACGACGTCGATCGGCGCGGGAAAGGTCAGGCTGATGCCCGGCCGCAGCGTGCCCGCATAGCTGCCGAGGCGGGTGATCACGCCGCGCTCCTGCGGCTCGATCCGGTGAAGGCTGGTGAACACCACCCACAGGCAGACGAAGCCGAGGATCGCGTAAGCCCACAGCGGCCGGCCGTCGCTCTGCGGAAAACCGCCGCCGAAGCGCGCGCGCGCGCGGCGCAGCAGCTCCTCGAGCGCCGACGGATTGAGCCCCGGCCTGCCCGGCGGGCGCCGCCGCGGCGGCTGGCTCCACGGATTGCGCGGACCGAGACCGCCGCCGTCCCCCCCGTCGCCCCCGCCGGAATCACTCCCCCCGCCGGAGCCTGAGCCCTTGCCGCCCCAGGGACCGCCGGCTTCGTTGAGCATCGGCCCCGCGGTCGGCGAGCGCCCTGTTCCATCTGTCATGCGGTCTTTATAGGTGGCCGTCGGCGCAAAAAACAGTGTCATCGCGCCGGGCCATGGTTATGCGCTTCCCGATGACCAGCAGCGAGGACCTCGCGGCGGCGCTCGATCGCGTCGCCGATCCGATTAGCCGGCGCGGCCTGATCGAAGCCAAGCGCGCCGCGCCGCCGCGCCTGTCGCCCGACGGCGTCGCCAGCGTGATCCTCGACGTATCGGGGCTCGCCGTCACCCAGCGCGAATTGCTCGAGGCCGACGTGAAGCGGACCCTGCGCGCGCAGCCGGGCGTCAGCGACGTGCGCGTGGCGATGACCGCGGAGAAGACCGCGCGCACGATCATCGCGGTCGGCAGCGGCAAGGGCGGCGTCGGCAAGTCGACGCTGACCGCCAATCTCGCGGTCGCGCTCGCGCGGATGGGCATGAAGGTCGGCCTGGTCGACGCCGACATCTACGGCCCGTCGCAGCCGCGGCTGATGGACAGCGAGGGCCGCCGGCCGCAGGCGGAGGGGCAGAAGCTGCTCCCGGTCGAGACGCGCTACGGGGTGCCGATGCTGTCGATGGGCCACCTCGTCCAGCCGGGGCAGGCGATCGCGTGGCGCGGGCCGATGGCGGGCAATGCGCTCGGGCAGCTGCTCGATGCGCAATGGGGCGAGGCGGAGCTGATCCTGGTCGATCTGCCGCCCGGCACCGGCGACGTCCAGCTGTCGATGATGGCCAAGCACAAGCCGGCGGGCGCGATCATCATCTCCACGCCGCAGGACCTCGCCTTGATCGACGCGGCGCGCGCGATCGACCTGTTCCGCCAGTCGAGCGTGCCGATCGTCGGGCTGGTCGAGAATATGGCGGGCTATGCCTGCCCGCATTGCGGCGAGGTGTCCGATCCGTTCGGCAGCGGCGGCGCGGAGGCGGCGGCACGGCGGCTCGAGCTGCCGTTCCTCGGCCGCATCCCGCTCGATCCGGTGATCCGCCTGGCATCCGACGCGGGCACGCCCCCGGCCGCGGGCGACGGCAAGGAGGCGATCCCGTTCGCGGCGGTGGCGACGCGGCTTAAGGCGTGGCTGGAGCTTGCGCCGGCGGAGCGAACGCCCCAAACTCCGCCC
>CAXSHP010000357.1:0-784 GCA_964236935.1 uncultured Sphingomonadaceae bacterium
CGCTGGCGCGCCTTGGCGAAATCCTCCGCGCCCCAGAACAGATGCGCCGCCGAGGGCTCGCCGTCGCGCCCGGCGCGGCCGGTCTCCTGGTAATAAGCCTCGATCGATTTGGGCAGGCCGGCATGCGCGACCAGGCGAATGTCGGGCTTGTCGATGCCCATGCCGAACGCGACGGTGGCGACCATCACCATATTTTCCGACGCGACGAAATCGGCCTGGTTGCGCTGGCGTACCGCCGATTCGAGCCCCGCGTGATAGGCGCGCACCGGGCGGCCGTGCTGCCCGAGCGCGGCGGCGAGCTTCTCGGTCGCCATCCGCGTCTGCGCATAGACGATCGCCGGGCCGGGCTCGGCGGCGATGAGATCGGCGATCTGGCGCGAGGTGCCCTGGCGCGGGGCGATCGCGTAGCGGATGTTGGGCCGGTCGAAGCCGGCGACGATCAGCCCGTCGGCGGGAATACCGAGCTGGGCGATGATGTCGGCGCGGGTCTGCGCGTCGGCGGTGGCGGTCAGCGCGAGGCGCGGCACGTCGGGGAAGGCGTCGAGCAGCGGGCGCAGCAGGCGATAGTCGGGGCGGAAATCATGGCCCCATTCGGACACGCAGTGCGCCTCGTCGATCGCGATCAGCGCGAGCGGCACGCGGCGAAGCAGGTTGCGGAAGCCCTCGCCCGAGGCGCGCTCGGGCGCGGCGTAGAGCAGGTCGAGCGCACCGCGGCGCAGGCGCGCGATCGTTTCCTCGCCATCGCCGTCGGCCGAGGTCAGCGCGGCGGCGCGGATGCCGAGCG
>CAXSHP010000357.1:794-2453 GCA_964236935.1 uncultured Sphingomonadaceae bacterium
GATCTGGTCGTGCATCAGCGCGATCAGCGGCGAGAGGACGAGCCCGGTGCCGGGCCGGGCAAGCGCCGGGAGCTGGTAGCACAGCGATTTGCCCGCGCCGGTGGGCATGATCGCGGCGCTATGCTGCCCCGCCATCACGCGCTCGACCACCTGCTGCTGGACGCCACGGAATTCGGCAAAGCCGAAGGTGGTACGGAGGATGTCGAGGGGGGTCATCGCTTATCCCCTAACCGCCTCGATCCCGTTCGTCATCCCGGCGAGGGCTTTCGCCGGGGTGACGGCATAGTATCGACAGGCTCGGCCCGAACGGATTCCTATTTCGGTAAATGGCCCCTAAAGCAGCCACGATGACCGGCTCCGCTCTCGACCAGCCTTATACCGGCGGCTTCCGCGACGGCGTGCATATCTTCGCGCTGCGCGTCTATTTCGAGGACACCGATGTCGGCGGCGTCGTCTACCACGCCAATTACCTGCGCTACCTCGAGCGCGCGCGCAGCGACATGCTGCGCGCCGCCGGGATCGATCAGCGTGCCGCCGCGGAAGCGGGCGAAGGCAGCTATGCGGTCGCCGAGGTCTCGATCCGCTATCGCCGCCCGGCGAAGCTCGACGACGCGCTCGTCATCGTCAGCCGCGTGGAAGCGGTGCGCGCGGCGACCTGCGTCATTCATCAGAGAGTCATGCGCGGCAATGAGATTCTCGCCGACGCGGAGGTGACCGCGGCGTTTCTTTCCCCCGACGGGAAACCCCGCCGCCAGCCGCAAGCATGGGTGGAGGCATTCGCATTGATCAAGGAAGACGGCAGCCGATGAACCCCGAACTCGTCCCCCATGCCGCCGCGACCTTGTCGCCGGTCGCGCTGTTTCTCCAGGCCGACATCGTCGTCAAAGGCGTGATGATCGGGCTGCTGCTCGCGAGCGTCTGGACCTGGGGGATCATCATCGCCCATGCGATCCGGCTGCGCGGGATCGGCGGCGCCAACGAACGCTTCGAGCGCGATTTCCGCAAGGGAACAAACGGCAGCAAGATGAATGCTGATCGTGCCCGTCAGTTCGGCGAGCCGCTTGGGATTAGGTGGCAGTGGCTTATGTGGCAGGAAGGCGCACCCTGGGCGGAAGCTGAGCCCTACACACAGGTTAAGCAGCTTAAGGAGGTTGCAGAGATAGCGGACGAGGGCGAGGCAGCCGCGCTGCTGGCGGCGTGGGCAGCAATTAAATCAAGGGCCGGGACTGGCGGATGATCTTCCTCGCCCTAGCCGCCATTCTTGCTGTCGCGCCGGAAACGACCACGCCGCAGACGTTTTACGACAACCTGGCGATGGCATATTTCGACCGCACTCTTAAGGACCCCGGCGCGGCGATCATTCAACGAACGAATCCTGCGCACGAAGGATCGATTACACCCGGGGGCCATCTTTTCGGACCACGGCCCGAGCCAAGTCCTGGCCACTGGGCTTGCTATCGAGTGAATGGGAAGAACTCCTACGGGGGATACACGGGCTTCAAGGACTACGCGCTGTTCGTGGCCTATGGCCAAGTCGCGATGGCCGAGGTTTCCCCGCTAACCTACCCCGGCGGGCGAGATCGGTTGAATGAGGTGGTGGTCGACGCCTGTCCGCTCACTGACGCAGCGCCAACGACCCTTCGGGATCCATCGCAATCC
>CAXSHP010000358.1:0-2201 GCA_964236935.1 uncultured Sphingomonadaceae bacterium
AGCAGCACGTCGCCGGGCCGCGCCCCGACCGCCATGCGGATGCCGATCTCGCGCGTGCGCTCGGTCACCGACACCAGCATGATGTTCATGATCCCGATCCCGCCGACGAGCAGGCTGACCGCCGCGACCGCGCCGAGCAAGGCGGTCAGGATCTTGGTCGTGCCCTGGAGCGTGTCGGAGATCTGCTTGGTGTCGAAGATGTTGAAATCGTCTTCCTTGCCGGTGGTCCGCCGCCGCTCGCGCAGCAGCGTCTCGAGCGAGGACTGGACGGTCGCGGTGTCGTAGGCCGGATCGACCGAGACGAGGATCGTGCGGATGTTGCGGTTGCCGGTGAAGCGGCGCTGGACGGTCTTGATCGGCATGATCACGACGTCGTCCTGGTCGTTGCCGAAGCCGCCCTGGCCGCGGGTGCTGAGCGTGCCGATCACCTCGCACGAGATGTCCTTGATGCGGAAGCGTTCGCCGAGCGGGCTCTCGCGCTGGAACAGGTTCTGCTGGACGGTCGAGCCGATGATGCACACCGCTTTGCCCGCCTGCTCCTCTGCGGACGTGAAGCTGCGCCCGCGCGCGAGCTGCCATTGCTGCGCGACGAGATAATCGTCGGTCGTGCCGTTGATCGTGGTCGACCAGTTCGCGGCGTTGCGGATCGCGATGCCCGTCGCCTGCGCCTGCGCCGCGACCGCGACCACCCCGGCGATCTGGCCGCGGATCGCGTCGACGTCCTCGGGCTTGAAGTCGGGCGGCTGCGGCCCACCGCCGCCGCGGCCGAAGCCCTGGCCGGGGCGGACCTGGAGGATGTTCGCGCCGAGCCCCGAGATCTGCTCGCGCACCGCCGCGGTCGCGCCGTTGCCGAGCGTGACCATCGTCACCACCGCCGCGACGCCGATGACGATGCCGAGGATCGTCAGGAACGAGCGCAGCAGATGCGTGCGGATCGCGCGGATCGCGAGCAGGATCGTGGTGCCTAGCATAACCGAAAATCCTCCCCGGCACGGGGAGGGGGACCGCCGGCACAGCCGGTGGTGGAGGGGGCTCGCCACGAGCGCCCCGCCCAGCCGTGAGCCCCCTCCACCATGCTGCGCATGGTCCCCCTCCCCGTGCCGGGGAGGATCACGCTTTATTCTCCACGCTCTCCACCAGCCCGTCCTTGAAGTGGATGATCGTGCGCGCGAAGCCCGCCATCTCGGCCTCGTGGGTGACCATCAGCACGGTGATCCCGCTCTCGCGGTTGAGCCCGGTGAGTAATTCCATGATCTCGATCGAGCGCTCCGAATCGAGGTTGCCGGTCGGCTCGTCGGCGAGCAGCACGTCGGGATGGGTGACGATCGCGCGCGCGATCGCGACGCGCTGCTGCTGGCCGCCCGACAACTGCGCCGGGGTATGATCCCACCAGTCGGCGAGGCCGACCTTGTCGAGCGCGGCCATCGCCGTTGCGCGGCGCGCCTTCTTCTCCTCGCCGCGATAGAGCAGCGGCAGCTCGACATTCTCGAGCGCGCTGGTCCGCGCGAGCAGGTTGAACCCCTGGAACACGAAGCCGAGATATTTGCGGCGGAGCAAGGCGCGCTGATCGCGGTCGAGCGCCTCGACATGGTGGCCCTTGAACAGGAACGCGCCGCTGGTCGGCACGTCGAGGCAGCCGAGGATGTTCATCGTCGTCGACTTGCCTGACCCGGACGGCCCCATCACCGCGACGAAATCGCCGGCGGCGATATCGAAATCGATGCCTTTGAGCGCCTTGAACGCGGTCTCGCCGGTGCCGAACTGCTTGGTCACGCCGCGTAAGGAGATGAGCGGTTCAGCCGCCACTGCGCCGCCCCGATCCGCCACTGGCCGCGCCGCTCTCGGTCTCGCCGGTCGCGAGTTGGCCGGTGATCACGGCCAGACCCGCGTGCAGTGCCGGGCCCGACACCTCGGTCTGACTGCCGTTGGTGTCGCCGACGGTGACGCGCAGCGGCGTCGGCGCGCCATCGTCGTCGAGGACATAGACGGTCTGCCGGCTGCCGCGGCCGATCGCGACGTCGCGGCTGGCGCGGTTGCCGCCGCCGGGACGCCGCGGCGGCATCAGTACGCTCGTCACCCCGCCGCTCGACTTACCGGCGCGCGCCGCGCGCTCAGGCGAGAAGCGCAGCGCGCTGTTCGGCACGAGCAGGACGCCATGCTTCTCGGTGGTGACGATATCGGCGGTCGCGGTCATCCCCGGG
>CAXSHP010000358.1:2211-2418 GCA_964236935.1 uncultured Sphingomonadaceae bacterium
GCGCGGCGGTGTAGGCCACCACCGTATTGGTCGCGCTGGCGCTGCTCGACGACGAACTCGCATTGCTGGCATTGGCGCCGACGTCGACGCGGGTGATCCGCGCCGGGAAGGTCCGCCCGGGGAAGGCGTCGACGGTGAAGGTCGCGTCTTGCGCCTGCTTGACCTGGCCGACGTCGGCCTCGTCAACCTTCACTTCGAGCTTCATCT
>CAXSHP010000359.1:0-2417 GCA_964236935.1 uncultured Sphingomonadaceae bacterium
GTGTTCCAGATCGAGAGCCGCGCGCAGATGAACATGCTGCCGCGGATGAAGCCGACGCAATTCTACGATCTGGTGATCGAGGTGGCGATCGTCCGCCCCGGCCCGATCCAGGGCGACATGGTCCATCCCTATCTGCGCCGGCGCGAAGGCAAGGAGACGCCCGAATATCCCAAGCCCGAGCTCGAGGCGGTGCTCAAGAAGACGCTCGGCGTGCCGCTGTTTCAGGAGCAGGCGATGAAGGTGGCGATCGTCGGCGCGGGCTTCACCCCGGCCGAGGCGGATGCGCTGCGCCGCTCGATGGCGACGTTCAAGTTCACCGGCGGGGTCAGCCATTTCCACGACAAGCTCGTCAACGGCATGGTCGCCAACGGCTATACCGAAGCGTTCGCCACGCGCACGTTCAAGCAGATCGAGGGTTTCGGCAGCTATGGCTTTCCCGAAAGCCACGCGGCGAGCTTCGCCAAGATCGCTTACGCGTCGAGCTGGATGAAGTGCCACCATCCCGACGTGTTCTGCGCCGCGCTGCTAAACGCCCAGCCGATGGGCTTCTACGCGCCCGCGCAGATCGTGCGCGACGCGCAGGAGCATGGGGTCGAGATATTGCCAGCGTGCATCAATGCGAGCCGGTGGGACGCGCTTTTCGAAGATCCTCCCCGCGCGCAGCGGGGGGAGGGGGACCATGCGCAGCATGGTGGAGGGGCAGTCCGCGCAAGAGACCCCTCCACCACCCTTCGGGTGGTCCCCCTCCCCGGCAGAAATGCCGGGGAGGATTTGCACCCCTTACGCCTCGGCCTGCGCATGATCCGCGGGCTTGCCAACACCCACGGCGCCGCGATCGTCGCCGCGCGCGAAAACGCCCCCTACACCTCGGTCGAGGATGTCTGGCGGCGTTCGGGCGTGCCGGTCGTGGCGCTCGAGCGGCTCGCCGAGGCCGATGCGTTCGCCTGCCTCGGCATCGATCGGCG
The DNA here is from genome assembly GCA_964236935.1 of uncultured Sphingomonadaceae bacterium. Lineage (GTDB taxonomy): Bacteria > Pseudomonadota > Alphaproteobacteria > Sphingomonadales > Sphingomonadaceae > Solisphingomonas. Next base: position 966 of record CAXSHP010000359.1, read on the forward strand.
CCAGGCGCTGTGGCAGGTGCGCGGGCTCGCCGCCGCGCCGCTGCCTTTGTTCGCCGCGGTCGAGGGGCGCGAGCCCGCGGTCGTGCTCCAGCCGATGACCGCGGGGCGCGAGGTGATCGAGGATTATCGCGCGCTCCAGCTGTCGCTGCGCGCGCATCCATTGAGCTTCCTGCGCGCCGAGCTCGGCCGTCGCCGCATCGCCTCGTGCCGCGATCTGCAAGGAATGAAGGACGGCGCGCGCGTCGAGATCGCCGGGATCATCCTGATCCGCCAGCGGCCGGGCGAGGGCAATGTCGTGTTCGTCACGCTCGAGGACGAGACCGGTGTCGCCAATGTCGTCGTCTGGTCGCGCATGTTCGAGACCTATCGCCGCACGATCCTCGCCTCGGCGATGATCGGCGTGAAGGGCCGGCTCCAGCGCGAGGGGGTGGTGATCCACGTCATTTCCGAGGCGATCGACGACATGACCGACCTGCTGCGCACCGTCGGCGCACGCGATTTCCCGCACCGTACCGGCCGCGGCGACGGCGGCGCGCATCCCGGAGCGCCCGACAGCCGCCATCCCGACGACATGCTGCGCCAGAAGACGCGCGATTTCCGGTGACCATTTTACAACGTCGTCATCCCGGCGAAAGCCGGGATCCATGGATGCGAAGCGATTGGAGCGGAGAGCGGACGCAGTCCATGGATTCCGGCTTCCGCCGGAATGACGGCAGAGAGTAAGTGATCGCATGACCGACGCCGCCGCTCCCTCGCTCGCCCGCCTGCTCGGCGAAACCGCCGTCCTCGGCGAGCTGCTGCGCGGCCGCGGCGCGTGGCGCGCGATCGCGCGGGGGCATCGCGGCGACGGACGGCCGGTGCTCGTCATCCCCGGCTTCATGATCGGCGACGTCCGCACCTGGACGCTGCGCCGCACGCTCGCGCGCGCCGGCTATCTCCCCGCGGGCTGGGGCCTCGGCCGCAATCGCGGCGTCAGCATCGCCCTGATCGACCGGCTCGAGGCGAAGCTCGAAGCCGTCACCGCGCGCCGGCCGGCGGCGGTGATCGGCTGGAGCCTCGGCGGGCTCTATGCGCGCGAGCTCGCCAAGCGCCGCCCCGAGCTGGTCGAGCGCGTGATCACGCGCGGTCACGACGTGCTGATCAAGGCCGGCATCAAGAATCCCAAGATTGGCGTCTGCGCCATCAATCCGCATGCCGGCGAGAACGGCCTGTTCGGTTACGGCGAGGAAGCCGAGAAGATCACGCCTGCCGTCGAAGTCTGCCAGAAGAAGGGCTGGGATGTGCGCGGTCCACTGCCGGCCGATACGCTGTTCTTCCTCGCCGGTCGCGGCGACTACGACATGGTTGTTGCGATGTATCACGATCAGGGCCATGGCCCGATCAAGGTGCTCGGTCTGGAGTCAGGCGTGAACATCACGGTCGGTCTGCCAGTCATCCGCACCTCGGTCGATC
>CAXSHP010000360.1:0-2416 GCA_964236935.1 uncultured Sphingomonadaceae bacterium
GATCGCGTGGCCGAGCGTGTCGTTGACCGTCTTGAAATGATCGAGATCGATGAACAGCAGGGTCGCGCGGGCGCGCTGGCCGAGCGCGTCGAGCATCGCGTCGGCCTCGCGGCGGAAATGCCGGCGGTTGGGCAGGCGCGTGACCGAATCGTGGAGCGCCAGCACGTTGGCGCTCTCGAGCGTGTCGCGCATCCGGCCGAACATGTCGTCGAGCTGACGCGCGAGATCGGGCAGGATGGCGGCGATCGCGGGCGGCGCGGGCGAGGTGAGGTCGCCCGACGCGGCAGCCGACAGGCGCATGGCGACGGCATCGATCGCCTCGGCGATGCCCGCGATGGCGCGCTCGGCCGATGCCCAGCACAGCACCCCGCAGATCAGCGCGACGATCAGCGCCACGCTGATGCCGCCGACATCCCCGGCAAGCTGCGCCCCCGCGAGCATCGCAAGAATGAACGCCACGGCGCCGGCCGCCATCGCGAACGCCACGGCCCTGCTCTTGAGCGAATACTCTTCCATGTTCCCCAGTGCATCTCCGCCGGACCGATTTGCCCGCGGTCCGCGCGAATCTTTTCGCATGTCGAGGTTAAGGAATCTTCCGGCGGTCGTTCTCATTCTGTCGGCGGAGGACGAGGTACAGCGCGCCCGCTCCGCCATGCCGCGGATGGGCGTTGCGGACCGCGGCGATCTTCGCCGCATGACGCGAGGCGGCGAGCCAGTCGCCGATCGCACCCCGGATCACGCCGCGGCGTGATCCGCCTTCGTTGCGCGGCGGACGTCCGGTGATCAGCAGGAGGACGCGCGCCCGTGCCGCGATCGCACGCTCGAGGCCGAGATCGAGAGCGCGGTAGGCGCTGTCGAGGGTGTGACCGTGGAGATCGAGCGTGACGTCCGGCGCCGCGAGGCCGCGCTCGAGCCGACGATCCCACCCGCCGTCGAGCGTGTTGGCGGATGCGACGCGGCGGACCGGCTCGCGGCGCAGGCCGACCGGGTCGACGGCCGCCGCGGACGTCACACCGGCGGCGGCGCTGGGCGGTTCGATCGGAGCGGACGAGTCGTCGCTCGTGAGCGCCCGGACGTCCGCGGTCACACGGCGCCACAAGGCCTGCTCCTCAGCGCTCAGTCGCCGCTTTGCCACCACCGAGCCTTTCGAGCGTACCGCGCGGCACCAGCAGATAGGCCGATCCTCGCGCCGCCATGCCGCCGGCGATGCTTCGCGCCCGCTCTCCCGCGCCCCAGAAAGTATCGAAGCGATTCGCGCCCTTGATCGCGCCGCCGCTGTCCTGCGCCACCCACAGCCCGGCCGCCTCGCTGCGATCGAGCGCGAGCCAGACCGGCGCGCCGAGCGGCACGAACGCCGGATCGGCGGCCAGCGAGACGTGGCCGGCGACCTGCACGCCGAGCGCGCCGAGCGGGCCCGGACCGGTCAATTCGCGGAAGAAGACGTAGCTCTTGTTCGCATTCATCACCGCCTTGGCATCCGCCGGATGCGCGCGGAGCCAGACCATCAATCCCTGCATCGAGGCGTCACCCGGACCGATCAGCCCGCGCGCGCGCAGCAGCTTGCCGATCGCGACATATTCGCGCCCGTTCTGGCCCGCGTAGCCGATCCGCATGACCGTACCGTCGGGGAGCCGCAGCCGCCCCGAACCCTGGATCTGGAGGAAGAAGAATTCGATCGGGTTGGCGGCATAAGCGAGCTCGAGCCCGCGGCCGGCGAGCGCGCCGGCCTCGATCGCCGCACGATCGGGATAAGGCGCCAGCCTGCCGTCGACCACCCGCCCCCGGACTTTGCGCCCGGCGAGATCGGGCGCGAACCGGCCGAGATCGACCGTCACCACGTCACCGGGATCGCGATAGACCGGGACCGCATAGCCGGGTGCGGCGACGCGCGAGCCAAGGATTTCCGGCTCGTAATAGCCGGTCGCGAAGGCCGTGCCGTCGGCGACGGTGACCGTCTCGAACTGGCGCGTGAAGAACGCCCCGGCATCGGCATCGGACGCCGCCCCCGCCGCGTCGCAGGCGCGCTGCCAGTCGGGGGGGCGGGTCAGGCCGCTGGCGTCGGGCCGCGCCAGCAGTACCGGACAGGACAAGCGGAAAGCGGACAAGGCGGCGGACGCGCCCGCAGCCAGCGGCAGGCTCTCGATAGGTGGACCAGGTTGCGCTCCTGCCTCCATGGCATTGGCCGCAACCGCCGGCGGCGGTGGCTCGAGCGGTGGCGGAGGGGATGCGCAGGAAGACAGCGCGAGCGACAATAGGGCACCGAAGAGATATTGCCCCCCGGCCTTCGCCGGGGATGGCCGGATCACGCCGCCTCGTCGGTTTCGACCAGCAGCCAGTTGGGATCGTCGGCGCGGACGTGGCGCGTGAAGGTCCATACGTCGTGGGTCGGCACCGCGTCGCTGGTCGAACCGGCGAC
>CAXSHP010000361.1:0-2404 GCA_964236935.1 uncultured Sphingomonadaceae bacterium
CGCTCTCGACCAATTTCAACGATACCCCGGAAAAAGCGTCGCGGCCGTACGACAAGGACCGCGACGGCTTCGTCATGGGCGAGGGCGCGGGCGTGGTCGTGCTCGAGGAATATGAGCATGCCAAGGCGCGCGGCGCGAAGATCTATGCCGAAGTGATCGGCTACGGCCTGTCGGGCGATGCCTATCACGTCACCGCGCCGCATCCCGAAGGATCGGGGGCGTTTCGCGCGATGCAGATGGCGCTGAAGAAGTCGGGACTGAACCCTTCGGATATCGATTATATCAACGCGCACGGCACCTCGACGCCGCTCGGCGACGAGCTTGAACTGGGCGCGGTGCGCAAATTGTTCGGCAACGCCATCGGCACCGTGTCGATGTCGTCGACCAAGTCGGCGATCGGCCATCTGCTCGGCGGGGCGGGTGCGGTCGAGACGATCTTCTGCATCCTCGCGATGCGCGACCAGATCGTCCCGCCGACGCTCAACCTCGACAATCCGAGCGACGGCTGCGAGGGCGTCGATCTCGTCCCGCACGTCGCCAAGCAGCGGCCGGTGCGCGCGGTGCTCAACAACAGCTTCGGCTTCGGCGGGACCAATGCCAGCCTGGTGCTGAGGGCGGTCTGAAGTGGCGCGCCGGCGGGCACGCCGCCGGAGCCGGCGGGTCGTCTCGTCGCTGATCGGGCTAGTGCTGCTCGCTATCATCCTCGCCGGCGGCTGCATCTATTTCGCGTGGTGGGGTCCAGGCCCGTCCTACCGCACGACCGTGGCGCAGATCCCCAAGGGCGCCAGCCTGCGCTCCGCCGCCGCCGTGCTTGAGAAAGCGGAGGTGATCTGCTGCGTCTCGCGCTTTTATCGTTTGGCCCGCTTGCTCGGGGCCGACGATCCGATCCAGGCTGGCGAATTCTCATTTTCCGCCGCGGTGAGCCCGGCCGAAGTGCTCGAGATCCTGCAACACGGCAAGCCGGTCCAGCGGCTGTTGACCATTCCCGAAGGGACCCCTGCAGTGCTCGTCCAGCGGAGGCTGCTGACCGAGCCGCTGTTGACCGGCCCGGTCGCCACGCCGGTCGAAGGATCGGTGCTGCCCGACAGCTATGGCTTCGAGCGCGGCGAGCGTCGCGCGGCCGTGCTCGCGCGGATGACCCAGGCGATGGACCTGACCCTCGCCAAGCTGTGGACGACGCGCCAGCCGGGCATCGCCGTCTCTTCCCCGCGCGAGGCGCTGATCCTCGCGTCGATCGTCGAGAAGGAAACCGGCATCGCCAGCGAGCGGCGCACGGTCGCGGCGGTCTATTCCAATCGCCTGCGGATCGGCATGCCGCTGCAGGCCGACCCGACGGTGATCTATCCGGTCACCAGGGGCCTGCCGCTCGGGCGGCGGATCAAGCGTTCCGAGCTCGATGCCGTGAATGGCTATAATACCTATGCGCGGCCGGGGCTGCCGGCCGGCCCGATCGCCAATCCCGGTCGCGATGCGATCGCGGCGGTGCTCGCTCCGGCGCGGTCGCGCGCGCTCTATTTCGTCGCCAACGGCAAGGGCGGCCATGTCTTCGCCGATACGCTCGCGCAGCATGACGCGAACGTCCGCAAATGGTACGCGATCCGGCGCCAACGCGGCGAGATGTAGTCCGTCAGCTCGGCCACAGCCGCAGCCCTTCGGTCTCCGGCAGGCGGGCCATCAGGTTCAGATTCTGCACCGCCGCGCCGGCCGCGCCCTTGCCGAGATTGTCGAGCGCGGCAATGAGACGCACCTGGCCTGTCGCCGCGTTGCCGCAGACGAACAGCTCGAGGCAGTCGGTCCCGCCGCATCGTTCGATCAGCAGCTCGCCCGGCTCGTCGCGGTTCAAGCGTATCAGCGTAGCGCCGGCATAGGCGTCCGCGAGCGCGGCGCGAATGTCGGCCAGTCCGCCGCGCAGCAGGCCGAGGTGGAGCGGCACTTCGACCAGCATGCCGCGATAGGTCCGCGCCACCGCCGGCAGGAAGGCCGGGGCCATATTGAGACCGGCATGGATCTGCATCTCGGGCACGTGCTTATGTGCCATGGCGAGGCCATAGAGCCGGAACGCCGCCCGAATAGCCCGAGGTGGCGTTGACCGACAGCGGCAGATCGCGCGGCACGATGCCGGCACGCACGAGCGGCCGGATCAGCGCGAGGAAGCCGGTCGGATAGCAGCCCGGGTTCGAGACATGACGCGCCTGGGCAAGCCGCTCGCGCCGATCGGCCTCGAGTTCGGCGAAGCCATAGGCCCAGGCGGGGTCGGTGCGGTGCGCGGTCGAGGCGTCGATGATCCGGGTCGGTGCGTCGCCGATCAGCGCCACCGCCTCGCGCGCGGCGTCGTCGGGCAGGCACAGGATCACGATGTCGGCGGCGCGCAGCGCGTCCGTCCGGGCGGACGCATCCTTGCGCT
>CAXSHP010000362.1:0-2355 GCA_964236935.1 uncultured Sphingomonadaceae bacterium
GGCGTCGCGTTCGATTATCCCACCGTCGGCGCCGCCATCACCAGCTATTTTCTGTCCACCGACCAGGTCGGGACGCAGCTCGATCCGCCCGCGCACGGCAATTCGCGCGGCGCCACGATCAGCGAATTTCCGGCCACCATTGCACTGCGTCCGCTCGTGGTCATCGACATGTCGGCAAAAACGCGGGCCGATCCGGGTGCGGTCGCGACGATGACCGACATCCGCCAGTGGGAAGCCCGCTATGGTCGGATCCCCGCGGGATCGGTCGTGATGTTCCGCACCGACTGGTCGAAGCGGTGGCCCGACGCGAAGGCATTCAAGGCGAAACCCTTTCCGGGTATCGACCTGGCGGTGCTGGAGTTTCTCCACTTCCAGCGGCACATCCTGTTCCACGGGCACGAGCCGTACAACACCGACATGAGCCCGACGTACGAAACCGAGAAGTGGCTGTTCAAGCATGATTTCGCCCAGGCCGAGGGCGTGACCAACCTGGATCAGGTGCCCGAGCGCGGGGCGCTGATCGCAATCGGTTTCGCCAAGCCGGAAGGTGGCTCCGGCGGGTTCGCGCGATTCGTCGCGATCGCGCCGGCGGGTTGGAAGTACGGCGTCACGATCGAGAACATGCCGGGCGCCCCGCTGCCGCACCATGCCAATCCGCTGCATCGGGATGCGGACGGGGTGTTGCGCGCCGACCCATGAGACAGCCGCCGGCATCGCGCACGGTGCGCGTCAGGGAGCGAGCGTCCCCAGCATCTGGCGCGGCCGCATCGCCTGTATCTTGCGGAGCCGCGTCGTGATTTCTTCGATGTGGCGGCCCATGGCCGATTCCGCCATCGCCGCGTCGCCGCGTTCGATGGCGTCGATCACGGCGTGGTGCTCGTCCGAGGCTTTCTGCTCGTCGAGGGTGCGCCACAGATCGGAATACCAGAAGCGCATGGCCCGTTCGTGCAGCGACTTCTGTATCTCCATGAGGACGGTGCTGCCGCTGATCGCCGCAATCTTGGCGTGAAAGGCCCGGTCGCGCTCGATGAACCAATCGACCGCGTTCAACTGCCCGTCGGCCGGCCCGGCCGGCCCGGCAGGGCTGTCGACGGGGGTCGTGATCCGCTTGAGCTCTTCGACATCGTCGGGTCCGGCCAATTGGGCGGCACGGCCGGCCAGCTTCGGCTCGATCACCGAACGCGCGTCGAGAAGATCCATGATTTTGGAGACGGAATCGGGCTTCACCAGAAAGCCCTTCCGCGGCACGATCTCGATGAAACCTTCCTGATGCAGGCGCTGGAGCGCATGATGCACCGGCGTCCGGCCGACGCCCAGCAGATCGCATATCCTCCGTTCGTTGAGCAATTCTCCGGTCGGCAGCGTCAGGTTGAACACGCGCTCGCGAAGTGCGTGGTAAGCGGAGTCGGACAAAGAAATAGCTGGCACCTTGCGCCCGCGACCACGAGTCATCTTGATCTTTCCGTTTGTCGGCATGCCTGCTCCATACGTCGGCGATTAGCCTGACGGCGCCGCGTTTTGGCGGCATGTATCGCGTGCCGGGCGTTTTCGCCAGACGCAGGTTTCCTGCCATCTCGCCTCGCCCACCTTCTGCGTTTGCGCATTGACCGCCCACGATCAGTGATATATCAGAAGATATCTAAGGCAATCATAAGGCGGATGAAACGGTGGGGGACGTTCCTGATTCCAGTCCGCAGGCAGCTCCGGCGTTCTCTGAAATCCTGTTGCATGCGACGACCATGGATTGGCGCGCCAAATCGCTGGCCGGCGTGTTCGAGAAGATGCTGTGGCGCGATGACGGGGGCGCCTCGATCGCGCTGATCAAATTTGCCCAGGGCGCCAGCATTCCGGCGCCGCACAGTCATGCGTCAAACCAGTTCATGTACTGCCTGTCCGGGGACTATGAATATACCGCGACCGGTATCAGGCTGAAGACCGGGGACTTCTATTGGAACCCGAAAGGCCATGTGCACGGCCCGACCATCGCCCATGAGGAGACGCTGGTCATCGAGATCTACGATGGCCCGCATTATCCCGAAATGCCAAGCTGGTATACCGATGCCCGCGATGCGACCTGACCAGCCGGTTGATCTCGTACAGGAGCGAGCCATGACCATTGTCACACGGATCGAGGGTCGCGACGTCAATGCGGATCTCCTGGAGCATGTGACCGTCGATTCCGCCCGGATCGCGTGGGCGCCCGCCGGCATGCCCGGCTTGTCCCAGAAGCTGTTCGAGCGCATCGGCGCGGGGCTGGCGGCGCGCGAGACCGCGCTGCTGCGCCTCGAACCGCAGACGCGCTTGCCCGGCGGCGTCGCCGAATGCCGCATCGATCTGCTCGTCCTGGCAGGAAGC
>CAXSHP010000363.1:0-2337 GCA_964236935.1 uncultured Sphingomonadaceae bacterium
CTGCGCGACCATGTGCTCGAATATTACCGGCAGGTGTACACCGCGCCGGGCGCGACCAATCGCAGCACCCGCTCGCGCGTGAATCTCGTCACCAAGGCCTATGCCGCCTACGGCCAGGCCACACTGGCGATCGTTCCCGACAAGCTGCGCGTGACCGGCGGCGTGCGCTATTCGAAGGACGACAAGAAGTTCGGCATCACGAACCAGACCGGCCCGGTCGGCCAGGACGTATTCGACACGCAGACCGCGTCGACTGCTGCGGGCGATCCGAGCTTTCACAAAGTGACATGGCGCGCGGGTATCGACTACACGCCCAGGCCCGGCACTCTGATCTACGGCAGCGTCGCGACCGGATACGAATCAGGCGGGTTCAACAATTACGCGTCGAACCCGGCGGTCATTCCGGTCTCCTACGCGCCGCAGGAGGTGACCGCTTACGAGATCGGCAGCAAGAACCGATTTGCCGACGGTCGCGTGAGCCTCAACCTCAGCGTCTATTACAACAACTACCGCAATCTCCAGATCACCGTGCTCGATCGCGCTACCAACATCTCGTTCACGCAGAGCGCCGGCCGCGCGCGCAGCTACGGCGTGGAGACCGAGCTGCGCACAGTGCCCGTGCCCGACCTGCACTTCGACATCACCGCCACCTACATGAACGCTAAGTTCACCCAATATCTGCGGCCGAACCCCTTCAACCAAGCCAATGATCCAGCGGCGGTAACGGTCAACCTTTCGGGTAACGAGGTGCCACTTTCGCCGCGGCTTAAGACGACGACCAGCCTATACTATGATTATCAATTCGGCACCGGTTCGATCACGCCGCGTGTGAATTGGCTGTACTCGACACATTATTATGTGACGGACTTCAATACGCCGCTCGACCGCCAGCGCAGCTATAGCCTGTTCGATGCCAGCCTGCGTTACACCGCCGATCGCGACCGCTTCTATATCGAAGGCTTCGTCGACAATATCGGCAACAAGGCGATCCTTTACGCCGGCACGATCGGTAGCAACGCTCGCGTTCAGGTCAACGTCGGCCCGCCGCGCTTCTATGGCGTTCGCGGCGGCGTGAAATTCTGACAACCGGGGGGAGGCTTCGGCCTCTCCCCCAATTCTAACCGGAGCCGCACATGCGGGTGATGCAATACGGAACGGGCGCAATGGGAGGCCTGATGGTCAAGCTTCTGGCGACCAAGCCGGGAGTGGAGCTAGCCGGGGCGATCGATCACGACCCGACGAAGCTCGGCCGTGATCTGGGCGAGGTCGCGGGGCTGGGGCGGACGCTTGGGCTGGCAGTCGGGGCGGCCGACACGCTCGGAACGATCGACGCCGACGTGGCGCTCCATGCCACCACCGCCTTTGCCGACGAGGCGCTGCCGATCGTGAAGGCGCTGATCGCACGCGGCATGAACGTGGTGACGATCGCGCAGGAATTGTTCTTCCCGCTCGGCCGCAACGCCGAGGCGGCGGCAGAGATCGACCGGCTCGCCAAGGCGGCGGGCGTGCGCGTCACGGCGATCGGCATCAACCCGGGCTTCATTCTCGACCTGTTCCCGATTACGGCGTCGCTGCCGTGCTGGAGCGTCGAGCGCGTCACCGGACGACGCGTGGTCGATTTCTCACCCTATGGATCCGACGAGATGGTGCACATCGGCGCCGGCCTTACCGAGGACGAGTTCGTCGCGGGTGCGGAGCACGGCGAGATCGGCCATATCGGCCTGCTCGAGAGCGCCGCGATGGTCGTCCATGCGCTCGGCCTGGAGGTCGATGAACTGGTCCAGGTGAAGGCGCCGCTCGTCACCGCGCGCGACCGCGCGACCGATTTCGTCCGCATCCCGGCGGGCCGTGTCGCCGGCTTTCGCCAGACCGTCACCGGCGCGAAGGACGGCCGCGAGACGATCTCGCTCGAGATGGTCGGGCTGCTCGATCCCGGCGCCGAAGATCCGGCGATGGGCGACAGCTTCCGCATCGAGGGCACACCCTCGGTCGCTGTCGCGACGCGTGAGGAGATCGCGCAGCGCGGCGGGCTCGGAACGGCGGCGGCGGCGGTCAACACCATCCCACGCCTGCTCGCGGCGGCGCCCGGCTTCCACACCGCCTACGATCTGTCGATCCCGCACATCTGGGCGCCGGCGCGGATGCCGGCCGCCGCCATCCGCACCCGCACCCTGGTCGAACGCGCCCGCCCGGCTGCGTAACCGCAATCACAGGAGACTATCGATGACCGTTCAACAGCTCGGGCAGGGGCTTGAGTACGTCAAGGCGCCCACGCGCGACTCGATCGGCGACCAGAGCGACGTCGCCGGACTGGTCTCGACCGTCCTCGCCGACGTG
>CAXSHP010000364.1:0-2335 GCA_964236935.1 uncultured Sphingomonadaceae bacterium
TCGAGCGCAACCGCGTCGACAGCGAGCGCGCCGGCGCGCGCAAGTCGATGGTCGGCTCGGGCGATCGTTCCGAGCGCATCCGCACCTACAATTATCCGCAGGGACGCGTCACCGATCACCGCATCAACCTGACCGTGCACCGCCTGCCCGAGGTGCTCGAGGGGCCCGGCCTCGACGAGGTGATCGCCGCGCTGATCGCCGAGGACGAGGCGGCGCGGCTGGCCAATCTGGATGCCGGCTGACGAGATTCGCGCGGCGCTGGCCGAGGCGGCGGCGCGGTTCGACGGATCGAGCGACACCCCCCGGCTCGACGCCGAGCTGCTGATGGCGCACGCGCTCGGGGTGGAGCGCGAGGCGCTGCTGCTCGGCGGGGTCGCTGCTCCCGTGCCCGTGTCGTTCGCTCGGCTGGTCGGCCGCCGCGCCGCCGCCGAGCCGCTCGCCTACATCACCGGGCGGCGCGCCTTCTGGACGATCGCGCTCGAGGTGACGCCGGCGGTGCTGATCCCGCGCCCCGACAGCGAGACGCTGATCGAGGCGGCGGTCGTGCATTTCGGCGCGGGCGGGCCGGCGTCGGTGCTCGATCTCGGCACCGGATCGGGCGCGCTGCTGCTCGCCGCGCTCGATCAATGGCCCGGCGCGCGCGGCATCGGGGTCGATCGCTCGGCGGCGGCGCTGGCGATCGCGCGGCGCAATGCCGATCGCCTGGGCTTGGTCGAGCGTGCCCGCTTCGTGCGCGGCGATTGGGGGGCGGGGCTCGCCGGCCGGTTCGATCTCGTGCTGTGCAATCCGCCTTATGTCGAGGCGGGGGCGGAGCTGCCGCGCGACGTCGCCTTGTACGAGCCGGCCGCCGCCTTGTTCGCCGGGGCCGACGGGCTCGACGAATATCGCCGAGTGGTGCCGCAGCTCGGCGCGCTGATCGCGCCCGGCGGGATCGCCGCGGTCGAGATCGGATCGGGCCAGGCGGCGGCCGTCTCGGCCCTGGCCGGCGATGCGGGTTTGGCGGTGGCGGTACGGCGCGACCTGGCCGGGCGCGAGCGCTGCGTCGTCATTCACCAATGAGCAACCTGTGTTGATCATATTATGCTTGGATTTCGAGACATGGCGCACTAGATGGAGCGCACGGGACGGGGGCCGATCGCATTTTTTGCTGATAACCGCCGTCCGGGACCCCCGATGGCCGAAGAGCCGCCGGCGCCGGCGGTACCGACGCGATGAGGAGGCCGGCCATAGAGGTGGCTGGCGCGTCGCAGGGTCTCATACATCCATACGACCGGGATTGGCTCGGGCGAGAGAAGTGGTGAATTGCCACGAGTGACGAGGATAGCGGACATTGATCAATAATCGTCAGAACGGCCGTCGTCGCGGCCGGGGCGGTGGTGCGCCGCGCCCCAACGGGGCGGGCAACGGATCCGATCGCGGCAATCGCCTCGACAATCGGGCGCGGGGCAATGCCAGCCAGCTCCACGAGAAATACAAGGCGCTCGCGCGGGACACCCAGATGCAGGGCGACCGGGTGATGACCGAATATTATCTCCAGTTCGCCGATCATTATTTCCGCATCCTCAGCGAAAGCCGCTCTCGCTTCGAGGAGCAGCGCCGCCAGCGCGGCGACGGCCAGGACGATTACGACGACGGCGACAATGACGGCGACGTCGACGATCGCGACGACGATCAGCGCTATGACCAGCCGCGTCCCGCTCCGCGGATGGAGCAGCCGCAACGGGGCGACCAGCCGCGTGGCGACTATCGCCAGGAGCAGCGTGGCGACCAGCCGCGGCAGGATCAGCCGCGTCCCGATCCGCGTGACGATCAGCCGCGCCGGCCGCAGCCGCAGCCCGGCAGCGCACGTTATGAGCCGCGCAACGAGCCGCGCCAGGAAGCGCGCGTCGAGCGCGAACCGGTCGAGAGCCGCGAGCCGCGCAACGATGTCGAGCCGCAGGAGGAGCGGCGCCCCCGCCGCGGCCGGCCGCCACGCGTCGTGCCGGTGGCCGTCGCCGCCGAACCCGAGCGGATCGAGATCGACCGGCTGCCACCCGCCTTCACCCCCGACGCGGACGAGGCTCCCGCCGCCGCGGCGGCCCCGCGCGTTCGCCGTACGCGGCGTCCACGCCGGGAGGAGGGCGAGGCGCCGGCGGAAGCCTAATCGCGCGCGATCGGGCGGGGCCGGTGCGCCGCATCGAGCGCGACGAAGGTGAACAGCGCCTGCGTCACCTTGACCTCCGGGGAAGCGATGTTGCGCGTCGCGAGCACCTCGATCCGGATCGTGACCGAGGTTCGGCCGATCCGCTCGACCTCGGCGTAGATCGAGATCAGGTCGTGCAGCAGCACCGGGGCG
>CAXSHP010000365.1:0-2314 GCA_964236935.1 uncultured Sphingomonadaceae bacterium
CGAGCGCTTCTCCTCCAACAGCCGGCGCAGCACCAACCGCATCGCGCTGAACGCGATCGTCGGGAATTATTTCGGGCGGTTCACGAAGGACGAGATCATCGCTGCGCTCGACCGCGCGAACATCGCCAATGCCAGCGTCAACGACATGGCCGGGCTATGGGCGCACCCCCAGCTCGCCGGGCGACGGCGCTGGGTCGCGGTGGAGACATCGGCGGGCGCGATCCCCGCGCTGTTGCCGCCGGGTCAGGCGAGGGATGCGACGATGGGCGCGGTTCCCGCGCTGGGCGAGCATAACGGCTCGATCCTGGCGGAGCTCGGCTTGGCCTGATCGCGCGGGCGCGTCTCAGCCCTGCTCGCCGAGCCATTCGCGCAGGAGCCGGCTGGTCTCCTCGGGCTGTTCGATTGCCGGCAGATGACCGCAGGATCGGAAGACGTGCAGCCTCGATCCACGGATCGCACGATGCATCTCGAGGGCGTCCGCGGGCGGGGTGAGGACGTCGCCATCGCCGACCGCCACGAGCGTCGGTATCGCGATCGCGGCGAGCATCGGCCGGCTGTCGGGCCGATCGAGGATCGCCTGCTGCTGGCGCAGGAAAGCGTCGCCACCGACCCGCGCCGCCATCGCGGCCACGGCGACGCCGACGGGACCGTCGACATGGTCGGCATGGACGAGCTGCGGCAACAGCCGCGCCGTCACGCCGCGGAATTGTCCCAGCGCCAGCGACGCCATGCCGGCGCGGCGCGCCCGTGCGCGCGCCTCCGTGTCCGGCGCGGCGCTCGTGTCGAACAGCGCCAGCCGCTCGACACGCTCGGGCGCCTGCCGCAGGATCTCGAACGCGACATAGCCGCCCATCGAGAGCGCCGCGAGCGCGAAGCGCGGGGGTGCGACGGCGAGCGTCCGTGCCGCCATCGCCGCGACGCTGTCGTCGAGCGTCAGATCCGCCACGCTCGCGGCGACACGGTCGGCCAGCGCGAGCATCTGCGAACGCCAGAGCATCGCATCGCACAGCAGCCCCGGCAGGAAGAGCAGCGGCACCGACCGGATAAACCCCATCTCGCCGGCCCGTTCGGGCGAAGGCGCTGCGTCGTCAATTTGGCGAGACATCATCCGATACCCCGCTCTCGGCCGTCGCATCGACTGCCCCGCCGATCAGATTCTCCGTCCACAGCCGGCTGCTCAGGCTGCGCGGATTGGCGACCGACGCCAGATAGTCCGTCCGTGCCGCGGCTTCGAGGCGAGCGGCGGCATTGGCCTGCGCCGGATCGAGCGCTTCGAACAGGATCCGCGAACCCGCCGGCAGCTGCGCGATCCTGTCCGCGTCCGCGCCGAGGACCGTCGCGATCTTGGGGTAGCCGCCGGCGGTCTGATGGTCGGCAAGCAACAGGGTCAGCTTGCCGGCACCGTCGACCTGGAGCGAGCCGCGCGACGCGGGTTCGCTCGGCATGTCGAGCCCGGTCGGGATCAGGGGCGCGCCCTCCAGCATCATTCCCATGCGATCGAAGACCGTGGAGGCGGTGAAGGTAGTGTGGAACAGCATGGCGACCGTGTCGGCGGTGAAGAAACGATCCTGCGGACCCAGGACGAGACGCGCGCGCGCGATCGGGTGGTGGGCCATGGCAAAGCGGGGGAGCACGGTCACGTCCGCGGTGGCGGGCTCGGCGTCGATCTCCAGCGCCTGTCCCGCACAGACCCTGCCGCCGCCCAGCCCGGCCAGCGCATGGGTCGCGACGCTGCCGAGCCAGGACCGCGCGGCCAGCCGCCCCCCGAACGTCAGATAGGCCCAGTTGCCCGCGCCCTGCTGGCGGATGCGCAGGCGCATGCCCGGCCCGAGCCATGCCGCGATCCAGCCGCCGAGGGCCTGCCCGTCACGCTCGGCGGTGAAGTCGCCTCCGCAGACGGCGAACCGCGTCTCTCCCTCGATGCAGCGCAGGGTGAGCCCGCCGAGCGAGAGTTCGATCGCGGCGGCGTCCGCCGGATTGCCGACGGCGCGCTGCGCGGCGGCGAAGCTCAGCCGGTCGACCGGTCCGGATTGCGGAATGCCGAAGCGCGCTCGGCCCGCGCGGCCGCTGTCCTGGATCGTCGTGAGCGGCCCCGCCTGCTCGACGACCAGCCTCACCGTCCGGTTCATTGCGGCGCCCTGTC
The DNA here is from genome assembly GCA_964236935.1 of uncultured Sphingomonadaceae bacterium. Classification (GTDB taxonomy): domain Bacteria; phylum Pseudomonadota; class Alphaproteobacteria; order Sphingomonadales; family Sphingomonadaceae; genus Solisphingomonas. The sequence continues at coordinate 2,144 of CAXSHP010000365.1, forward strand.
GTCGAGTGCCGCGGCGCTCACGCGCTCGAAGCGGACATGGTCGCCCGGCTGGAACGGCACCGCCTGCGCACCGGACGGGTCGAGGATCGTGAGCGGCGATCGGCCGATGACCCACCAGCCCGTCGGCATCGGCAAAGTCGTGATCAGGCACTGCTCGCCGGCGATCAGGAC
>CAXSHP010000366.1:0-2304 GCA_964236935.1 uncultured Sphingomonadaceae bacterium
CCCGGCGGCGCTTTCGCCTGCACGCCCGACACCACGTCGAACTTCTGGACGCCGTGATATTTGTCCGCCGCGGCTTCGGCCGGGGCATAGCCCTTGCCCTTCTGCGTGACGACGTGGACGAGGATCGGCCCTTCCTCGGCATCGCGGACATTTTCGAGCACGGGCAGCAAATGATCGAGATTATGGCCGTCGACCGGGCCGACGTAATAGAAGCCGAGCTCCTCGAACAAGGTCCCGCCGGTCGCCATGCCGCGGGCGAATTCGTCGGCCTTGCGCGCAACCTTGTGCAGCGGGCCGGGCATCTTGCGCGCCAGGCGCCGGGCGAGGTCGCGGATCGACAGGAACGGCCGCGACGAAATCAGTTGCGCGAGATAGGCGGACAGCGCGCCGACCGGCGGGGCGATCGACATGTCGTTGTCGTTGAGGATCACGACCAGCCGGTTGCCCGCCTGGCGCGCATTGTTCATCGCCTCATAGGCCATGCCCGCCGACATCGCCCCATCGCCGATCACGGCGATCGCCTTGCCCGGCCGGCCGGTCAGCCGGTTGCCGATGGCGAAGCCCAGCGCCGCGCTGATCGAGGTCGAGCTGTGCGCCGCCCCGAACGGATCATATTCGCTCTCCGTCCGCCGGGTGAAGCCGGACAGGCCGCCCGGCATGCGCAAGGTGCGGATGCGGTCGCGCCGCCCGGTCAGGATCTTGTGCGGATAGGCCTGGTGGCCGACGTCCCAGATCAAGGTGTCGCGCGGTGTATCGAACACGCGATGCAGCGCCACGGTCAGCTCGACCACGCCGAGCCCGGCGCCGAGGTGCCCGCCCGTGACCGATACCGCCGAGATCATTTCGGCGCGCAGCTCGTCGGCAAGCTGGCGCAGCTGCTCGGGCGCCAGCCGGCGCAGCTCCTCGGGAGAGACGACGCGATCGAGCAGCGGCGTGATTGGACGTTCGGACAAGGTCAACCCCAGGTTACGCGAGACTGCTTACGCTTCGCCGGCGAGGCTGTCGAACGCGATGATCAGCCGCTGCACGCGGCGCAGCGGCCACGCACCTCGATCACCGGCCGCTCCGGCGTGAAGCCGGCGTCGCGTGCCGCCCGTCGCACGCTGTTGGAGAGCTTGTCGTCGTCGAGATGGGTCGTGCCGCCGCAATCGTCGCACACCAGGAAGATGCAGTCGTGCAGGCAGCCGGGATGCGCATTGGCGATATAGGCGTTGGCGCTCTCGACGCGCAGCGCAAGGTTGTTCGCGACGAACAGATCGAGGATGCGATAGACGCTGTTCGGCGCGACGCGACGATCCTGCGCGCGCGACACCGCTTCGGCGATGTCATAGGCCGAGGCGGGACGGCCGAACCCGGCGAGCGCGTCGAACACCGCCGCGCGCATCGTCGTCCATTGCTCGCCCGACGCGATCAGCGCATCGCGCGCCGCGGCGGGAAGGGCCTGGCCCTGGGGAAGCTGATGGACGTGCGCCATCGATCGGATTTAGGGCGAGTAGCGAACAGCGGCAAGTGTCGGCTGCGGAGGGCCCGCCGGTTGCCTCGCCCACGCCGCCGTCGCATAGCGGCGCCGATGCCGCGTTCCGCCTCCTCCCCCGCTCCCGCCGCACTCGCCCGCTGGCTGCTGATCGTCGCGGCGATGGTCCTGCTGATGGTGGTCGTCGGCGGGATCACGCGGCTGACCGAATCGGGGCTGTCGATGGTGCGGTGGGAGCCGATCGCCGGCGTCGTGCCGCCGCTCGACCCCGCGCAGTGGCAGGCCGAGTTCGCCGCCTATCGCGGCACGCCCGAATATCGCCTCGTCAATCGCGGCATGGCGCTGGGCGAATTCAAGCACATCTTCTTCTGGGAATATCTCCATCGGCTGATCGGGCGGACGATCGGGCTGGTGTTCGCGCTGCCGCTCGCCTGGTTCGCGTGGCGCCGCGCGATCCCACCGGGTTACGGCCCGCGCCTCGTGGCATTGCTGGCGCTCGGCGGATTGCAGGGCGCGATCGGCTGGTGGATGGTGGCGAGCGGATTGATCGACCGGCCCGACGTCAGCCACCTGCGCCTCGCCACGCACCTGCTCGCCGCGCTGCTGATCTTCGCCGGGCTGATCTGGACCGCGCTCGATCTGCGCGCCCTCGCCCGCGATCCGGCGGCGCGGCCGGCGCGGATGCCCTCGATCGCGTGGGCGGCGCTGGCGACGCTCGCGGTGCAGCTGCTGCTCGGGGCGTTGACCGCCGGCCTCGATGCCGGCTTCGCCTTCGCCAGCTGGCCGAAGATGGGCGACGCCTGGTTCCCGGCGGGCGGCTGGCACGTCGG
>CAXSHP010000367.1:0-2287 GCA_964236935.1 uncultured Sphingomonadaceae bacterium
CTGTTCAAGCGGTTGATGACGGCGATCGGACGCGACGATCTGGCCGCCGACCCCGGCCTGGCGCAGAACGACGGGCGGGTGTCGCGGAACGACGAACTCGACGCGGCGATCGGTGTCTGGACGTCCCGACACGATATCGACACGGTGATCGCGACGCTGGAGGCGGCCGCGGTGCCGGCCGGGCGCATCTACACCGCCGCCGACATCTGCAACGACGATCATTACGCGGCGCGAGACATGATCGAGACACATCGGATACCCGGCGGCCCCTCGATCCGGATTCCCGGCATCGTACCGAAACTGAGCGCGACGCCCGGCCGAACGCGCTGGCTCGGGCCGACACTGGGCGAGCATCAGGATCAGATCGCGGCGCTTGCCGAGGGAGGGCGCGACCATGGCTGCGCCTGATCGCCTGTTCATCCACGAAATCGCGATGCGGGACGGGCTCCAGATCGAACCGGCGTTCGTGCCGACCGCGACGAAGATCGCGCTCATCGACCGGCTCGGCCGAACCGGCGTCGCCAAGATCGAAGCGACGTCGTTCAGCGCGCCAAAGGCTATTCCCACTCTGGCCGACGCCGCGGAGGTGATGGACGGCATCACCCGCGTCGAGGGCGTCGAATATGCCGTGCTGGTGCCGAACCTTCGCGGCTGCGCGCGGGCGCTCGAGCATCGGCCCGACGAAATCAACCTCGTCGTTTCCGCGAGTGAGACCCACAATCGCGCCAACGTGCGGATGACGACCGCCGAATCGCTCGACCAATTCGCCCACATCGCCGCGCTCGTCGCCGCTCCGGCGGCGATCGCCGTGTCGATCTCGACGGCGTTCGGCTGTCCGTTCGAAGGCGCCATCGCACCCGAGCGGGTGCTGGCGCTGGTCGGGCGGGTCGCCGCGATCGGGATCGATCGCATCACGCTGTGCGATACGACCGGCGTCGCAAATCCCGCCCAGGTCGGACGGCTGTTCACCACGGCGACGACGCGGTTTCCCGAGATACGCTGGACGGCCCATTTCCACGACACGCGGGGAATGGCGCTGGCCAACGCCCTCGCGGCGCTCGACGCCGGCGTCGTGCGGCTGGACGCATCGCTCGGCGGTCTCGGCGGATGTCCGTTCGCGCCCGGCGCGAGCGGGAACGCCTGCACCGAGGATCTGGTCCATATGCTCGAGGCGATGGGCCATTCGACGGGGGTCGACCTCCCCATGCTGCTCGCTATCGCGCAGTCGCTGCCGGCGATCGTCGGCCACGACGTGCCCGGCCAGCTGATCGCCGCCGGCCCGTTCGATCGTCGCTATCCGGTGCCCGAATGGCTGATCTCCGGCGAGCAGTCGCGACCGACGACTCCGGAATGCGCGGCGTGAACGCCTGAGCACGGATCGACCTTCACGCTTTCACAACGTCTCCACCACGCCCGGAACTGTCGCGTGCGCTTTTCCGTTCTCCGCTTCTCAACCGCCCTTTGGGCTTGGGCCTGGCGCTCTCCTCGGCCTCGACTTCGGCCAGGATCGCCTCGATGCTGGCGCGAGCGATCAACTCGAAGATGCGGTCCTTGGTCAGGATGGTCTTGATGCTGAGATGATAGAGATAGGGATAGCGTTCCTTCCACAGTTCGGGATGCTCGTCCTTGTCGACCGCCGATTGATAGCTTGCACTTCCCAGCGCCAGTTCCTCCAGCCCCTCGACCAGCGGCATGATCGCCCCCGCCGGAACGCCCTGGACCGACAACAGCCCCGCGGTGGCATTATGTTCGGCAAGACCGATCCGCAGCGGATGACGCCGCATCAGGATCGGAATGAGATTCGGATGCTTCTGAAGGGCTCGCCGATATTCGATCGCGTTGTAGAGCAGCCATTCCCGCCAATCGGTGTCGCGGACGTTGGGCGTGCGTACGTCCGACAGCGCCAGTTCGCAGACGCCGGCCAGAATCTCGTCCTTGTTCTTGAAGTGATGATACAGCGAAATGCCCTGGACATTGAGTTCGCGTCCAAGCCGGCGAATGCTGAGTTCCTCCAGCCCCTCGCTGTCGATGATCCGCAATGCCACCTTGAGCGTCGCCGAGCGCGAGATCAGTGCCTTGTTGGGTCGTCCCATATTCTATCCCGCCGCGCTCGTAAGCTGACAGCGTTAGCAGCGTCGACAGCGTCCGCAAAGCCGATCAGCGCGACTTAGCCGTTGCTCCATCAACAATACGGTGTTAGATTTACGCCCGTTGCCCGTCGCCATGGCGGGAGCAGGAGAGCGGCATGATCCACCATCTCGCGATCGCGACCAAGAATATCGTCGAG
>CAXSHP010000368.1:0-2280 GCA_964236935.1 uncultured Sphingomonadaceae bacterium
GCGCCCTTGGGCAGCGTCGCATCGCCGACCATCCAGCCGAGCTCGATCCGCTTGTCGGCGCCGAACAGTCCCTCGATCGCCGCCTTGGCCTCGCGCGTGTCGACCAGATCGCCGAAGCCGCCGGCCGCGCCGAACGCGAGCCGGAAGAATTTGAGCTTCGCCGCCGAGGCGCGCGCGGAATCGCCGAGCAGATCGAGGCAGCGCGCGCGCATCTCGGGGTCATGCTCGTCGACGAGCAGCTCGACCCCGTTGTTGAGCGCGCCGACCGGGCTGAGCAGATCGTGGCACAGGCGCGAGCATAGCAAGCTGGCGAAATCGACGGCTTGATTGCTCATTGACGCGAACCCCGACCTTGCTGTGCGGCGCCCTTCTGACGAGTGCGGCGGGCTTGCGCAAGGCACGCATTAATCATGTCGGATGGTCTGGCGCGAAAAGCTGCCGTCGGCCTCGGCACGGAACAAGGCGGCCTCTCCTGCCGCCACAATCAGCCACAGCTGGCCGGGCACCGCCGCATCGGCATCGCGCGCCGAGGGCTCGCGTGATTCGCTGGGATGCGAATGATAACAGCCGACGATCGCCGGGCCGCCGGCTCGTGCGGCGCGATGCGCGGCGAACAACGCGGAAGGATCGATCTCGAAGCTGTGGGCCGGGTCGGGGGCGACATTGGCCGCGGGAATCGCCTCGACGATCGCGTCAGGCGTGCCGAGCAGGCCGCAGACCTCCCGCTGTGCATCTCCTGTCGCATGCGCCACTAGGCGGGCAAGCACAGCGCTTGAAATTATGACGTCCATCGCCACATTCCTAACCCGTTCGGGCTGACCCTGTCGAAGCCCTTTCCTTTCTTGCTTGGAGAAGAGGGAAAGCCCTTCGACAGGCTCGAAGGCGAACGGCCTGGGGGTGGACGAATTCGCACAATGGACCGGGGGGTTTCGACGATAGAAGCGCGGATCGGCGCCGAGGCCGACGGCTGGCGGCTCGACCGCGCGCTCGCCGCCGCGCTGCCGAACCTGTCGCGCGAGCGGATCAAGGCGCTGATCTCCGCCGGAGCGGTCACGCGCGACGCCGTGCAGATACGCGATCCCGCCGCGAAGGCAGCGACGGACGCGCTTTATTCGATCGCGATCCCCCTCCCCGCGCCGGCGCATAACAAGGCGCAGGACATCCCGCTGGCGATCGCTTACGAGGACGAGCATCTGATCGTGATCGACAAGCCGGCCGGCCTCGTCGTCCATCCCGCCGCGGGCAATGCCGACGGGACGCTGGTCAACGCCTTGCTCCACCATTGCCGCGGCAGCCTGTCGGGGATCGGGGGGGTCGAGCGGCCGGGCATCGTCCACCGGATCGACAAGGACACCTCGGGTCTGATCGTCGCGGCGAAGCACGATCGCGCGCACGAGGGGCTGGCGGCGCAGTTCGCGCGGCACAGCATCGAGCGGCGCTATCGCGCGATCGTCTCGGGCCGGCCGAAGCCGGCGAACGGCACGATCGCTTCCTGGCTCGCGCGCTCGTCGGCCAACCGCCAGAAGATCGCGGTGGTCGAGGAGGGCCGCGGGAAGCGCGCCGTGACGCATTTCACGACGATCGCGCCGCTGCGCGAGGCGAGCCTGGTCGAATGTCGGCTGGAGACGGGGCGGACGCATCAGGTGCGCGTCCACATGGCGTCGATCGGCCACGCGTTGCTAGGCGATCCCGCCTACGGCCGAACCCGCCCGGCGCATCGTGAAACGCTTGCCGGGCTCGATTTCCGCCGTCAGGCGTTGCACGCTGCGCATCTCGGATTCATCCATCCGATCACAAGCCGGGCTTTAGCCTTCGATAGCGATATTCCGCCCGATATGCAGCGATTGTTCACCCAGCTTGGTGTATGAAAGTTTCAAGTTCGGCGCGTAGACAAATCGGGCCGCGAGAAAAGGGAGTATATGATCATGGCCAATGCCAGGAACGCTCCGGCAACCATCCCGGCGCTCGGCGGCGAGCAGAGCCTCAACCGCTATCTGTCGGAAATCCGCAAGTTTCCGCTCCTCGCCCCCGAGGAGGAATATATGCTCGCCAAGCGTTTTTCCGAACATCAGGATCCCGAGGCGGCGTCGCGGCTGGTCACGTCGCACCTGCGCCTCGTCGCCAAGATCGCGATGGGCTACCGCGGCTATGGCCTGCCGGTCAGCGAGCTGATCAGCGAGGGCAATATCGGGCTGATGCAGGGCGTGAAGAAGTTCGAGCCCGACCGCGGCTTCCGCCTCGCCACCTATGCGATGTGGTGGATCCGCGCCTCGATCCAGG
>CAXSHP010000369.1:0-2270 GCA_964236935.1 uncultured Sphingomonadaceae bacterium
TGCGCCTCATGCCATGTGATCTACGCCAACGACCGCGAGCCGATGCACAGCCTGATCTACGCCAAGGACGGCCGCGACGGACAGACCCGGACGGTCGATCCGACGATCGCCGACAAGCTCGAGGCCGGCGACGAGCATGGCGAAGCCAAGCCCGGCGACCACCCGGTCGGCACCGGCATCAAGGAGAGCGGCCACCCGATCGAGCATGCGTTCACCCGCGCGATCCCGACCGCGCAGTGCATGAACTGCCACATGCACCAGCCCAACATCTTTTTGAATTCCTACCTCGGCTACACGATGTGGGATTATGAATCCGACGCGCCGTTGATGTGGCCCGAGCGGCAGAAATATCCGACCGCCGCCGAGGTGCGCAAAGTGCTCGATCGCAACCCCGAGGGCGCGGCGACGCGCGGCAAATGGTCCGACCTGGATTTTGTCCGGCGCGTCACCGACGACGTCAATCCCAAGGCGAAGGACACCCAGTTCGCCGATTACCACGGCCACGGCTGGAATTTCCGTGGCGTCTACAAGCGCGACCGCGAAGGCAATCTGCTCGACGCCGACGGCAAGATCGTCTCCAACGACGATCCCGAGAAATTCCGCAAGAACGGCGCGCCCGAGTTCGCCGCCGTCGGCACGCAGAAGGGCAAGGCGGTCCATCTGATGGATATCCATGCCGAAAAGGGCATGCAGTGCGCCGACTGCCACTTCGCGCAGGACAGCCACGGCAACGGGCTGATCTACGGCGAGGTCGCCAATGCGATCGAGATCGGCTGCAAGGATTGCCACGGCACCGCCGACGCCTTCCCGACGCTGCTGACGTCGGGCCCCGCGGCGCGCCCCGGCGGCACCAATCTCACTCTGCTGCGCAACTCGGACGGCAAGCGCCGCTTCGAATGGTCGACCGATGCGAACGGCGAGCGTGTGCTGGTCCAGCGCTCGATCGTCGATCCCAAGCTCGAATGGCAGGTCAGCCTCGTCAAGGAAACGGTCGATCGCACCAGCGCACACTTCAATCCCAAGGCCGCGCGCGCGAAGCTGATGTCGCGCGACGGCGTCGAGACCGGCAGGTTCACCTTCGGGCCGGGCGTCTCCCCTGAGAATCGCGCGCACGATCCCGACAAGATGGCCTGCTTCACCTGCCATCTGTCGTGGACCACGTCGTGCGGCGGCTGCCATCTGCCGATCGAGGCGAATTGGAAGACGATGACCCACAAATATGAGGGCATCGAGACGCGCAACTTCGCGACCTACAACCCGCAGGTCGCGCGCGACGACATGTTCCAGCTCGGCATCCACATGACCACCAAGGGCCATGAGATCACGCCGGTGCGATCCACCTCCGCGCTCGTGCTGTCGTCGACCAACCTCAACCGCGAGCGGATCTACGTCCAGCAGCCGCCGATCTCGTCGGCGGGTTTCTCGTCACAGGCATTCGCGCCGCATTTCCCGCACACCGTGCGCAGGACCGAGACCAAGACCTGCTCGGACTGTCACATGTCGGCGGCGAACGACAATAATGCGATCATGGCGCAGCTGCTGCTCAACGGCACCAATTTCGTCAACTTCGTCGGCATGAACGTATGGACCGGGCTCGAGCGCGGGGTCGAGGCGGTGCGCGTGACCGAGTGGGAGGAGCCACAGGCGGTGTTCGGTTCCTACCTGCACAAATATGCCTATCCCGATTTCTATCGCGAGCATGTCGAACGCAACAAGCGCGAGCTGATCAACTGGATCCGCGGCAAGCGCTTCGACAAGCATCTGTCGGGCGAGACGCATCCGCTCGAGGACATCCACAACACCGTCCAGGGCGCGTCCGACGCGATCCGCTGCCTCCAGTTGCGCGGCGAATATCTCTACGCCGCGGTCGGCAAGGCGGGCTTCCGCGCCTATGACGTCGCCTCGATCGCCAACAAGGGCTTCTCGGAAAAGATCGTCACCGCGCCCTTCTCGCCGCTCGAGAACGACACCCACGTCGGCAGCGCCAACGCCACCTGCGTCGCGCTCCCGACCAACCAGCCGATCAATCCGCTGCGCAACACCGCGCAGCTGCGCGAGATGAACCAGGAGCAGGCATTCCACCCGATCTATAACTATGCGGTGATCACCGACGCGGTCGAAGGGCTGATCCTGGTCGACATCGACACGCTGGCCGACGGCGATCCGCGCAACAACAACCTCAAGCGCGCGGTGACGTGGAATCCGGGTAATGTGCTCAAGGGCGCGCGCCACATCACGCTCGCCGGGCACATCGCCTATATCGCCGCCGA
>CAXSHP010000370.1:0-2262 GCA_964236935.1 uncultured Sphingomonadaceae bacterium
TCGAGCACCCAGTCGACGATGCTGTCGCTCGGGTTGAGCATCGCGAACTTGCTCTTGTTCTCCGATCCCCCGCCCTTGGCCGCGACCGTCACCTCGACATGGTTTCCGGGCACCATCTCGACGTTGAGCACCGAGGGCGTATTGTCCTTGGTATTGGTCCGCCCGAACGCGGGATCGGCGACGATCGACGCGCGCAGCCGATTCTCGGGGTGGAGATAGGCGCGCCGCACCCCCTCATCGACCACCTCCTGGAGCGAGCGCGAACTCTCCAGCCGACACTCCTGGCCCCATTTGACGAACACCGTGACGATCCCGGTATCCTGGCAGATCGGCCGGTGCCCCTCGGCGCACATCCGGCTGTTGGTCAGGATTTGCGCGATCGCGTCCTTCGCCGCGGGGCCCTGCTCGGCTTCGTAGGCGACGCCGAGCGCGCGGATATAATCCATCGGATGGTAGTAAGAGATATATTGGAGCGCGTCGGCGACGCTCTCGATCAGGTCGGCTTCGGTGATGGTGATCATGGCAGGCCCCCGCTCGTCGTCCGTGCCCTTTAAACCCGCGCGCGACGCGCCGGAAGTCCTGACATTTCATCGCTGTCCAGCCCCGCGCTTATGGTTTCGCGAAAATTTACCGCTTGCGCCTGCGCCGCGCTCTGCCACTATCCGTGGTGTTGGCGCTCGGGGGAGGCCACCAGATTGAGTATCGCCGTCGCGACACCATATTGCGAGGAGCCCACGGCCCGGTGGATCACGGGGACGAACGGATTCGTGCGATCGCAATTCCGCCCCGGGGTGCTACGGTCGGGGCATGCGCCCGAGTCGAACGGAATGAGAACAGGGAGTCGACCGCGATGGATCTTTCAGGCAGCGAGACGAGCATGAGCACCAGCGACACCCTCGAAGCGCCGGCCACCGCGAGCGTCGCGGGTCCCGGCGCGCGGCCGCAGCCTGACCCGGTCGAGGTCGATCACAGCCGCGACGCGCTGTTGACCGATTTCGGCAAGGAGACGCTCAAGGATCGCTACCTGCTGCCCGGCGAGAGCTATCAGGACCTGTTCGTCCGCGTCGCCTCGGCCTACGCCGACGATCAGGCGCACGCCCAGCGCATCTACGATTACATCTCGAAGCTGTGGTTCATGCCCTCGACGCCGGTGCTGTCGAACGGCGGCACCGGGCGCGGGCTGCCGATCAGCTGCTACCTCAATTCGGTCCCCGACAGCCTCGAGGGCATCGTCGACACCTGGAACGAGAACGTCTGGCTGGCGTCGCGCGGCGGCGGCATCGGTACTTACTGGGGCAATGTCCGCGGCATCGGCGAGCCGGTCGGGCTCAACGGCAAGACCAGCGGCATCATCCCGTTCGTGCGCGTGATGGATTCGCTCACCCTCGCGATCAGCCAGGGCTCGCTGCGCCGCGGCTCGGCCGCCTGCTACCTCGACGTGTCGCATCCCGAGATTGAGGAGTTCCTCGAGATCCGCAAGCCCTCGGGCGACTTCAACCGCAAGGCGCTCAACCTCCACCACGGCGTGCTCATCACCGATGCGTTCATGGAGGCGGTGCGTGCCGGCGAGGAATGGGTGCTCGTTTCGCCCAAGGACGGCTCCGAGCGTGCGCGCGTCGATGCGCGCGCCTTGTTCCAGAAGCTGGTCGAGACCCGTCTCGCGACCGGCGAGCCCTATATCGTGTTCATCGACAAGGTGAACGCGGCGATGCCCAAGTTCCAGCGCGACGTCGGGCTCAAGGTCACCACCTCGAACCTCTGCTCCGAGATCACGCTGCCGACCGGGCGTGACCAATATGGCCAGGATCGCACCGCGGTGTGCTGCCTCTCATCGGTCAATCTCGAGACGTGGGACGAGTGGCACGGCGAGAAGGGCTTCGTCGAGGATATCATGCGCTTCCTCGACAATGTCCTGCAGGATTATATCGACCGCGCCGAGCCGGGCATGGAGCGCGCGAAATACAGCGCGGGACGCGAGCGCTCGGTCGGCCTCGGCGTGATGGGCTTCCACTCCTTCCTCCAGGCGCGCGGCATCCCGTTCGAGGGCGCGATGGCCAAGAGCTGGAACCTGCGCATGTTCAAGCACATCAGCCAGGGCGCCAACGAGGCGTCGATGCTGCTCGCGACCGAGCGCGGCCCCTGCCCCGACGCCGCCGACCGCGGCGCGATGGAGCGCTTCAGCTGCAAGATGGCGATCGCGCCGACCGCGTCGATCAGCATCATCTGCGGCGGCACCAGCGCGTGCATCGAGCCGATCCCGGC
>CAXSHP010000371.1:0-2258 GCA_964236935.1 uncultured Sphingomonadaceae bacterium
GATCGCAGGTGATCGCCTCGATCCGCCAGCGCATGATCGAACAGGGCTTCACCGAGTTCCAGACCCCGATCCTGACCGCCTCGTCACCCGAGGGCGCGCGCGATTACCTCGTCCCCAGCCGCGTCCACCCCGGCAAGTTCTACGCGCTCCCGCAGGCGCCGCAGATGTTCAAGCAGCTGCTGATGGTCGCCGGCTTCGACCGCTATTTCCAGATCGCGCCGTGCTTCCGCGATGAGGACGCGCGCGCCGATCGCTCGCCCGGCGAGTTCTACCAGCTCGATTTCGAGATGAGCTTCGTCACGCAGGACGACGTGTTCGCCGCAATCGAGCCCGTGCTCCACGGCATCTTCGAGGAGTTCGCCGACTTCGACGGCAAGGCGCGCAGCGTGTCGTCGCTGCCGTTCCGGCGCATCCCGTTTCGCGAATCGATGCTCAAGTACGGCAACGACAAGCCCGACCTGCGCAACCCGATCGAGATCAGCGACGTGTCCGGCCATTTCCGCGGTTCGGGCTTTGGCCGTTTCGCGTCGATCGTCGAGAGCGGCGACGTGGTCCGCGCGATCCCCGCGCCCGCCACCGCCGAGAAAAGCCGCAAGTTCTTCGACGACATGAACAGCTGGGCGCAGGGCGAGGGCTTTGCCGGCCTCGGCTATGCGACGCGCAAAAGCGGTGAGTTCGGCGGGCCGATCGCCAAGAACCACGGTGAGGAGGCGATGGCCCGCCTCGCCGATGTGCTCGGGCTCGGTCCCGACGACGGCGTATTCTTCGCCGCCGGCAAGGAGGCGCAGGCGGCGCGGCTGGCCGGTCTCGCGCGGACGCGGGTGGGCGAGCAGCTCGCGCTGATCGATCCCCAGCGCTTCGAATTCTGCTGGATCGTCGATTTCCCGATGTTCGAATATGACGAGGAGGCGAAGAAGGTCGATTTCTCGCACAATCCCTTCTCGATGCCGCAGGGCGGGCTCGCCGCGCTCGAGGGCAGGGATCCGCTCGATATCCTCGCCTATCAGTACGACATCGTGTGCAACGGCGTGGAGCTGTCGTCGGGCGCGATCCGCAACCATCTGCCCGAGATCATGTACAAGGCGTTCGAGATCGCCGGCTACAGCCAGGCCGACGTCGACGCCAATTTCTCGGGCATGATCAACGCGTTCAAGTTCGGCGCACCGCCGCACGGGGGGTCGGCACCGGGGATCGACCGCATCGTCATGCTGCTCGCCGGCGAGCCCAACATCCGCGAGGTCGTGCTGTTCCCGATGAACCAGCGCGCCGAGGATCTGATGATGAACGCCCCGGCTCCGGCGACGCCGAAGCAGCTGCGCGAGCTCGGCATCCGCGTGGTCGACGGGCCCAAGAGTTAGATTCCGTTAACCACCTTCTCGCATCGCCAGCTTAAGCGGCAGCGGCTAGCGTGGCGTCATGACGATCGATCTCGCCAAGCTCGAAGCCGGCGCGCATTACGACGGCGATTACAAGAAGGCGCTGAAGGCGGTGCAGAAGCGCCTCGCCAAGCTCCAGATCGCGCACATCGTTCATGGCAAGCGCGCGATCATCCTGTTCGAGGGGTGGGACGCTGCGGGCAAGGGCGGGATCATCCAGCGGCTGACCGCGGAATGGGATCCGCGCAGCTTCGAGGTATGGCCGATCGCTGCGCCCACCGCGGAGGAAAAGGCGCGCCATTTCCTGTGGCGCTTCTGGCAGCGGCTGCCGGCCAAAGGCGATATCGCGATCTTCGACCGCAGCTGGTACGGCCGCGTGCTGGTGGAGCGGGTCGAGGGCTTCGCCACCGAGGCCGAGTGGCGCCGCGGCTATGACGAGATCAACGAATTCGAGGCGCGCCAGCGCGACGACGGCACCACCGTGATCAAGCTGTTCGTCCACATCACCCAGGAGACGCAGGACGAGCGCTTCCGCGCGCGGCTCGATCATCCGTGGAAGCGCTGGAAGATCGGCCCCGACGACTTCCGCAACCGGGCGAAGCGCGAGGAGTATCTCGTGGCGATGGACGAGATGTTTCGCAACACCGACACGCGCTGGTCGCCGTGGAAGGCGATCGACGGCAACAACAAGAAAGCCGCGCGGATCGCCGCGCTGACTTGGATCGCCGACCGGCTGGAGAAAGCGGTGCCGATGGAGCCGCCCGAGGCGGACCCGGCGGTGCAGGAGTTGGCGGACGAGGTGCTGAAATAGAGAAAACCGAGACTTTGATGACTTTCGGTTGCCTCGCCTTGTTCCCCCGCGAAGGCGGGGGTCCAGACCAG
>CAXSHP010000372.1:0-2252 GCA_964236935.1 uncultured Sphingomonadaceae bacterium
AGCCGGCGCATCTTCCACAGCCGCAGGAACGACAGTTCGAGCCCGATCGAGAACAACAGCAGGATGATGCCGAGCTCGGCGAACGGTTCGATCGCGTGCGGATCGGTGATCGTGACGTGGAACAGCCACGGATGCGCGCCGGCGAGCGAGCCGAGCCCGAGCGGCCCGACCAGCAGGCCGACCAGGATGAAGCCGATCACCGGGGTGATGCGGAAGCGCGCGAACGCCGGGATCACGATGCCCGCGCAGCCGAGCACCACCAGCGCATCGCTGAACCGGACGGAGTTGGTCGGAAAGGCCATGGCGCATCTTCGCGGCATCGCGCCGCGATTGCCACCCGCTTGCGAATTTTTGCTTCGCGAACCGTCGCATCGGCTTTAACTGCGCGCGATGAAGCGCAGCAAACCGCCGTTTCCGACGAAGGTCGACGTCTGCACCGGGGGTGGCGGGCCGGCCGGGAGGATGGCCGGGCTGCTGTTCGCCCGCGCCGGCCTGCGCGTGCTGGTGCTCGAGAAGCACGGGGATTTCCTGCGCGATTTCCGCGGCGACACGGTCCATCCGTCGACGCTGCAGCTGTTCGAGGAGCTCGGGCTCGCGCAGGGTCTGCTCGCGCGGCCGCACGACGAGGCGGCGACGATCCGTGCCGAGATGGCCGGGCGGCGCTTCGCCATCGCCGACATGCGCCATCTGCCGGTCAAGCACCGCTTCCTCGCGCTGATGCCGCAATGGGACTTCCTCGACTTCGTCGCGGGCGAAGCGCAGCGTTATCCGGGGTTCGCGCTGGCGATGAAGGCCGAGGCGACGGGGCTGACCTTCGCCGGCGAGCGCGTCGGCGGCGTCACGCTCGACCACGACGGCGCGGAGCATGTCGTTTCGGCCAGGCTGGTGATCGCTGCCGACGGCCGCCGCTCGCTGCTACGCGAGGCGGCGGCGCTGCCGCTGGTCGAGCTCGGCGCGCCGATGGACGTGCTGTGGTTCCGCCTGCCCAAGGAGCGCGGCGCCGAGAACGAGACGACCGGCGTGTTCGGCCAGGGGCACATGATCGCGCTGATCGACCGCGGCGATTATTGGCAATGCGCCTGGGTGATCGCCAAGGGCGCGGCCGAGGAGATCGAGGCGCGCGGGATCGCAGCGTTCCGCGCCGAGGTAACGGTCACCGCGCCGCGCGTGGCGGAAGCGGTCGCCGCGCTCGGGTCGTTCGACGAGGTCAAGCTGCTGTCGGTCGCGCTCGATCGACTGACGCGCTGGCATCGCCCCGGGCTGCTCGCGATCGGCGATGCGGCGCACGCGATGTCGCCGATCGGCGGGGTCGGGATCAATCTCGCGATCCAGGATGCGGTCGCCGCGGCGAACATCCTCGCCGCGCCGATGGTGGCCGGAGCGGATATCGACGCGCTATTGCCACAGGTCCAGCGGCGCCGGATGCTGGCGACGCGCGTCATCCAGGGGCTCCAGCGGATCGCGCACGACCGGATCATCGGCAAGGTGATCGCGCACCGCGCGGCCGATGCCTCGCCGGCGGAGCCGCCCTGGGCGCTGCGGCTGATCGATCGCGTGCCGCTGCTCCAGCGCATTCCCGCGCGGCTGATCGGACTCGGCATCCGCCCGGAGCATATCCGCTCGCCGCTCGCGGTCGCGCCGCGGCGGCGGCGCTCTGTCGGACCGGTCGTCTAGCCTGCGCTTACTTCCAGCCGGCCATTTCACGCTCGAGGTTCGCGCGGATCGCCTCGAAGAATTGCTCGGTGGTCATCCACGGCTGCTGCGGCCCGATCAGGATCGCGAGGTCCTTGGTCATGGCGCCGCTCTCCACTGTCTTGATGCACACACGCTCAAGCGTCTCGGCGAAGCGGACGACGTCGGGCGTGCCGTCGAACTTGCCGCGGAACTTGAGCCCGCCGGTCCAGGCGAAGATCGAGGCGATCGGATTGGTCGAGGTCGCCTTGCCCTGCTGGTGCATGCGGTAGTGGCGGGTCACCGTGCCGTGCGCTGCCTCCGCCTCGATCGTCTTGCCGTCGGGCGTCATCAGCACCGAGGTCATCAGCCCGAGCGAGCCGAAGCCCTGCGCGACCTGATCGGACTGGACGTCGCCATCGTAGTTCTTGCACGCCCAGACGAACTTGCCCGACCATTTGAGCGCGCTGGCGACCATGTCGTCGATCAGGCGATGCTCGTAGACGATGCCGGCGGCGGCGAACCTGTCCTTGAATTCGGCGGCGAACACCTCCTCGAACAGATCCTTGAAGCGCCCGTCA
>CAXSHP010000373.1:0-2236 GCA_964236935.1 uncultured Sphingomonadaceae bacterium
CGCGCGGCGGCGGCTCGATCGAGGATCTGTGGGCGTTCAACGAGGAGGAGGTGGTCCGCGCCGTCGCCGCCTCGCCGATCCCGACGATCTCGGCGGTCGGCCACGAGACCGACACCACCTTGTGCGATTTCGCCGCTGATCGCCGCGCCCCGACGCCCACCGCGGCGGCCGAGATGGCGGTGCCGGTGCGCGCCGAGCTGCTCGCCACGGTGCGCGAGCTGGCGTTGCGGACGGAGCGCTGCGCGCATCGCTATCGCGAACGGGCGCAGGAGAAACTGGAGACGACCGCGCGACGGCTGCCCGCGTCCGACGCGCTCTATGCGCCGCAGCGCCAGCGGTTCGACGATCTCGCCGAGCGGCTGCCGCGCGCGCTGGCCCGGCGGCTGGCCGACGCGCGCGGCGATCTGGCGCACGCCGCCGGCGCGCTGCGGCCGCGGTTGCTGCGCGATCGGCTCGAGCGCAGCACGCAAGGGCTGACCGCGGCACGCTTTCGGCCGGCACTGGTCACGGCCCGGGTGAGCGACGCGCGCGGGCAGCTCGAGCGATTGTGGCGGTTAGCCGTGCAGCTCCATCCCGATCGGCCGCTGGCGCGCGGTTATGCGCGGGTCGAGCGGCGCGGCGGAGGCGTCGTCGCCACCGTCGGCGCGGCGCGCGCGGCGGGTGCGCTGACGCTGCAGTTCGCCGACGGCGCGCTCGACGCGCGGGTTGAGCGCGCGCCGCGCACGGCCTATCCTGCCGACGCGCCGGCCCAACCGAGCCTGCTGTAGGACAAGTCCATGCTCATGTCGCAAGGCGGCCAGCCCGCCCGCCTCCGCTACCTCGCCAACGGCTTCCGCGTGCTGACGCCGGGCGATCATGTCGTGTGCGCGGTCTCGGGCGAGAAGATCGCGCTCGATCACCTGCGCTACTGGAGCGTCGAGCGGCAGGAAGCCTATGCCTCGGCGGTGCTGTCGACCGAAGCGGAGCTGCGCCGCCGATGACCGCGCGGGCGGAGCCGCGCCGCGGCTTCGCGCGGGGGTTCGGCTGCACGCTGCTGGTGTTCGCGACCGGGAGCTGCATGAGTCCGCCGGCCCCGCCACCGCCGGCGGCAGTCGCCAGCGTGGCCGCGCCGGCGCCGGCGCCGGGCTTCGCTTACCTGGGCGCATTGAGCCAGGGCGGGCTGGTGATCGGCACCGCGCCGCGCGGGACGGTCGCGCTGACGCTCGACGGCGCGGCGGTGCCGCTGGCCGCCGACCGGCGCTTCGTGATCGGCTTCGGGCGCGACCATGGTCCGGCGGCGGTGCTCGCGGCGCGGCTGGTGGACGGCACGGTGGCGGGCGACACGCTGCGCATCGCGCCGCGCGGATGGCAGATCGAGGTGTTGCCGATCCCACGCGGCACGTCCGCCACGCCCGAGTTCGTGCGCGCGCGCGCCGCCGAGCTGGCGCAGATCAACGCCGCGCGGCGGATCGCGGTCGACAGCGACGGCTGGCGGCAGCAGCTGTTGTGGCCGGTGACCGGCCGGATCAGCGGCGCGTTCGGCGCGCAGCGCGTCTATAACGGCGAGCAGGGCGTGCCGCACTCGGGCGTCGACATCGCGCGGCCGGAGGGCACGCCGGTCGTGGCGCCGGCCGACGGCGTGGTGATCCTCGCGGCGGGCCATCCGTTCACGCCCGAGGGCAATCTGCTGATGATCGGGCACGGCATGGGCCTCGACAGCCAGTTCCTCCATCTGTCGCGAATCGACGTCAAGGCAGGCGAGCGCGTGGTCCGCGGCCAGACGATCGGCGCGGTCGGGATGACCGGACGGGCGACCGGCCCGCACCTTCACTGGGGTTTGCGCTGGCGCACCGAACGACTCGATCCGGCGCTGGCGGCGGGGCCGATGCCGGGCAACGCGCGCTGAGAACGAGCGTAAACTAATTGGTGACCATAAAGTTCCAGGTTCGAATGAATTTTCGCATCGGCACAAGTTTACGCTAGGGCTTTCGCGACTTGCTCGATCAAACTGTTGCAATTGCGTGACAATCCGCGGCGTCATTCCGCCGCGACGCGACATAAGCTTTACAGAGTAACTCTGCGGTCGTCCTCTCCCGACATGTCCGCGCCGACGCGTTAGCAGCGGGGAGCCTGCTTTCGTGCTGTAGCGGTGCAGCAACGGCCACGACGGCCTGAAACGGGGAAGACATTATGACTCGCAGCAAGATCCTGCGCACCCACGCGCTCACCACGTCCGCCGCCGCTTTGGTCGCCGTTG
>CAXSHP010000374.1:0-2223 GCA_964236935.1 uncultured Sphingomonadaceae bacterium
GCCCCCTCCACCACGCCGCTGCGCGTCGCGGTCCCCCTCCCCGTTCCGGGGAGGATATGCGCGCTCACGGCCGCCACGTCAGGAACCTCCCCAGAAATCCCAGCCCATAGGCCTGGCTCTTCTCGGGGTGGAACTGGACCCCGACGATATTGTCGCGTCCGACCGCGGCGGTCACCGCGCCGCCATGGTCGGTCGCGGCCAGCCGATCGGCCGGGTCGGCGGGATCGAACGCGAAACCATGGAGGAAATAAGCTTCGCCGCGCGCGATCAGACCATGCTCCCGATCGGGCGTTACGTCGTTCCAGCCCATGTGCGGGACCTTCAGCGCGGGATCGCTTGGCGCCAGCGCACGCACCCGTCCGCCGATCCAGCCGAGTCCGGCGTGCGTCCCCTGCTCCTCGCCCGCGTCGGCGAGCAATTGCATGCCCACGCAGATCCCGAGGAACGGCACGCCCGCGCGCCGCACCCGGTCCTCGAGCGCCTCGACCATGCCGGGGATCGCCTCGAGCGCGTCGATGCACGCACCGAACGCGCCGACCCCGGGCAATACGATCCGACCGGCCGCGCGCACCGCCGCCGGATCGGCGGTCACGTCGACGCCGGCCGCCCCCGCGGCGAGCAGCGCATTGTGGACCGACCGAAGATTTCCCGCGCCATAGTCGATCAGCGCGACGCGCTCAGGCACCGCCGAGCGTTCCCTTGGTCGAGGGCACCACGCCCGCCTTGCGCGGGTCGATCTCGACCGCCATCCGCAGCGCGAGGGCGAGGGCCTTGAACGCGCTCTCGATGATATGGTGGTTGTTGCGCCCGTAAAGATTCTCGACATGCAGCGCGATGCCCGCCGCGCCCGAAAACGCGTGGAACCAATGCTCGAACAATTCGGTGTCCATCTCGCCGAGCCGCGGCTGGCTGAACGCGGCCTTCCACACGAGGAACGGCCGTCCCGAGATATCGAGCGCGACGCGCGTCAGCGTCTCGTCCATCGGCGAGAAGGCATGGCCGAAGCGCGCGATCCCCTTGCGCTCGCCGAGCGCCCGGCTGAACGCTTGGCCGAGCGCGATGCCGCTGTCCTCGGTGGTGTGATGCTGGTCGATATGCAGGTCGCCGTCGACCGTGAGATCGATGTCGATCAGCGAATGCTTGCTGAGCTGCTCGAGCATATGGTCGAGGAAGCCGATCCCCGTGGAAATCCGATAGATCCCGGTGCCGTCGAGATCGAGCTCGACGGCGATCTTGGTTTCCTTGGTGTCGCGATGAACCGAGCCCCTGCGCATGGGGGCACGCTATAGCGCCGCCGCGCGCCTGCGCAACGCGTCTTGACCGGTCCCGCCCCAGCGTTCACCACGGCGCCATGAGCGAAACCGCGCCCGACAGCCTGATTCCCTACGACGAGATCGTCCAAGAGGCATTGCGCGCGGTCGTCGGCCGGGTGCTCGGCGAGGTCGAGCGCGCCGGCGGGCTGCCCGGCGAGCACCATTTCTACATCACCTTCAAGACCGGCGCCGCCGGCGTCGACATTCCCGGTCACCTCACCGCGCGCTTCCCCGACGAGATGACGATCGTCATCCAGAACCGCTACTGGGATCTCAAGGTCCACGACGACGGGTTCGAGGTGGGCCTGAGCTTCAACCAGATGGCGTCGCGCCTCGTCGTGCCGTTCGCGGCGATCACCGGCTTCGTCGATCCCGCGGTCAATTTCGCGCTCCAGTTCCAGGCGCAGGCCGACGATACGGAGCCGCAGAGCACCGCCCCGGCGGGCAACGACGCCCCGCTCGCCGAGCCGGTCGAGGACGGCTCGAACGTCGTCGCGGTGGATTTCAGCCGGAAGAAGTGACGGCCCCGACAGGCCGTCATCCCGGCGAAGGCCGGAGTCCAGCGAGAAGAAGAAGCTGGGCCCCGGCCTTCGCCGGCGAACATCGTTTTAGATGAGACCCAACATGATCACACGCAGCGAAACCGACAGCTTCGGCCCGATCGACGTCCCCGCCGAGGCCTATTGGGGCGCGCAGACCCAGCGCTCGATCGGCAATTTCCCGTTCGGCCCGCAGGAGCGCATGCCGCTCGGCATCGTCCACGCGCTCGCGCTGGTCAAGCAGGCGGCCGCGCGGGTCAACCGCGCGCACGGCCTCGATTCCAGGCTCGCCGATGCGATCGAGAGCGCCGCCGCCGAGGTCGCCGCGGGCCGGCACGACGATCAGTTCCCATTGGTGATCTGGCAGACCG
>CAXSHP010000375.1:0-2221 GCA_964236935.1 uncultured Sphingomonadaceae bacterium
CGCTTCGCCGGCAGCCTCGCGACATTGGTGCAGAGCGGGGTGCCGCTGGTCGAGGCGCTCGCGGCGGCGGCGGCGGTGACCCCCAACCGCCACATCCGGCAACAGGCGCTTGGCGTCGCGACGCGCGTGCGCGAGGGCGCCAGCCTGTCCGCCGCGATGACCGAGGCGGCGATCTTCCCGTCGATGCTGATCGCGATCGTCGCCAGCGGCGAGAGCAGCGGCAAGCTCGGCGCGACGCTCGGCCGCGGCGCCGCCGAACTCGAACGCGAGCTCGATTCGCTCGTCACGACGATCGTCGCGCTGGTCGAGCCGGCGGTGCTGCTGCTGATGGGCGGGCTGGTGATGCTGATGGTGCTGGCGATCCTGCTGCCGATCATCAATCTCAACAATATCGTCGCGATGTGACCTACAGCTGCGTCTCGAGCGACAGCCCGCCGTTGGGCGCGGCGAACGGCAGCACCGCCGCTCCGGCGCGGCCGATCGTGACCCGCAGCCGGCCGTCGCGGTCGAGCGTGCCGTCGACCAGGCGGGTGCGGCGCTGGCCGAGCGGCACGATCGAGAAAGCCGTGCCGTGGCGCGCGTCGGGCTCGGCGACGAGGAGCAGCGGCGGGACCGCGGTCGGCGATGCGGCGGGATCGGCCGTGGGGCGGCAGCCGCCCGCGTCGCTGCGGATCTCGCCCGCTGCGCGCTGGTCCGCGCCGCCGAGCCGCAGCGTCGGCAAATCGAATTGGAGGTCGAGCTCGCAGGTGAACGGCAACCCCGGGGCCGCCGCGCGCAGCAGCGCCCCATCGGCCCGCCCGCTGATGCTGTCGAGCGCCACGCGTCCGCCCGCAGCGAGCACCGCCCCGCCCCCGAGATCGGTCGCCGCGCCGTCCACCCGCCAATCGACCGCAAAGCCGAGATTGACCAGCGAACGCAGCGGCGCAAACCGCCAGCGCAGGCGATCGCCGCCGTCGAGCGCCGCCTCGCCGTGCCAGATCGTCCCGTCGACCTCGAGCAGCGGACCGTTTGCCGGGACGAACAGGCCGGCGGGAATGGCCGCGAGCAAGGCGATCAGATATGCCGCAAGGCCGAGCGCGGCGAATGTGCCCGCCCGCCGCGGATCGAACAAGGGAAGCTGACGTGCAAGCCGATCGTCGCCGCGCATTGGCCTATCTGCGATCGGGCCTGGTCCTCTGCGCAACCGCATCCTTCGCCCCCTGCCCTTCGTTCGCGGCGCGCCCGCGCCCCAAGCGCCAGCCCGTCGCGCTGCTCGTCCCGCTGACCGGCGCGTCGGCGACGATCGGGATCAGCATGCAGCGCGCCGCCACGCTCGCGCAACCGCCAAGCGGACGCAATGACGAACTGATCGTGCTCGACACGCAGGGCACGCCTGCCGGAGCGGCCGCCGCCGCGGCCCAGGCAATACGGCGCGGGGCGCGCATGATCCTCGGCCCGCTGTTCGCCGCCGAGGTGCGCCCGGTGCTGGCCGCGGTCGCGGGGCGGATACCCGTGCTCAGCTTCAGCAACGACGCGGCGCTGCTCGAGAGCGGGGCGTTCCTGCTCGGGATCACGGCGCCGCAGCTGACGGAGGCGGTGCTGCGCTATGCCCGCCGCCGCGGCGTGCGCAGCATCGCCCTGATCGGGCCCGACAGCGGTTGGAGCCGCCAGTCGTTCGACGCCGCGCGGCGTCTGCAGAACGAACTCGGGCTGACCCTGACGGCGATCGAGCCCGCCGGGCTGCCCGCGGCGCTGCGCACAGCCGGCGGCCCGCCGGACGCGATCCTCGCGCCCGAGGGCGGAGCACCGTTCCTCGACACCGCGCGCGCTCTGCGAGGGAGCGACGTGCAGCTGCTCGGCACGCTCCAGGCGCTCGATTATGCGCCGGCCGCGCTCGCGGTGCTCGACGGTGCCTGGCTGGCCGCGCCCGATCCCGCCGGCTTCGCCGACTTCGCGCGCGCCTATGAAGCGCGCAACGGCACCGCGCCGGGGGCGATCGCGGCCTTGGCCTATGATGCGGCCGGGATCGCCGGGGCGATGCGCGCGGCGGGCGTGATCGATCGCGATGCCTTGCTCGGCGCGGCGGGATTCAACGGGGTTGCCGGGGCCGTCCGGTTCCGCGCCGACGGCAGCTGCGCGCGGACGCTCGCGATCCTCGTCGCCAGCCCGGACGGCTATACGGTCGCCGAGCGCAGCGCGCCGGCATGAGCGCGCCGCGTCCGCGCGACGAGGCCGGCTTCAC
>CAXSHP010000376.1:0-2167 GCA_964236935.1 uncultured Sphingomonadaceae bacterium
GGGTCTCCGCATCGCCGCCGACCTGGCTGCGCCAGACCGCATAGCCGACCACGATCGCGACCGCGATCAACGCGGCGACCCACGCCAACGTCCGCGGCACGATGCGCGATGGATCGGCCGGCTCGAACGGCGCCATGTCGATCCGCTCGATGTCGGCGTCGGCAAGCTCGTCGCGGAACGCGCGCGACAGTTCCGCCTCGTCGAGCCCGACGACCCGCGCATAGGCCTTGATGAAGCCCGCGCTGTAGGGCGCCGCGGGCAGCCGCGACAGATCGCCGCTTTCGATCGTCTCGAGATGGCGGCTCGGCACGCGGGTCTCGCGCGCGACCTCCTCGACCGTCAGCCCCTTGGCGTCGCGCGCGACGCGCAGACGATCGCCGACCCGTGCCGGAAACAGTCCCCCAGCGTCCTCGACGTTGCTCATCCGGTACGGGCCCCGCGCATGCGAACTCTCCGGTTCCGCGACTGGGTCACGGTTTGGCGGACTGTCGCCTTGTAAACCGACAATTGTCAAATGCTGCGTTCACCATGCGTCCGCCGGCGGCAACGCTCAGACGATCGCGACGCCCTGCGCCTGCGCCCAGCCGAGCAGCGTGGCGCGCATGTCGGCCGGCGGGGCGGCCAGCCAGTGCTGCATCGCCGCGCGCAACGCGGCCGCGTCGAGCGAGCGGATCATCGCCTTGACCGGGCCGACCGCCGCCGGGGTGATCGACAGCCGCTCGACCCCGAGCCCGATCAGCGCCATCGCCTCGAGCGTCCGCCCGCCCATCTCGCCGCACACGCCGAGCTGGACGCCCGCCGCCTGCGTTTCGCGCGTCACCCGGCGGAGGAAGCGCAGGATCGCCGGGCTCAGCCAATCGTAACGTTCGGCGAGCTTCGGATGCGAACGATCGGCGGCGAACAGGAACTGGGTAAGATCGTTGGTGCCGATCGACAGGAACTCGAGCTTGGGCAGCAGGATGTCGAGCACCTCGGCCAGCGCCGGCACCTCGAGCATCGCACCGTAGCGGATCGCGGTCGGCAGCCGGCGGTTGCGCCCGGCGATCCACGCGCGCTGCGTCTCGAACAAGGCGCGCGCCTGATCGAATTCCCACGGCTCGGAGACCATCGGGAACATCACGTTGAGCGTGCGCCCCGCCGCCGCCTCGATCAGCGCGCGCGCCTGCGCCTTCATCAGCGCATCGCGACCGAGCGCGAGCCGCAGCGCGCGCCAGCCCATCGCCGGATTCTCCTCGTGGGTGCCCGCGTCCAGGTACGGCAGCGCCTTGTCGCCGCCGATATCGACCGTCCGGAAGATCACCGGCCGATCGCCGGCGATGTCGAGCACGTCGTGGTAGAGCCGCTGCTGGCGCTCGCGCTGCGGCAGGGTGGCGGCGACGAGGAACTGGAATTCGGTGCGGAACAGCCCGATGCCGTCGGCGCCGGTGACGTCGAGCGCGGCGATGTCGTCGCGCAGGCCGGCGTTGACCATCAGCGTGATGCGCAGGCCGTCGGTGGTGATCGGCGGCAGATCGCGCATCGCGGCGAATTCGGCGCGGCGTTTCTGGGTGATCTCGAGCTTGACCTCGAACGCTTCCTCCATCGGTCCGCTCGGCCGGACCAGGGCAGTCCCCTCGCCGACGTCGAGTAGCAGCGGATCGCCCTCGGCCACCGCGCGGCGGACGTCGTTGACCCGGCCGAGCACGGGCACGCCCATCGCGCGCGCGACGATGATGACGTGCGCGGTCAGCGATCCCTCCTCGAGGATCACGCCCTTGAGGCGGCGCTTGTCATATTCGAGCAGTTCGGCCGGGCCGAGATTGCGCGCGATCAGGATCGCGTCCTGACGCAGGCCGAGCTGCGCCGCCGTGCCGAGCTGGCCCGACACGATCCGCAGCAGCCGGTTCGACAGATCCTCGAGATCGTGCATGCGATCGGCGAGCAGGGGATCGCGGATCTCGCGCATCCGCTGGCGGGTGCGCTGCTGGACGCGCTCGATCGCCGCTTCCGCGGTCAGCCCGGAATCGATCGCCTCGTTGATCCGCCGGCTCCAGCCTTCGTCGTAAGCGAACATCTTGTAGGTCTCGAGCACGTCGTGATGCTCGCCGCCGGTGCCGAACTCGGCCTGGCTGGTGATCCGATCGATCTGCTCGCGCATCTTGGCGAACGCGGAATAGAGCCGGTGGCG
>CAXSHP010000377.1:0-2165 GCA_964236935.1 uncultured Sphingomonadaceae bacterium
TGCCGAACTTGTGGATCGCGACCAGGCTGAAGCTGCGCGGCGCGAACGGATCGCCCAGCCGCTCGGTGACGCGCGCCGAGATGCGCGGCGGCCGGCCGCTCTTCTCCGCGAGCACGAGGTCGCCCACCGCCGCCGGCCCGACGTCCGAGATCGGCCATTCGCGCCGCTCGCGCTTGTCGACCGGCTTGAGCCACAGCCGCTCACCCTCCTGGTGGACCACGCCGAGCACCAATTCCTCGCCGCGTGCGAGCTGCTTCATCGGATGCGCGAGCCAACCCCTGCCCGCCTCCTCGGTCCGCGCGAGGATGCGATCGCCGACGCCGAGCGCCGACCCGCGCTTGCGCTCGACCACGCGCAGCTTCGGCGGCGGACCCTCGCCGTGCCATTGCTCGGGCACGGCCACCGCCTGGTCGCCGTCGATGTCGACCACGCGCAGCACGGTGACCTTGGGCACCCCGCCCATCTTGTGAAACGCGCGGCCGGACGCGCTGTCGATCAGCCCTTCGTCGGCCATGTCCTTGAGCAGCGCCTTGAGCATGATCTTGTCGTGCCCGTGCAGGGCGAACGCACGGGCGATCTCGCGCTTGCCCGCGGGCGTGTCGCTCGCTTCGATGAAGCGCAGGATCTGGTCGCGGCTGGGGAGGCCGGTGGCGGGCTTAGACATGAGGGGGAGATACAAGGTCGCCTACTATTCGTCACCCGTCCGCTGTACTTACAGCGATCGAGCAGCGGCACTCCGCCGCCGCAGATCGTCCACGCAGCGCTCCGCCGTCCGCCCGTCCCACAGCGGTGGCTTCGTCCGTTCCGTTCGGTCCGCCGCCAAGCCCGCGCGCAACGCACCCGGCAAGGTCGCGGCAGTGACGAGCCGGTTGGTCCCCAGCTCGATCGTGATCGGGCGCTCGGTATTGTCGCGCAGCGTCAGGCAGGGGATGCCGAGATAGGTCGTCTCTTCCTGGATTCCGCCCGAATCGGTGATCGCCGCCGCAGCGCCGAGGACGAGGCTCATGAAGCCGACATAAGCGATCGGCTCGACCAGCAGCACGCCTGCCGCGCGCAGCCTGGCGTCGAGCCCCGCCGTCGCGAGCCGGGCCGCCGTGCGCGGATGGGCGGGGAAGACCAGGGGCAGCTCCGCTTGCACCACGATCAACGCGTCGACCAGCGCCGTCAGCCGCTCGGCAACGTCGACGTTCGACGGCCGGTGCAGCGTCACCACGCCATAGCGCGCGGCTAGGCCCAGCGTCGCCGCCACCCCCGCCGCCGCGATCGCCGGCCGGGTCAATTCGAGGCTGTCGAGCATGATGTTGCCCACCGCGGTGATCCGCTCCGCCGGCACGCCCTCGGCGGCGAGGTTGCGCTCGGCATCGGGCGACGGCGTCCACAGCACGTCGCAGATCGCGTCGGTCGCGAGCCGGTTGATCTCCTCGGGCATCGCCCGGTCGCGGCTGCGCAGGCCCGCCTCGAGGTGCACCGTCGGCACCCCCGCCTTGACCCCGACCAGCGCGCACGCCAGCGTCGAATTGACGTCGCCGACCACCACCAGCCAATCGGGCCGATCCTGCGCGATCACCGCCTCATAGGCGATCATCACCCGCCCGGTCTGCTCGGCATGGCTGCCCGATCCGACGCCGAGATGATGGACGGGCGCGGGCAGCTTGAGGTCCGCGAGGATCGCGTCGGACATGTTGGCGTCATAATGCTGGCCGGTGTGGACCAGCGCCGGGATGAAGTCGGCGGCGGCGGTCAGCGCATGCCACAGCGGCGCGACCTTCATGAAATTGGGCCGCGCGGCGGCGATCAGGTGGACGCGGACGGGGCGCATGGGCGCTGACTAGCCCGATTCCTCTTAACAGACTGCCCCCGCCCGCCTTACGGTATGGCATGGTCCAGCTCCAGATCCTCGTCGACGCCGACGCTTGCCCGGTGAAGGAGGAGATCTACAAGGTCGCGCGGCGCCACGCGGTGCCGGTCGCGATCGTCGCCAACGGGTTCATCCGCGTGCCCGCCGAGCCCCTGTTCGAGCGTATCGTGGTCGGCTCGGGGTTCGACGCGGCCGATGACTGGATCGCCGCGGCCGCGAGCGCCGCGACGATCGTCGTGACCGGCGACATCCTGCTCGCCGATCGCGCGATCAAGGCGGGCGCGACCGTGATCGGGCACAATGGCCG
>CAXSHP010000378.1:0-2148 GCA_964236935.1 uncultured Sphingomonadaceae bacterium
TCGCCTCCGAGGTGTCGCCGGTCTCGCGCAGGCGGATGATGTGGCCGTTGGCGTTGCCGTTGGTCTGGCCGCCGCCGATCTTGGGATCGGTGTAGGCGCGCGGATTGGCGGCGTCGGTGGTGGCCGAGGTGCGCGTCGTATTCTGCGTCAGCGTGAGATACATCTCGCCCGTCTTGGGATTGACCGCGGTCCATTCGGGGCGATCCATCTTGGTGGCGCCGAGCGCGTCGGCGGCGAGGCGGGCGTTGATCAGCACGTCGGCCTGGTCGGCGAACGGATAGGCCGGGTTGGCGGCGGTCAGCGGGCCGGCGCCAAACGTCAGCGGGAGCCATTGGCCCGAGCCGTCGGCGTTGAATTTCGCCACATGGAGCGTGCCGGCGTCGAGATATTTGTCGCCGGTCGCGAGGCGGTTCGCCGGAGTCGCATCGGCGGCTTCCCACGGCGTGTCCGAGATGAACTTGTAGACATATTCGTTGGCGGCGTCGTCACCCATGTAGAAGGCCGGCTTGCGGCCGGCGACCGGAACCGAGGGCCAGCAGCCTTCGTGGTTCATCCGGCCGAGCGCGGTGCGCTTGCGCGGGGTCGAGCTGGGATCGAACGGATCGATCTCGACCACCCAGCCGAACTGGAAAGGCTCGTTGCGAAAATCGCCGGTGCCGTCGGCCGGGGCGCCGGGCACGACCGTCGCGTTCCAGCGGGCGTAGAGCGTGTTCGCGGGATCGGCGGGAACGACCGTCGACCAGCCGAAATTGCCAGGCGCACCCTGACGGACGCCGTAGCGGTTGAGCGAGACGACTTCCTTGGCGGTGGGGCCGCCGCGGGTGGCATCGTCACCGGCGTCGCGGCGGAAATAGCCGGCCCAATTCTCCTCGTTGGTGAGGTAATCGCCCCACGGCATATAGCCGTTGGCGCAATTGTTGAAGGTGCCGCGTGCTTGCGTGCCATCGGTCGAGAAAAGCGTCTTGAGCGCCGCATTGCCGCGCACCGGGCCGCTGAACGCCATCGTCGTGAGCGGGGTGATGCGGCGGTTGAACGCGGACGACTGGACATAGCTCCAGGTCGCCGCGCGGCTGATCTCGACCACGCTGACGCCGTGGCATTCGATCTCCTTGATCGCCTCGGCTTCGGGGCGCGGATTGGGGCTTGGGCCGTTGGGATGGAGATATTTCTGGTTGATGTTCTCGTGGTTGAGCACGAGCAGCCCGTGCGCGCTGTTCGCTGCATCGGGCGCGGTGCCGGTCGCGGCGAGGCCGAAGAACGACATGCCGTCGTGATGATCGCCGGCGCGGTGGCTGAAATTGGTGTCGCTGCCGTCATTGGCATAGGCCGGGGTGGCGGCGTCGATCGGATCGCCGGTGCGATAGAGGATCGTCGCGGTGTAGCCGGCGGGGAGGGTGACGACGTCGTCCTGGTTCTTGGCGACGGCGGTGAAATCGAGCTTGGCGGGATCCACCGTCACGGTGCTGTCGGCGGTGGAGACCTTGCCCTTGTTGTCGGTCGCCGTGAGGCGGAAGGTAAGCGCGGTCGAGGCGGCGACGCTGGGGGCGATGAAGCTGGCGTTGAGCGTGCTGGCGTCGGACAAAGTGACGGGCGGACCCGAGACCTGCGTCCAGATGGTGCTCGCGAGCGTGCCGTCGTCGGTCGCGGTGCCGGTCAGCGGGATCGCCTTGCCCGAGCTCGCCGAGCGCGCGCCGCCACCGTCGACGGTGGGCGCGTCATTGTCGCTGCCGCAGGCGGCGAGCGGCAAACCGGCGAGGAACGCCGCGGCGCCGACCGACAGCCCGCCGAGCAAGGTGTGGCGGCGCGAGTAACGCTGGGCAACGAGATCGTGGAGCGATGGGTTGTCCGAGCGATTGGTATCGACGTCGCCGTCGCTATAGCCGCAGATCAGCGTGGAATCGGTCATCGGTGCAAACCCCCGTTGCAGGAATGGGGGAACAGCTACCCAGCCGCGGCTACGCTTTTGTGTCATCGCAATGACGGAATGATGTGCTAACGGGCGCGCCATCATGCTCAACATCAACGGCATCAGCGTGCGCCTTGGCGGGCGCGTCATTCTCGACCGCGCGAGCGCCGCGCTACCGCCCAGATCGCGCGTCGGGCTGATCGGGCGCAACGGCGCGGGCAAGACGACGCTGATGAAGGTCA
>CAXSHP010000379.1:0-2148 GCA_964236935.1 uncultured Sphingomonadaceae bacterium
CTCGGCGTCTATATCTCGGCGCGCGGCAACAAGGTGGTGGTCGAGGGCATCGCCGAGCAGGCCGGGCGCGCGCGCGACGTGCTCACCGGCCTCTACAACCGCCTCGTCCAGGGGCAGGAGATCGACAGCGGCGCGGTCGAGGGGGTGATCGCGATGTCGGCCGAGCCGGTGCTCGACGGGATCATCCGCCAGGATGTCAGCCAGCCGCCGGCGGTGATGATCCGCACGCGCAAGAAGACGATCGTGCCGCGCTCGGCGACGCAGATCCGCTACATGGAGGCGCTGGGGCGCGACGACATCATCTTCGCGCTCGGCCCGGCGGGCACGGGCAAGACCTATCTCGCGGTCGCGCAGGCGGTGCAGCAGTTGATCCAGGGCACGGTCGACCGGCTGATCCTGTCGCGCCCGGCGGTCGAGGCGGGCGAGCGGCTCGGCTTCCTTCCCGGCGACATGAAGGAGAAGGTCGATCCCTATCTGCGCCCGCTTTACGACGCGCTCTACGACATGTTGCCGGCCGAGCAGGTCGAGAAGCGCATCGCCTCGGGCGAGATCGAGATCGCGCCGATCGCGTTCATGCGCGGGCGCACGCTTGCCGATGCGTTCATCATCCTCGACGAGGCGCAGAACACCACGCCGGCGCAGATGAAGATGTTCCTCACGCGCTTCGGCATGAACAGCCGGATGGTGGTGTGCGGCGATCCCAGGCAGATCGACCTGCCCGACATCGGCCGCTCGGGCCTCGCCGACGCGGTCGGGCGTCTCGAGGGCGTCCCCGGCATGTCGATGATCCGCTTCGGCGCGGGCGACGTCGTCCGCCACCCGATCGTCGGGCGGATCGTCGAAGCCTATGAGGGGCCCGATGCCTGACTCTCCCTTGGAAAGATGCAGTTCCCCGGCGAAGGACGGGGCCCAGTTCGGCGTGTGGAGCTGGACCCCGGCCTTCGCCGGGGAACTCTAGTGCTGCAAGTCGAGACCGACGTCGGGAATTGGCCCGAAACGACCGATTGGCCCGCCCTCGCCGAACGCGCCGTCAACGCCGCGATCGCGCACAGCCCGGCGCGGCTGTTGCTGCAAAAGTCGGTCGTCGCCGAGGTCTCGGTCAAGTTCGCCGAGGATGACGAGGTCCAGGCGCTCAACGCAAGCTATCGCGGCAAGGACCAGCCGACCAATGTGCTCAGCTTCCCGATGGTCCAGCCCGACCTGATCGAGGGGCTGTCGAACAGCGACGACGGCGAGGTGCTGCTCGGCGACGTCATCCTCGCCCGCGCCACTTGCGAACGCGAGGCGCGCGAAAGAAATGTCGCGGTAGAAACCCATGCGACGCATCTGATTGTCCACGGCACCTTCCACCTCCTAGGCTACGAACATGAGGACGACGTCGAGGCGGAAGAGCTCGAGCAGCTCGAGCGCGATGCGCTGGCGACGCTGGGGATCGACGATCCCTATGCCATCGAGGACTGATCCGCTCGATTGGGTTCGCCGCTCGACACGCACGGCCAGTGCTCTATTTATCGCGCAAACAGGGAATGCTTCACTCCATCATGCCAGACGATTCCAGTAGCGGCCCCGCCGAG
Source organism: uncultured Sphingomonadaceae bacterium (assembly GCA_964236935.1). Taxonomy (GTDB): domain Bacteria; phylum Pseudomonadota; class Alphaproteobacteria; order Sphingomonadales; family Sphingomonadaceae; genus Solisphingomonas. Next base: position 1,575 of record CAXSHP010000379.1, read on the forward strand.
AGCGGCGGGCGATTGTGGCGGGGGCTGCGCGGCCTCCTGTTCGGCGACGACAACGAGCCGACCCTGCGCGACCAGATCGAGGAAGCGATCGAGGAACGCGAGGGCGACGCGCCGAGCGCCGGTGATCTTTCCGGAATCGAACGGCAGATGCTGCGCAACCTGCTGCACTTCGGCGAGCGCACCGTGCGCGACGTCGCGGTGCCGCGCGGCGACATCCTCGCGGTACCCGAGACGATCGGCTTCGGCGAGCTGGTCGCGCGCTTCGCCGAGGCCGGGCACAGCCGCATGCCCGTCTATCGCGACGATCTCGATAGCGTGATCGGCATGGTCCATGTGAAGGACGTGTTCGCGATCCTCGCCACCGGCGCCGCACCACCCGACACGATCGCGCCGCTGATGCGCGAGCCGCGCTACGTGCCCGAATCGATGGGCGTGCTCGACCTGCTCGCCGAGATGCGCGCGACCCGCACCCATCTCGCGATCGTCGTCGACGAATATTCGGGCACCGACGGGCTGGTGACGATCGAGGACCTGGTCGAGGAGATCGTCGGCGACATCGAGGACGAGCACGACG
>CAXSHP010000380.1:0-243 GCA_964236935.1 uncultured Sphingomonadaceae bacterium
GCCGGCTGATGGAGCAGATCCGCCTTGAGCAGCAAAGCGCGCGCGACCGGACCCAGGCCCACTTCAACGACATCGCCGCGCGCGCCGCCAGCAACGCGCGTTGGCTGATCGCCGGCCTCGTCGTCGGCCTGCTCGGGGTGGTGGGGGTCGCGGCGATCGCCCTGCGCCAGTATCGCCGCCAGATCACCGAGGTCGGCGAGGAGCGCGATCGCGCCGGCAGCGCCTACGCGCGCCTGATCGTCG
>CAXSHP010000380.1:253-2118 GCA_964236935.1 uncultured Sphingomonadaceae bacterium
AGAGCCGCGTCGCCATGGCGGTCGATGAGCGCGCCATAGCCGAGGAGGCCTTGCGCCAGTCGCAGAAGATGGAGGCGGTCGGCCAGCTCACCGGCGGCATCGCGCACGATTTCAACAATATGCTGGCGATCGTCATCGGCAGCCTCGACATGGCGTCGCGCCGCATCGGCGACACCACAGGCAAGCTCGAGCGATCGATCGCCACCGCGCGCGAGGGGGCCGAGCGTGCCGCCGCGCTGACCGGACGGCTGCTCGCCTTCTCGCGTCAGCAGCCGCTCGCCCCGATCCCGATCGACGCCAACCGGCTGGTCGCCGGCATGTCCGAGCTGCTGCGCCGTACGCTCGGGGAGCAGATCGCGGTCGAGACCGTGCTCGCCGGCGGCCTGTGGCCGACCTTCGCCGATCCCGGGCAGCTCGAGAACGCTTTGCTCAACCTCGCGGTCAACGCGCGCGACGCGATCATCGGCGACGGCGGCGACGGCGATGGCGGCCGGCTGACGATCGAAACCGCCAACGCGCATCTCGACGAAGCCTATGCCGCATCGCGCGGCGAGGTCCGTCCGGGGCAATATATCATGATCGGCGTCAGCGACACCGGCTCGGGGATGAGCCCGGAAGTGATCGCCAAGGCGTTCGATCCGTTCTTCACCACCAAGGCGGTCGGCCGCGGCACCGGGCTGGGGCTGAGCCAGGTGTTCGGCTTCGCGAAGCAATCGGGCGGGCATGTCGCGATCTATTCGGAGGTCGGCGAGGGCACCACGGTCAAGCTCTATCTGCCGCGCGCGACCGGCAAGGTTGAACCGCCTACGCCGATGCTGCCGCTCGACGAGCTGCCGACCGGCCGCAGCGACGAGATCATCCTCGTCGTCGAGGACGAGCAGCGCGTGCGCCATTTCTCGGTCGATGCGCTGCGCGAGCTCGGCTATACCGCGATCTCGGCGGCGAACGGCGCGGAGGCGCTGCAGATCCTCGACCAGCAGCCGCAGATCGCCTTGCTGTTCACCGATATCGTCATGCCCGAGATGAACGGGCGCGCCCTGTCCGATCTGGCGCGCGCGAAGCGGCCCGATCTCAAGGTGCTCTACACCACCGGCTACACGCGCAATGCCGTGGTCCATAACGGCATGCTCGACGCGGGCGTGGCGTTCCTGCCCAAGCCGTTCACGGTGGCGCAGCTTGCGATCAAGGTGCGCGACGTGCTCGACGGCGGCGGGATCAACCGGCCCGCCTGAACGAGCGCCGTTTCCTGAGCCGCAGCGTCGGCCAGTCGCCGCGATCGATGCGGTCGTCCGGGCGCATCCCATAGCGGCGATAGGCGGCGGTGACCGCTTCGGCCTGGTGCGCAAGCAGCCCCGCGAGGATCAGCGAGCCGCCCGGCGCGATCGCTGCGGCAACCGCCGACGCGAGCGCGATCAGCGGCGCGGCCAGGATGTTGGCGACGATCAGATCGTAGGGCGCCGCCGCCTCGAGCAGCGGATGCGCCATGCCCGGAGCGACGGCGAGGCCCAGCCGCCCGCGCGCCGCGCCGAGCCGCACCTGGTTGACCGCGGCATTTTCAGCGGTGACCTCGATCGCCACCGGATCGATGTCGGAAGCGAGCGCATAAGCGTGCGGCCACAGCGTCAATGCGGCAAAGGCGAGCAGACCGGTGCCGGTGCCGAGATCGAGGATGTCGTGGAAGCGCATGCCCTGCCGCTTCATTCGATCGAGCATCAGCAGGCAGCCGGTGGTGGTCTCGTGCTGGCCGGTGCCGAACGCGCGTCCGGCTTCGATCCGAAACGCGATGGCGTCGGGCGGGACGGCGGCGGCATGCGCCGCGGTATGGACGAAGAAGCGTCCCGCACGGATCGGCTCGAGCCCGGCTT
>CAXSHP010000381.1:0-2106 GCA_964236935.1 uncultured Sphingomonadaceae bacterium
GCCGGATGTCGGCGGCGTTCAACTCGCTCCGAGTTCGCCGCTGTTCCGTCAGCATACGGGGCGTCATAGTGAGGAGAAGCCAAGACTCTCGATGACGGCTTCATTGACGATGCGACCGGCATTGACGTTAAGTCCCGCCATCAGGCCTACATCCTCGCGTAGCGCGCCGTGGCCGGAGCCGGCGAGCGCCAGCCCGAATGGCAAGGTGGCGTTGTTCAGGGCATGACTGGACGTCATCGGTACAGCACCCGGCATGTTGGCAACACAATAATGGATGATGCCGTCGACCTCATAGGTCGGATCTGAATAGGTGGTCGGGTGCGACGTCTCAAAGCAGCCGCCCTGATCGATCGCCACGTCCACCAGCACCGCCTTCGGCTTCATCGATCGCAGCATCGCGCGTCTGATCAGCTTCGGCGCGGAAGCCCCAGGGACCAGGACGGCGCCAATGACGGCGTCGGCCGTGGCGATCTCCTTCTCGATCGCCGCGATCGTCGACACGCGCGTCCGTACGCGGCCCTGGAAGATGTCGTCGAGCTGCCGCAAGCGTAGGATCGATCGGTCGACGATCGTCACCTCGGCGCCCAGGCCGACCGCCATCCGTGCAGCATGCGTGCCGACCACACCCCCGCCGAGCACGACCACCCGCGCCGGAGCCACGCCGGGAACGCCGCCCAGCAGCACGCCACGACCGCCCGAGCTCCCCCTCAACGCCATGCCCGCTGCCTCGATCGAGAGCCGTCCCGCGACCTCGCTCATCGGCGCGAGCAGCGGCAGGCCGCCGTGAGGGTCCCGCACCGTCTCATAGACAATGGCGGTGCAGCCGGACGCCATCAGCCCGCGAGCTTGATCCGGATCTGGGGCGAGGTGGAGATAGGTGAAAAGAAGCTGGCCTTCGCGCAGCTGTCGCCACTCCGATGGCTGCGGCTCCTTGACCTTGACGATCATATCGGCGGCCGCGAAAACCTCTTCCGCTGTCTCGACAACTCTCGCACCGGCGGCCGTATAGGCATCGTCGGCGGCGAGAATGGCTGCGCCGGCGAGCGTCTCGACGATTACGGCGTGGCCGGCCGCGCAGTATTCGCGTACCGCATCGGGCGTCAGACCGACCCGATATTCATGGTTCTTGATCTCCCTGGGCACGCCGACACGCATCTTCTGTCCTTATTTCAATGTACAAGAATGATGCGGATGATCGGCGACCTGATTCCACGCGATCTTCGCGAGCTCAGGAAAAGCGGCCGCGCGCTCGGCAGCGCTTGCCGACGCTGCGTTGCCGCGGATGACGCGGCCCCTGATACCGTGGAAGATTGCCGCCAAACGGAAGAAGTTGAACGCCAGATAGAAACCGTAGTCGGGCAGCGAAGCGCGTCCCGTACGCGCGCAGTATGCGGCGATATAGTCTTCTTCCGGCGGGATGTTGAGCGTGGTCGGGTTGGCACCCGCCAACCCCGCCACAATGTGCGGCGGCATGCGGTACATCATCGCATGATACGCAAAGTCTGCCAGGGGATGCCCGATCGTCGAGAGTTCCCAGTCGAGCACGGCAAGCACGCGGGGCTCGGTGGGGTGGAAGATCAGATTGTCGATGCGGTAATCGCCGTGGATGATCGCCGCCTCCTCGCCGCCGGGAATGTTAACGGGCAGCCACTGGATCAGCCGATCCATGTTCGGATCGTGCCCGGCGGCGACATCCTCGACATATTGCGTCGACCACCGACTGATCTGACGCTCGAAATAATTGCCTGGGCGGCCGTAGTCGCCCAGGTCGACCGCCAGATGATCGATACCGTGCAGCCTGGCAATCGTCGCGTTCATCGCGTCGAAATAGGCTGGACGGTCCGCCGGCGGGATGTCCGGCAACGCCGCGTCCCAGAAGATGCGACCCTCAATCATGTCCATCACGTAGAACCAAGTACCGATGACGCCGTCGTCGGTGGACAGCGCATGTACGCGAGCGACGGGGAAGTCCGCCTTGGCCAGCCCGTCCAGGACCCGCACCTCCCGCTCTATGGCATGCGCGCCCTTGAGCAGTTTTCCAGGCGGCTTGCGACGCAGCACATAGCTGCGGGATGGCGTCGTCAACTTGTAGGTCGGATTGGACTG
>CAXSHP010000382.1:0-2099 GCA_964236935.1 uncultured Sphingomonadaceae bacterium
GAGGCCGGCGACCACGCCCGAGGCCGCGCCGAGCAGCGACGGCTTGCCCTTTATCACCTGCTCGACCAGCAGCCAGGACATGCCGGCGGCAGCGGTCGCGACCATCGTGTTCATGAACGCGACCGAAGCGATGCCGCTGGCTTCGAGGTTGGAACCGGCGTTGAAGCCGAACCAGCCCACCCACAGCAGCGAAGCGCCGATCATCGTCATCGTCAGCGAGTGCGGGGGCATCGCCTCGTTCGGATAGCCCAGGCGCTTGCCGATCACGAGGCAGCCCATCAGGCCGGCGATGCCCGCGTTGATATGCACCACGGTGCCGCCGGCGAAGTCGAGCGCGCCCTTGTAGAACAGCCAGCCCGCATCGTTGGTCGCCGCGTCAAGCGCTGCGCCGCCGGTGATCGCCGCCTGCGCCATGGCGTCCGGGCCTTCCCAATACCATACCATATGCGCGATCGGGAAATAGACCAGCGTCACCCACAGCGCGATGAACAGCATCAGCGGCGAGAATTTCACGCGCTCCGCGAAGCTGCCGACGATCAGCGCCGGGGTGATCATCGCGAAGGTCATCTGGAACAGCACGTAGGTAAGTTCGGGAATATAGACCCCGTTGGAGAAGGTCGCCGCCAGCGAACCGGCGTTGACGCCCTTGAGGAACAGCTTGGTGAAGGGATTGCCGACGAACTGCGTCGAGCCGGCGGTGAACGCCTCGGAATAGCCCCAGCAGACCCAGATCACGCCCACCATGCAGACGATCATCAGCACCTGGGTGAGCACCGACAGCATGTTCTTGGTGCGGACCAGACCGCCGTAGAACAGCGCCAGCCCGGGCACCGACATCATCAGCACGAGCAGGCTCGACACCATCATCCAGGTGTTGTCGCCCTTGTCCATCGTCTGCGGCGGAATCGGCGAAGCAGGCGCGTTGGCGGCCGCCTGCGCGAGCGCGGGATGGGCCAGGAGCGCGGTCGCGCCCACCGTTCCGATCCCGGCCATTATCTTGGTCGAAAGCTTCATATTTTCCCCTTTTCGCTCAGAGCGCGGTTTCGTCGGTCTCACCGGTGCGGATGCGCACCGCCTGGCCGAGATCGAGCACGAAGATCTTGCCGTCGCCGATCGCGCCGGTATTGGCCGATTGCTGGATCGTCTCGACGACGCGCGCCGCCAGACCGTCCGGCACCGCGACCTCGATCTTGATCTTGGGCACCATGTTCGTGCTGTATTCGGCCCCGCGATAGATTTCGGTCTGGCCCTTCTGGCGGCCGAAGCCCTTGACCTCGGAAACCGTCATCCCCTGGACGCCGATGCTCGACAGAGCCTCGCGCACTTCGTCCAGCTTGAACGGTTTGATAATTGCTATGACGAGTTTCATTATGCCTCCCTCGGTGCAGCGGAAGGCGCATCGCAAGCGTCGTGCCATTCGGCGACGATGACGCTTTTCGGGGACGCTGAGCGCGACGAGGCGAACGGCTCGGGCGACGAGCGCTCGAGTCTTAGGCAAAGATGGACGACTGCCCGAAAAGTAGGCAGCGGCGAGAGGGGCTAGAGCCGGATGATTTCAGCTTGCCTCGCTTGTTCCCCCGCGAAGGCGGGGGTCCAGACCAGGCCAAGACCGCTTGTTAGGGCTGGACCCCCGCCTTCGCGGGGGAACGATTCAAGCGAGTGTCATCCCGCCCTAGGCCGCGGTGCCGCCGACCGTCAGCCCTTCGATCAGCAACGTCGGCTGGCCGACCCCGGCGGGGACCGACTGGCCGGCCTTGCCGCACATGCCGACGCCCTCGTCGAGCGCCATGTCGTTGCCGATCGCGCGGACCTTGGTCAGTACCGACGGCCCGTCCCCGATCAGGGTCGCGCCCTTGATCGGCGCGCCGAGCCGGCCGTTCTCGATCCGGTAGGCCTCGGTGCACGAGAAGACGAACTTGCCCGAGGTGATGTCGACCTGCCCGCCGCCGAAATGCTTCGCGTAGATGCCGTTCTTCGCCCGCGCGAGAATCTCGCCGGGATCGTCCTGGCCGCCGAGCATGAAGGTGTTGGTCATCCTGGGCAGCGGCGCGTGCGCGAAGCTCTCGCGGCGGCCGTTGCCGGTCGGCGCGACGCCCATC
>CAXSHP010000383.1:0-2087 GCA_964236935.1 uncultured Sphingomonadaceae bacterium
GGGTTCGCCCGATGGCGGGCCTCTCGCTCGCCGCCGCGGTGGGCTATAACGACGCCAAATATACTTCCACCGGCTATCCGGGGCCGTCGCGCGGCACCGGCGCCAATTCGGTTACCGTCAGCGATGGCGATACGATCGGCAATCCTCCTTGGAGCGTCACGCTGATGGGTCGCTATGAGCGCAAGTTGAGCGGTGCGGTGACCGGCTATGTCTATGGCGATTATATCTATCACAGCCATAATAACGGCCAGTCCGCACAGCTTGACCCGTCTTCAATCTCGTATAATCCGTTTAACCCTAACCTGGGGGCGTCGCATCTCGTCAACGCCAGGATCGGTGCACAGTTCAGCGCCGTCGATTTATCGCTGTTCGTCAATAATATCTTGAACGAACGGTCCGAGCTTTATTACCTTGGTGACGCCGTGACCGCGCCGGTGTTTAAGAATTCCGGTTATCGTCCGCGGACGATCGGGTTGACCGCCACTTTCCGCCAATAGTCGTTCCATCATGTTGTATTGAACAACTTGATGATTCAATAGTGAGATGACGATGCTGAAACGAGCGTTACCCGGAGCAGCTGGTCGAACTGCTCCTTTCCGTCCGAATGGCGGCGCGCCATCTGCGCCATGTCGCGGACGGTGAACGTCGATTGCTGATGGGTGATCGCGTCGAGGCCGATCCCGGGGCGCGCGATCTCGATATAGTCGGCGGCGCGTCCGGCCTCGCCCCGCTCCAGCCGGCGCGCACCGGCAGCGAAGATCTTGTGCTGCGGTTCGAGGTCGATCCTTGGCCCTCGAAGCTGCGATGATCGATCCGCGCCTCAATCCCTAGGTGTTTGGTCCCAGCGATTGATGGTGCGGGTTTGAGATGAACCGGCTTGCGTCATCTGTCGATGCTTTGCAGATGGCCTCATAGGGTGTGAGCCCGCGCAGGTCTTGAGGCGGCGAGCGAAGTTGTAGGCTGCGACGAAGTCGGTGAGGTGCTGCCGCAGATGGTCGTGTGTCTCGTAGTAGTAGCGCTTGACGGTCGCCTCCTTGATCGTCCGGTTCATCCGTTCGACCTGGCCGTTCGTCCAAGGGTGACGCGGCTTGGTGAGGCGGTGCTGGATGTCGAGGTCGGCGCAGGCGGCCTCGAAGGCGTGGCAGAGGAACGGCAGCTTCTGCGTCCGCATCTCCTTGATGTCCTCGGGCGTCCAGCCGTCGCCGGTCGGGTCGGTGAAGTGTGTCCCATTATCGGTGAGCACCGTATGGATCCGGTACGGCACGGCAGCGGCGACATGCCGCAGGAACTCGGCAGCGATGCGACGCGTCGCTCTCTCGTGCAGCTCAGCGGCATGCACCATGCCCGCCTGGTCGTAGCGCGCCAGCGCCTCGCCGGTGCGGCCGGTGGCGAGTTCGCGGGTGGCGTCGCGCTGCCACTCCTCGGTCTGGCGGCGAACCGCGCTGATCTCACTCGCGCCATGGCGCTCGGTAAGCAGCCGGAAGGCGGCGCCGGCTTCGATCGCCTGCAACTGCTGGGCATCGCCGACGAGGACGAGCTTGGCGCCGGCTTCGGCGGCGGCGCTCGCCAGCCGCTCCATCTGACGCGAGCCGATCATGCCGGCTTCGTCGATGACGAGCACGTCGCCGGCCGCGAGTTGGTCCCGCCCGCGCGTCCATTGATGCTCCAGGCTGGCGATCGTACGCGACGCTATGCCCGAGCCCTGCTCGAGGTTCTCGGCGGCAATGCCGGACAGGGCCGCGCCGCGAACGGTGTAGCCCTGCGCCTCCCACGCGTCGCGGGCGACGCCGAGCATCGCCGACTTACCCGATCCCGCATAGCCGATGACGAGGCCGAGATCGCGAGTGGCTGTCACATGGCGCAGCGCTGCCCGCTGTTCGCCGGAAAGGATGAGGCCGGCATCTCTGGCGGATGCAAGCGCACGTTCCACGTGTCGCTCGGCAACGATGTGGCCGGACCGCTCCAGCGCCTCGGCCGAGCGCGCGAGCTTCAGCTCCACCTCGATCATGCCGCGCGTGGTGAACCGATCCTGGCCCGCGCCGTCGCGGCCGAGCGCAACGACCTGGTCGGAGCCGCGCATCGCGCCG
>CAXSHP010000384.1:0-2075 GCA_964236935.1 uncultured Sphingomonadaceae bacterium
GCAGACCTTTGCGCGCCCGGACTATCGCCGCTGGGCGGGAGACGCGTTGAAGGACGAACCGCTTTACGGGGCCGAGGCGATGGAGCTCGGCCAGCGGGTCAGTTCGACGGCAGTGATCGGCGCCGGCACCGACCTGCCGCCTGCGGCGCACCCCGACGCGTGGGCAGGCCAGCCCGGCACTCGCGTTCCGCACGCCTGGGTCGAGCGGGCGGGCGCGCGCATCTCGACGATCGACCTGTTCACCGCCGCCCTCACGCTCATCAGCGCCGACGCGTCGTGGATCGAGGCCGCGCGCAAGGTCGCCGCGGCCACCGGCGTCAGGATCAACATGGTGCATGTGGGCGAGGACGTCAGCTTTCGCGACGAACGCGGGTTTGAGACGCTGTTCGGTGTTCCGCCGGGAGGTGCGGTGCTGGTCAGGCCCGACGCTATCGTGGCGTGGCGTAGCCAAAGAGCCGAGGCAGATCGCGACGCCATGCTCGCCGGCGTCATCACCCACGTCACCGCCCGCGCGGAAGCGGCGACATGAGCGCGGCGCGAGTAGACGCCGTTGAGGCGCGGCTCCTTCATCTGGAGGACCGCGCCGCTGTCACCGACCTTCACCGCCCGCTACGCGACATGGCGCACTAAAGGAGATGGGCGTGCTGTCCTGAAACAACGATTGTTCTCACGAATGAGCGTTTTAAGTTTGCAAGCGCAACCTGACGCTGAGTGGCCGGATGTGGGTCGAGAGGGAGTTTAGAGTCACTGGTTCAGGGCGGGCTTGAATGTGCTGAAGGCTGTCGCCGTCGAGCCGGACCGGCCGCCGGCGCAGGTCGCTCTCGCCTGGACGCTGGTCCGGCCCGGCCCGGCGTCGCCTCGACGCTGGTCGACGCGAGCAAGGTGTCGCAGCTTGAGAGCAACATCGCCGTGACCGACCTCAAGCTGACGCCCGACCAGACGCAGCGCCTTGAAGCTGCGAGCGCTCCGTTGCCGGGGTTCAGATCGTCCCTGGTCCAGCCAGACATCCGCCGGATGGTCTTCGGCGGCCACGATGTCGCCGGCTGGAGCGACCAGCGATGCTGATCCAAGCTCAACCGAGTACGAGCACACGGAGATGAGGCAGGGGATACAGCTTAACGCGATGTCACGAAGAGGCGAACAGCGCGCGGGCGGTGCCCCGCAACCAGCGCTGGGCGGGATGCGTGTCGTTGCGGCGATGCCAGGCGAGCACGAACGGCACGGGCTCTAAGTCGAGCGGCGGCGGCAGGACACGCAGGTCTCCGGCGCGACCGGAGGCATCGACCATCCCGGCCATCAGCGTTGCGATCAGGTCGGAGCGCGCGACCAGCGCCGGTGCCGCATACATCTGCGGCAGGGAGAGCGCGATGCGGCGCTTGAGTCCGCGCTTCGCCAGCGCCGCGTCGACATGGCCGAACCGCTCGTTCTCGGGCGATACGAGCAGGTGCGACAGCGCGAGGAACGCGGGCAGGTCGAGCGGCGCCCCGGCCGACGAGTGATGGCGGCGCAGGACGCAGACGAACCGCTCCTCGAACAGCGGCTGGGTGAGGATGCGTGCCGTGGTGGTGGTAGGCGAGACGCCGACCGCGAGATCGACCTCGCCGGCGTCGAGCATCGCCACCGCGTCGTCGCGCGCGGTGAAGCTGCGAACGCGCAGGACGATGGCGGGTGCCGCCTCGCGCAGCCGCTCGGTCAGGCGCGGCAGCACCACATGCGCGGGATGCTCGGACAGGCCGAGCGTGAAGGTCGCCGCCGACGAGCGCGGATCGAAGCTCTGCGTGAACGCGAGCGTCCGCTCGACCTCCGCCAGCGCGCGTCCGAGCGGTTCGGCCAGGTCGAGCGCGCGCGGCGTCGGTTGCAGCCCGGCCGGTCCGCGCACGAACAGCTCGTCGCCGAGCAGCGCCCGCAACCGCGACAGCGCCGCGCTCATCGCAGGCTGCGTCCGGCCGATGCGCGCGCCAGCGCGCGTCACGCTGAGCTCCGCCATCAGCGCGTCAAACGCGACGAGCAGGTTGAGGTCGATGCCGTGTAAATCCATCGAATGGATGGTGGCACATCATATCAATCGATTTCAA
>CAXSHP010000385.1:0-2062 GCA_964236935.1 uncultured Sphingomonadaceae bacterium
CTGCCGTTCATCAGCTATGGCGGATCGTCGATGGTGGCGCTGTCGATCGGTTTCGGGCTGCTGCTGGCGTTCACGCGCCGCAACCCGTATCTGACGCGGTCACCCTATGTCGTGAAGTGGAGCGGCCGATGAGCCTTATTCCCTATGACGGCGCGCGTCATTTCGTCCTCGCCGCAGGCGGGACGGGCGGGCACATGATCCCGGCGCACGCGCTCGCCGCCGAGCTGATGGCGCGCGGGCATCGCGTCGCGCTGGTGACCGACGAGCGCGGCGCGCGCATCCCTGGGCTGTTCCAGGGCGCGCAGACGCACATCCTGCCGGCCGGCCGGTTCAGCCTGAAGAACCCGGCGGGCTGGCCGCAGGCGGTGCGCGACGTGCTCGCCGGGCGCGACATGGCGCAGCGGCTGTACGAGACGTTCTCGCCGGCGGCGGTGATCGGCTTCGGCGGCTATCCGGCGCTGCCGGCGCTGCTCGCCGCGCTCAAGGATCAGCTGCCGACCGCGATCCACGAGCAGAATGCGGTGCTCGGGCGGGTCAACCGCCTGCTCGCCGGGCGGGTCGACGCGATCGCCACCGCTTATCCGAACGTCGCCCGGCTCTCGTCGCGGCATCGCGACAAGACCCACCTGATCGGCAATCCGGTGCGCGAGCAGATCCGCGCGATCCGCGAGCTGCCTTATCCGGTGCTGACCGAGGACGGCATCTTCCGCGTGCTCGTCACCGGCGGGAGCCAGGGCGCGAGCATCCTGTCGAACGTCGTGCCGCAGGGGCTCGGCCTGCTGCCGTCCAACTTCCGCCGCCGCCTCCAGGTCACGCAGCAGTGCCGCGCCGCCGATATCGAGGGGGTCCGCGCGACCTACGCCGAGCTCGGCATCCCCGCCGATCTCGCCACTTATCTGCCGGATCTGCCCGCGAAATTGAGCTGGGCGCATCTCGTGATCGGCCGCGCGGGCGCGTCGACCATCGCCGAGCTGACCGCCGCCGGGCGCCCGGCGATCCTCGTGCCCTATCCGTCCGCGACCGACGACCACCAGACCGCCAACGCGCGCGAGATGGCGGCCGCGGGGGGCGCGCGGATGATCGGCCAGCGCCGCTTCACCGCGACCGAGCTCGCCAAGCAGATGCAGAAACTGGGGTTGGAGCCCGCGTCGCTCGAGAATGCGGCGCGGCGCGCGCGCGAGGTCGGGCGGCCCGATGCGGGCGCGCGGCTCGCCGATCTGCTCGAGCGGCTCGGGGCACGCCCGACGCTCGATCCGGCGCCGGTCGAGGCCGTCCCCACGACGTTGCGGCCGGCGTTCGCGTGAGGGGGGTCGCATCCCTAATCCTCCCCGGGACGGGGAGGGGGACCAGCCGCAGGCTGGTGGAGGGGGCTCTCCACGAGCGCTCCGCCAAGCCGCAGCCCCCCTCCACCACGCTGCGCGCGGTCCCCCTCCCCGTGACGGGGAGGATCTCATGAGGGGCGTCTCGCTCGACATCGGCACGATCCACTTCATCGGGATCGGCGGGATCGGCATGTCCGGGATCGCCGAGGTGATGCACAACCTCGGTTATCAGGTGCAGGGCTCGGACGTCGCCGAGGGCTATGTCGTCCAAGGGCTGCGCGATCGCGGGATCAAGGTGATGATCGGCCACGCCGCTGAGAACCTCGGCGACGCCGCGGTGGTGGTGACCTCGACCGCGATCAAGCGCGGCAATCCCGAGGTCGAGCTCGCGCTCGAGCGGCGCGTGCCGGTGGTGCGCCGCGCCGAGATGCTGGCCGAGCTGATGCGATTGAAGTCGACCGTCGCGATCGCGGGCACGCACGGCAAGACGACGACGACCTCGATGGTCGCGGCGCTGCTCGACGCGGGCGGGATCGACCCGACCGTGATCAACGGCGGGATCATCAATTCGTACGGCTCGAACGCGCGGCTGGGCGCGAGCGACTGGATGGTGGTCGAGGCCGACGAGAGCGACGGCTCGTTCCTGCGGCTGGACGGGACGATCGCGGTCGTCACCAACATCGACCCCGAGCATCTCGACCATTACGGCTCGTTCGACGCGGTGAAGGACGCGTTCGTCG
>CAXSHP010000386.1:0-2058 GCA_964236935.1 uncultured Sphingomonadaceae bacterium
TGCTCTTGCACATATTGGCGGACCAGCCGCAGATAGGGCTCGAACAAAGTCGCCGGCACCGCCTCGACCCCGGTCGCCCAGGGATCGGGCAGGACATAGCCGTTGATCGTCTCGCCCGCGATCCCCGCATTCATGCTGCCGCAGATCCACACCGGCGCGCCGGCATCCGAGACGATGTCCCAGATCCGCGGCGCATCGAGCTTGGCGCCTTCGTTCAACTCGAACACGCGATGCTCGCCGTAGCTCAGCCCGGTATGGACGGTGACCCACTGGATCCACGGCTCGAGCGCCGGCGGCGATTCTTCCGCGTCGGTGGTCGCGACGATCGATTCGTCGCGCAGCCGCTTGAAATTGGGCAGCTCGCCCGTCGCGATGAAGCGGTCGAGCAGCAGCGGCGACAGCTCGTTGAATTCCAGCACGATCACGTTCTTGGCCATCGATCTTCCCCGTCGAGTGCGTCGCGCGGCGCGCCGACTCTGTGTGCGGTGCAGCATGGTATCACAGCTTCGGAAAAGGCGAAACCGCCGCGGAGTCGAGCGCCCTCGCGCCGAGCCACAACACGACCGGCCACCACATCGTGTGGACGATGTCGAGCAACGTGTCGCGCCACAGCCAGACGCCCTTGCGGAGGCGATCGAGCAATTCGTTGGCGCATTCCAGCGCGAATGTGACGACCACCGGCCAAGGCGACGACGGCCCCTTCCCAATCAGCAGCACGGCGACCAGCCAAACGGCCAGGCCGCAATGGATATGGAGCGCGGTATCGCCGATCGCGCTGCGGCGAAGCAGGTTCTTGGTGCGCTGGTGCAGGGCGATGAGCGACATCGTCGCCTGACTAGCATCGCTTTGCCGCGCTGCAAGGCCATGATGCGCGCCGTCATCGGCGGTAATCCCGCATTAGCGTTAAGCGGCTCTTTAGACGGATCGGTTAGCGCTCGGTGGACCGCGAATTTCCGAATCTGAGGAGTAGGGCAGGGTGAAGTCGCAACCGTTCGGCCACGGGCCCCTCCAGGATGCATTGGCGTCATGCCGGCCGATGCTGCTGTGGGCGGCCGGATTCAGCGCGCTGGTCAATATCCTCTATCTGACGCCCACGATCTACATGATGCAGGTCTATGACCGCGCCGTGCCGAGCGGGAGCGGGGGCACGTTGGTGCTGCTCAGCCTCGTCGCGCTCGCCGGCTTCATGACGCTGAGCGCGCTCGATTGGCTGCGCGGCCGCCTGCTGACGCGGGTCAGCGCGCGGTTCGATCGTCTGCTCGCCGGGCCGACGCTCAACGCCGCGCTGGCCGGCGCCGCGCTCAGCCGGCTCGAGCGCGCCGAGGCGATGCGAGAGTTCGATACGCTGCGCCAGACGATCTCGGGCGGCGCGATGCTCGCGGTATTCGATCTGCCGTGGGCGCCGATCTATCTACTCGTCACCTTCCTGCTCCATCCGCTGCTCGGGCTGCTGACGCTCGGCGCCGCGCTGGTGCTCGTCCTCCTGGCGCGCGCCAACGAGCGCGCGACCCACGCGCCGATGGAGAAGGCCAACGAAGCTGCCGCCGGCGCTTATGCCAAGCAGGCGCAGATCTCCGCTTACGCCGACGAGGTGCGCGCGATCGGGATGCGCGAGGCGCTGACGGCCAAGTCGCTCGACGATCGCCGCGAGACCAATCGGCTCCAGCTGTGCGCCAGCTTCGCCGCGGGCCGCTATGGCGCGCTGATCAAATTCTTCCGGATCATCTTCCAATCGGGCGCGCTCGCGGTCGGCGCTTGGCTCGCTGTCACGGGCCAGATCTCGATGGGGTCGATCATCGCCGCGTCGTTGCTGCTGAGCCGCGCGCTAACCCCGATCGAGCAGGTCGTCGGCTCGTGGAAAGGGCTGCTGCGCGCGCGGATCGCCTATCAGCATCTCACGCGCCTGCTCGATGGGGTGCGCGCCGAAAGCTATATCCAATTGCCGCCGCTCGCCGGGCGCATCGAGGTCGAAGGGCTGTCGGTGCGCGCCGTGGGCAGCGCGCGCGAAATCCTCAGTGCCATCACCTTTTCCATCGCTCCGGGCGAGGCGATCGGGAT
>CAXSHP010000387.1:0-2053 GCA_964236935.1 uncultured Sphingomonadaceae bacterium
AAACCCCCGTGACTCCGCCGGCGCAATAAGGAATAACCGGCTCATGGAGCCGACCCCCCCCGAACCTTCGATGGAGGACATCCTCGCCTCCATCAAGCGGATCATCGCCGAGGACGGCGATCCTGCGCTGAGCACGCGGACCACGCGCCCGCGGCGCGAGCCGATCTCGTTCGACGATGACGCCGCCATGGCTCGCCCGGAAATCTTCTCGCAGGATATCCCGTCGATGGAGCCGCCGCAGCAGGAAGAGCATGCGGAGGACGTCCTCGAGCTGACGAGCAGCATCGGCGAGACGCCCCGTGAAGCGGCGCCCGTCAAGCTTGCGGCCAAGCTCGTGTCCGACACCGCCGCGAGCGCCAGCCGCCAGGCGCTCGACGCGCTGTCCGCGCTGATCGTCAAGCCCGAGCCGGGGAGCGACAATACGCTCGAGGGGATGGTGCGGGAGCTGCTCCGGCCGGTGCTCAAGGAATGGCTCGACGCGAAGCTGCCCGATATCGTCGAGCGGATGGTCGCGAGCGAGATCTCGCGGATCACCGGGCGCGTGCTGTAGCGTCGCGGCGATGCCGGCATGATCTGCCTTGTTCCCCGGCGCAGGCGGGGGCCCAGACCGGACCAGGACTCCCTTGTCGGGGCTGGACCCCCGCCTGCGCGGGGGCACGGCTCGATCGCACGTCCTGCTCTCGCGTCGCGGCGGGCGAACAAGTGAAGCCGATATTCTTCGGTCTGGCCGGCGCGACCGTCGGCGCGGACGAGCGCGCCCTGTTCGCCGCCGCCGATCCGGCCGGTTTCATCCTGTTCAAGCGCAATTGCATCGATCGTACGCAGCTCCGCGCGTTGACCGACGCGCTGCGCGCGCTGGCGGGGCGCGCGGACGTGCCGATCCTGATCGACCAGGAGGGCGGGCGCGTCGCCCGGCTCCAGCCGCCCGAGTGGCCGGCGTTTCCTGCCGCCGAGCGCTTCGATGCGCTCTACCATGTCGCACCGGTGTCCGCGATCGAGGCGGCGCGCGTCAATGCCCGCGCGATCGCCGGCATGCTCGCCGAGGTCGGGATCAACGTCGATTGTCTGCCGTTGCTCGACGTCCGTCAGCCCGGCGCGCACGACATCATCGGCGATCGCGCGCTCGGCGCCGATCCGATGCGCGTCGCGGCGCTGGGGCGCGCGGTGATCGAGGGGTTGCGCGACGGCGGCGTGGTCGGCGTGGTCAAGCATATCCCGGGCCACGGCCGGGCGATGGCCGACAGCCATCTCGAGCTGCCGGTGGTCGAAGCCGACGCCGCGGCGCTCGAGACCGATATCGAGCCGTTTCGCACGCTCGCCGCTGCGCCGATGGCGATGACCGCGCACGTCGTCTATCCGGCGTGGGACCCCGTCCGCTGCGCCAGCCTGTCGCCGACGATCATCGGCGACGTCATCCGTGGGCGGATCGGCTTCGACGGGCTGCTGATGTCCGACGATCTCGGGATGAAGGCGCTCGCCGGTGATTTCGCGGCGCGCGCCGCCGGCGTGATTGCCGCCGGCTGCGACGTCGCGCTGCATTGCTCGGGCGATCTCGAGGAGATGCGCGCGGTCGCGGAAGCGGTGGACGAGATCGCGCCCGCTGCGAGAGATCGGCTTGATCGGGCGATGGCGAGCGCGCCGCCGGTGCTGGGCGAGGATTTCGCGGCATTGGTTGCGCGACGGGATGAGCTGCTGAGCTACGCATAGCCCATCGTCATCCCGACGAAAGTCAGGATCGATGGACGTCGTCCGCTGTGCACCGTTACCGTCCGTATCCGTGGATTCCGGCTTTCGCCGAAATGACGAAGGAATAGGATGGCGGCATGCGTGACGACGATGATCTCCGCCGTACCCGATCCGACACGCTGACGCTCGACATCGACGGGTGGGAAGGCCCGCTCGATCTGCTGCTGGCGCTGGCGCGGGTCCAGAAGGTCGATCTGCGCGAAATCTCGATCCTCGCATTAGTCGAGCAATATCTCGCGTTCATCGCCGACGCCCGCGCGCTCAAGCTCGAGATCGCCGCCGATTATCTGGTGATGGCGGCGTGGCT
>CAXSHP010000388.1:0-246 GCA_964236935.1 uncultured Sphingomonadaceae bacterium
CTGGCTGATTGCCGGTGCCGGCGTTGTAGCCGACCGCGGCCGAGGTGCCGCCGAGGCCGTTGACGCCGCCGTCGACGTCGCCGGTCTCCCAGCGGATGTTGGTGTAATTGTAATAGATGTCGAAATTGCCCGCGCCCGTATCCGAGCGATCGGTGAGGATGAGCTGGAAATTGTTCAGCTTGTCGCCGTTGGCGTCGTAATATCCGACACCGTTCGAGGTCACGCCGAAGGCTGGGCGCCCGGCGT
>CAXSHP010000388.1:256-2042 GCA_964236935.1 uncultured Sphingomonadaceae bacterium
TCCACGTCGCCGCGAACGCGGCATGGCCGTTATAGGTGCCGGTGCCATACGTTACCGTGCCTGCGCCGCGCGTATCGACATCGGCGAAGAAGGGGGCAATGATCGGCTGCCCGGAGTAGCCCGCACCAAGGCCGGTTGGCGTGAAATCGGCCTGACCCGTGTTGAACGTCACATAGCCGTTGTTGCTGACATAGGTGCTGGAATAAGTCTTTCCGAAATAGTTCGCCGTGAACGGCAGCGCGACCGGGGCCAGCGTATAGCAATCGTCGCAGCGCGGGATCACGGTGGTATCGAAACCTGGGGCGATACCGGGCTGGGTGGGGGCGGCGTCGCCCCCCTGGCCCGGCAGGACCGGACCGGTCGCCGCGGTCAGATCGCCGGCGGTGATCGTGCCGCTGCTGGTAAGGAAGATCGAGCCGGCCGCACGGACGTTGCGGATCGATAGGTTGCCGCCGGCAGATACGCCGACCGAGCCGCCGACGCTTTCCGCGTCCTGGATCGTGACCGGGCCGGTCGCGCTGCTCGCGGAGATGCGGTTGTTCGCCTGGAGATTGCCCGTGGTGATGCGCTGCGCCGCGTTGAGCGAGATGCCGCCGCCGGCGGAGAGATTGCCCGCGTCCAGCGTCGTGCCCGCGAAGAGCGTCAGCGCCCCGGTCGGCGAGGTCACGTTGGCGCTGGCGACATTGAACGCGCCCGGGCCGGCGAGGGTGATGCTGCTGCCCGTCGCCCGGATCGAGCCGCCGACGGCGAGCCCGCTGACGTTGAGCAAGCCACCGGCGTCGAACGTGGCGTTGCCCGCGAAGTTCGCCGCGGAGCCGGTGACGTTGCCGACCGCGCCGATCAGCGCGCGATTGGCGGTGACCGAGCCGGTGATGGCGACGTTTCCGCCGACGCGCGTGACGCCCGCGGCCTCCAGCGCGGCCACGTTCGCATCGTCGTTGTCCGCACCGATCTGGAAGTTGGGGATCAATGTCTGCACGGCGGCGGGCGCGCCGACGTAGAACAGGCCGTTGGCCATGGCGGTGCCGACTGTCACGTTGCCGCCGGCGAGCAGGATCGCGGAGGCGTTGGCGCTGACGGTCGTGGCGCCGATTGCGCCGCTTTGCGACAGGATGCCGACAAGGCCCTTGTTGGCTATGCCGCCGCCGAGCGCGGTAGCGGTGCCGACCGTGACGTCGCCCGTCGCGGCGACGCCGACATCGCCTTGGAAATTGGGGTCGCTGCTGGCGGCGTTGGTGCCGCCGGTGATCGTGGCGATCGTGATCGGTCCGTTGGTCGCGTTCACCGTGGCGCTGCCGCCCGCGCTGACCGTGCCGAGCGTGACGCCGGTCGAGGCGTCGAGATCGACGTCGCCGGCGGTTGCGGTGAAATTGCCACCGGCAAGCGTCGTGCCCGCCAGGACATCGATCACGTTGGTGGCGGTGATCGCGGTCGTGGTCGAGGCGTCGAACGCGCCGATCGTATCGGCGAGGAATGTCCCGGAGGCGATCGTGGCGCGGCTCGGCGTGACGTGAGTGAGCTGCGCGCTGTCGGCGTAGATCCGGAACAGGTTGCTGGCGTTCATGCCGCCGTTGCCCGTCGCGGCGATCGACACGAGGCCGTTGGCGCCGCCCGGCGTGCCGAGCACGGTGGTGGGCGCGGTGATCGTGCCGGTGTCGGCCACCGCCGTCACGGTCCCGCCCACGCCCGGGGCCGAGCCGCTGCGGCCGGTAGCGTTGGCATTGAGGGCGGTCTGGACGCCGATCGTCCCGTTGGTCGCGCTGAGCGAGGCGGTGCCGCCCTGATA
>CAXSHP010000389.1:0-2010 GCA_964236935.1 uncultured Sphingomonadaceae bacterium
TCCGCGACAATATCTCGCGTTTCGACATCTGGCGCGGTGCTGCGGCGGAGGAGGTCGACGCGGCGACGATCGCCGCGGCCCGCGCGATCGGCGCGCACGATACGATCCTGCGGCTCCCGCGCGGTTACGACACGCCCGTGGGCCATGGCGGCGGCGGCCTGTCCGCCGGCCAGACCCAGCGCATCGCCATCGCCCGCGCGTTGTATCGCGAGCCACGCATCGTGCTGCTCGACGAGCCCAATGCCCATCTCGACGCCGACGCCGCGGCCAATCTGTTTGAGGCGCTCGCACGATTGAAGCGCGACGGGGTGACGGTGGTGATGGCCGCGCACAGCGGGGAATTCCTCGCCACTTGCGATCGTTTGCTCGTCCTCGGCGGGGGGCGGCTGGCCGAGCGGCCGGTGTCGGCGTTGCAGCCGGTGCGCTCCCTCAACGCGCAGAAAGCCTGAACCATGCACGAGCTCGCATTATCTTCTGTCGTTCCGGCGCTGCGCACCCGCGAGGTGGACGACGCGCGCGTTGAGATCGTCGCCGGTGCGGCGGTCACCGCGCTGTTCCTCGTCTGCTTCGTCGGCTGGGCGGCGGTCGCGCCGCTCGACGCCGCGGCCTCGGCGCCGGGGATCGTCAAGGTTTCGGGCGAGCGCAAATCGATCCAGAGCCTGGCGGGCGGCATCATCTCCGCTCTGGCGGTGAGCGAAGGCTCGCGCGTCCGCGCCGGCCAGGTGCTCGTCCGCTTTTCGGGCAGCGAGGCGCTGGCCGAGGAGCGTTCGCTCGCGGGACGGGTGATCGGCCTGCAAGCCGAAGTGGCGCGACTCGAAGCGCAGCGCATGGGCGCGGCCGAAATCACGCCGCCCGCGGAATTCGCGGCGCTCGACGACAAGGATCGCGAGGACGCCGCGCTTGTTCTGGCGGGCGAGCAGCGTCAGCTGAACGCGATCAACGCCGTCGCGGGGGCGCGCCGGGCGACGCTGCGTCAGCGCATTGCGCAGATCGGCAATCAGATCTCCGGCTATCATCTGCGCAGTTCGTCGATCGATCGCCAGCGGGCGTTGACCGAACAGGAGCTCAGCGGGGTCGAGAGCCTCGCCGCCAAGGGATATGCCACTCAGACCCGCGTCCTCGCGCTCAAGCGCAGCGCCGCGGCGCTCGACGGCGACAGCGGATCGGTCCGTTCGGAGGCGTCGGGACTGCGCGACGCGATTGGCGAGGCGCAGATGCAGATCCTCCAGGTCGACAACGACCTCGCCGAGGAAACCGCCAAGGACATGCGCGACGCCCGCTCGCAGCTCGAGACGGCGCTGCCCCAATGGCAGGCGGCGAAGGAGAAATTGGCGCAGACCGATCTGCGCGCGCCGGTATCGGGTCAGGTCGTCGGGCTGACGATGCATACCCTCGGCGGGGTCGCCGCGCCCGGCCAGGTGTTGATGGAAATCGTCCCGAGCGATCGTTCGCTGACGATCGATGCCGAGATCAGCGTCGCCGATGCGAACGAGATCGTCGTCGGCCAGGAGGCGCGCGTGCGGGTGACGAACCTGCACGGGCGCCAGATTCCGATGCTCAAGGGGCGGATAACCCGCGTCTCCGCGGACAGCATCGTCGATGCGCGCACCGGCCGTGCTTATTATTCGGCGTCGGTACAGGTCCCGCCACGCGAGCTCGCGGCGCTGTCGCGCGCCGCCGGCGTCGCCGCGATCCGGCCGGGCACCCCGGTCGACGTGCAGGTCTCGCTGCGTGCGCGTTCCGCGCTCGGCTACTGGCTGGAGCCGCTGGGGCAGATCTTCTCGCGGTCGCTGACGGAGCGCTGACGCCGCTCGGGGCTAGGTCTGCGCCTGGCGCGATGAAGCTTAACGGCGCGATGACCACAACGCCTTACGCCGAGTGAACTTCTTAGGATTAATTCGCACATCGGGAGGGCGAAACAGGGAGTATTGGCATGGCACTCGTAGATTTTTTCGGGAATACGGTGAAGGTCTCGGGTGGCAGTTCGAAAACATTCCTCGCTAGTGCCGT